>DATAYL010000512.1:0-6598 GCA_036272575.1 Bryobacteraceae bacterium | reverse complement strand
CGTTAACCGTAGGTGAGATCGGTGCTCTGTCCGACTTCGATGATGTAGCCGTCAGGATCGCGGATGTAGCAGCGAATCTCGCCGTACTTCGGTATCGGTTCCGTAATGAATTCCGCTCCTCGACTTTTCCATAATTTGTAGCAGGCCTGAATATCCGCAACGCGGATATTCATAAAGCCGTTGATCTTGTTCGGGTCGGGGGTGCTGAGCGTTACCGTCGGCTTGTCGGGAGTCGGGCCGCCCCCGACGTTCACAAGCAGCCACGTATTCGCGATCTGAATGTACGCGGGCGCGCCTTCGGTGTCGCCTGTGCTCAGAATGCGACCTCCAAAAACCTTTTCGTACCAGCGAGCCGATCGGTCGATATCGGCGACGGTGAGAAAGTGTGCAACGCTGAAACCTTCCCGCGGGGGCATCTCATAGCTCTTCTGTTCGATTTGTACGCTGTTCATTGATGACTCCAATTCCGATGCAGTGTTCATTATGAATACCGTGTTTCAGGAGTTCGGGTTTTCGATGGATGCGAGGGACCGTGAATTGCCGTAGCCATAAGTGCTGCAATCAGAAATTTGATTAAGCCAGAAGTGCGACGACGAATCTATTGGACGAAGGTATCGATAGCTGAGGGCTACGGACAAGTACCAGTCGGCGCCGCTTCCCGAGAACCGCGCTCCATCTCGAAGCTGAGGAAGGCGTAGAACTCCAGCCAGGCGTCTTCCATCTCCGAGGTGAAGCGATCGCCCAGAGTGTGCTGGAACATCCAGATCAACGCCGAACCAAGCGGGGCGTAGTGGTCGATCTTAACACCATAGCCACTGTGGCTCGCGCCTAGTGCGCGCATTTCCCTAGACAGTTCGTCGGTATGGTCCAGGTGAGCGATCACCCACGCGAGCATGTCTGAGAATTTCTTCGCTTGCAGGCCAATCTCTCGATTGAACAACGGCCGCACTTCGGGCGCGAGCTCGAATAGACGCCTGTAGAACTCATTGACCGGGGCGAGATCTTCCATGGGCAGCAACGCAACGCTTTCCCGCAAATGGCGGATCATGATCGAGTCCATGTTGACCTATCGCTAATTGCTAGTGGATGGTCTCGTTACCCGCGTTACCGATATGCAGGGCCGCGGAGAGGTCGCCGCGAATCTCCGCGGCCAATCGCTCCTGAGTGGCGAAAATGTCGTTTATAGTCGCTTGATACATGTTGGAAAAGTACGTCGAACCACCGCCGGTCAGTTCCATCAGATGGAGAGCCACCCTGATCTCCGCGCCGGACCGCCGCAAGCTGGCCTCCAGCAGATAGCGCGGCTTGGGCCCCTCTCTTTCTTCGAGCCAAGCAGCAACCGATTGAGTAATCACCCGCAGTCGAGGATCTTGAGCGAGCTTGTGGAGAACCTCCTCGGTCAGCCCATCACAAAAATTCTGATCGCCCGGATCCGGACTGAGGCAGCGGAATGGCCGCACCAGTATGGACAGGTCGGAGGCTACGTGCGCGGGTGCACCTTCGACCGGAATGAACAGTGGAACGTATCGGCCCTTGGGGATATCGATGCGTACGCGCTCGGGTGGCGTGACCTCGTAGTATTCACGCAAACGAGCGCGTAACCTAGCCGCTTCTACTCGCACAATGGGATCCGTGCGTGGATCGTAGTCGGTGCGGCGGTCGTACACAGCTATTCCGATATCGAATTCCTTGATGCTTGCTTCGGGGAATTGCAGCGCGGCGTCCACCACGAACCGCAAAAATCGGGACTGTCGTTCGGCTTTGCGAAACAGCGGCGACCTCAACGCCTGATGCAGGTGCTGGTTAACGATGGCAGTATTCAGCGACAGGGTAGACCCCCCAAGTTCGTCCCAAGTTCGTCGCGAAGGGTCGCGCGATCCGTATTGGGTCGATTGTGTCAATTCCTCATTGGATCATATACATCGCGGGCACTCCGGTCTCCACGCGCTCCGGCGCGGGATGGGCTGAATTCAACGTTACATACCGTAACGCACGCCGCCGTTACTTCCAGCAGCCTTACTTCCCGGATAATCTCCTAACAGTAAGCGATGAACGCAGTCGGCGGATCTTCAATGAACTATCACACAGCTGTAACGAACCCATTCAGACAGGAGATTGATATGACAGCAGAATTTTCGCACGGCACGTCAATCGTGTTCGTTGTCGACGACGACGTCTCGGTGCGCGAATCCCTGGAATTGTTACTCCGCTTCGAAGGCTGGGAGCCAGAGACGTTCGGATCTGCTCAAGAATTCCTTAACCGGCCGCGACCCCTGGTTCCGAGCTGTCTAGTGCTCGACGTGTTTCTTCCAGGCCTCAACGGTCTCGACCTCCAGAAGCGCGTCGCCCTTGAGCGGAGTGATATGCCGATCATCTTCATTACGGGCCACGGCGATGTGCCCACGTCGGTTCAAGCCATGAAAGCGGGTGCTGTCGAATTTCTGATGAAGCCATTCAAGCATAACGTTCTGGTGGACGCTGTCCGGGAAAGCCTCGACCGTAGCCGCCTTGCTCTTGCTCGCGAAATGGAAATTGGCGCCCTCCGGAACCGCTATTCCTTGCTCACAGTTCGTGAACGGCAGGTAATGGCGTTGGTCGCCTCTGGTTTGTTGAACAAAGAGGTCGGTGGAGAGCTCGGCATCAGCGAGATTACCGTAAAGGCACACCGAGGCCGGGTAATGCAAAAGATGCAGGCCGAGTCTCTGGCCGACTTGGTAAACATATCCGCCAAGCTAGGCGCAGAGCGTGCCCTCAACTCGCGAAATTCAGCTCACGCTACTGTAGCGCAAAATCACTTGCAGCTTCATGTCACGGCCAACCATCCAGAAAGGGACCTGCGGTGGAAAACGTAGCCGGGCGAACGAGCGCCACTGTACATTCTCAAACGTCGAATCGTAAGGTCGGCGACATACGGCGAGGGGACCTACCACGAAGCTAATGGTCCACGAAACTTTCTTCCGTCATTTTTCCAAGTGGGGAACTTCTTTTGGAAACCTCAATCACGGCTGGGCCGCTGCTCTCTTTAGCTGTGACCGTCACATCAGAGCAGCATGTTGAGTCCGTGTTGCGAAAAATTGTCGAAGGGCTGGCCTCGCAGCCAGGTGTGGCGTTGGTTCGCATTTGGTTACTGCCGTCCGTCCACGTCCCAAATGCTTGGCAGGAAGGTGCACATTTTCAAGACGGGATAGAGCATCTTCGTCTCGCCGCAAGCGCCGGAAACCCCATCAGGTCTCCAGGAGAGGACTGGTCATTTTTGCAGGGACAGTTTTCCCGATTCCCGCTGAATATGGGAAAAGTTGGTCAGGTGGCAGCCGATCGGCATCCGATTTTCATAAAGGACCTCACCCCTCAGGACACTTGGGTCGTTCGACCGGAATGGGCAGAGCGTGAAGAGATTCGGAGTTTTGCAGGTCATCCCTTGATTTTTCACGAGAAGCTGCTAGGTGTTATTGGTCTCTTTAGCCGCAGGCCGCTGGACGAAGAAGAGTTCACCTGGCTAGGGTTGTTTGCGAGTCACGCCGCCGTCGCTATCGCCGATGCGCGCGCCTTTGAGGAGGTGGCCGAGCGACAAAAGGCAGAAGCAGAAGTCCGTAAACTGGCAAGTGGGTTGGAAGCCAAGATCCGGCGGCTCGTCGAAGCCAATGTTGTAGGAATCGTCATGTTTACTCTCGAAGGTGCAATCACTGAGGCCAATGACGCATTTCTCCAAATACTGCAATACAGCCGTGAAGATCTCGCCACCGGTCGCGTGCGTTGGATGGACCTCACGCCCGCCGAATGGCGCGCTCGTGACGAACAGGCGATAACCGAGCTACAAACGACCGGCCTATTTCGACCATTCGAGAAAGAGTATTTTCGGAAAGATGGCAGCCGGGTGCCCGTATTGCTCGCCGGCGCGCTCTTCGAAGGAAGTGGAAACGAAGGTGTGGGTTTCAGTGTCGATTTGAGCGAACAAAAGCAAGCAGAGAGTGCTTTACGACGCAGCGAGGCGTTCCTCGCGGAAGGCCAGCGTCTCGGTCAAATAGGCAGCTATTCCTGGCGCGTGGCGAGAGGCGAAATCACGTGGTCAGAGCAGCTGTATCGCATCTACGAGTTTGAGATTGGCGTGCCGCTGACGCTTGACCTGATCCGTACTCGAGTTCATCCAGAAGATCTCACCTTGTACGAAAAAATGGTCGAACAGGCGCGAAACGGCGAAAACGACTTTGAATGGCACTACCGCTTGCTGATGCCTGACCACTCAATCAAGTACCTGCATGCAGTCGCTCGTGCGACCCGGGACCGGGATGGCCAACTGGAGTACATCGCGGCGATTCAGGATGTCACGGCGCGCCGCTTGTCGGAAGAAGCGCGCGACAAGGCCAGATCGGAACTTGCACACGTTACGAGAGTGATGAGCCTCGGAATGCTGACAGCATCAATCGCTCACGAGATCAACCAGCCGCTGTCCGGCATTGTCACCAACGCCAGCACCTGTCAGCGGATGCTGGCCGCCGAGCCTCCCAACGTTGACGGTGCTCTCGAAACCGCGCGTCGAACGATTCGCGACGCCAACCGCGCTTCTGAGGTGATCACGCGGTTGCGCGCGCTCTTCAGCCGGAAAGCGACTGCGACTGGATCGGTGGACTTGAATGACGCTACACGAGAAGTGATTGCGCTGTCGTTAACTGGACTCCAGAGAAACCAGGTGGTTGTGCGGGCAGAATTGGCCGAACACCTTCCGCTCGTCATGGGCGATCGCGTCCAGCTTCAGCAAGTCATCCTGAACTTGCTGCGAAACGCTGCGGACGCAATGAGCACAATCGACGATCGCGCAAGAGAGTTGTTGGTTAGAACTGGACAAGCTGAGGGGAACCAGGTCCGGCTAAGCGTGAAAGATGCCGGAGTCGGTTTCAAACCCGAAGCTGCGGACAAGATCTTCGAAGGGTTCTACAGTACCAAAACCGATGGGATGGGAATCGGACTTTCCATCAGCCGTTCCATCATTGAGACTCATCATGGACATCTCTGGGCGACACAGAATGATGGGCCCGGATCTACATTTTGGTTTGTGATTCCTTGTGCACTTCAAGCGGGTGGCTGATGCCGAGACTCTCGTCAACAAGACCCCATACATCAACCGACCCCGCATAGTGTAGGTCCACTGCTCACAACCGGGGGAGGAGGTAATACTAAAGCACAATGGACTGCCCCTCACCCAGGGCGCATTCTGTTCTCATGGAGTGCCCTAAGGGCAGGAGCAGGAACGAACGTCCGCTTCTATCGGTAGTTGACGATCATCAGTCGGTGCGCGAGTCCCTGCCTGACCTGATTGGGGAATTTGGCTTTGCGGCTCAAGGTTTTTCGTCAGCAGAAGGCTTTCTATCATCCGGTTCAATCGATGAGACTAGCTGTCTGATCCTGGATATTGCTATGCCGGGCATGAGTGGACTGGAACTTCAAGAGGAGCTAAAGCGTCGCGGGCAAGAGATCCCGATCATATTCATCACCGGTCAAAAAGATGAGACTATTCGTGCGCTAATGCTCGAACAAGGCGCGGCTGGATTTCTGTTCAAGCCATTCAGTGACTTAGATCTGCTTGCGGCCATCAAAACCGCGCTCGCGGCCGTTTGAGGTTCACCCCGGTTAATCTCTGGCGCGTATAATGAACATGGCGCACAGACATGGCTTTGATGTGACGACTTTGCCAACGTCGACCGCCATGCCTATCGTTTTCGTTGTTGATGACGATGTTTCGGTCCGCGAATCGCTGGAGCTGTTGGTCCGGCATGAGAACTGGAAGCCGGAGACATTCGTATCCGCGCAGGAATTCCTCAATTACCCAAGAACACTCGTCCCGAGCTGTCTTGTCCTTGACCTTTCACTTCCAGGCCTGAACGGTCTTGAACTGCAGAAGCAACTCGCCGCTGAACACATCGGCATGCCGATTATCTTCATTACCGGTTATGGAGATGTGCCGAAGTCGGTCGAAGCCATGAAAGCCGGCGCTCTCGAATTGCTGACAAAGCCGCTCGATACCGACGCCGCGGTGAGCGCTATCCGAAACGCCCTCCAACGAAGCTCTACCGGAGGCAGGGAAACTGATTGTGCAAAATAGAAGACAGCCCAATGGGTGCAGAACCACGAAAATCATCAGTATTTGGATCATCGTAGTCATGTTGACGCTTCCCGCTCTGATGGACCAGCGCTTGGACCGCGCTGGAGATCATTTTACAGAGCCTTTTGGCGGTGTTCCCATGTCCGATACGTGCACTTATATCGCAGCGAGGTTGCGACGCGATAAGCCGGTCTCAGGTTCCACTGCGAACTCGAGCGCCCGTCCCAACGCAGTGAGGATCACACCTCCGATCCAGAGGGCCGGCCCTAAAACGCCCGGCCAGAACGGCATATAGCCGGGCAGTAAAACAAAAAGAATGGAGGGGATATCGCCAAGGCGCGAGACGCGATGCATGCCCCCGGAGGCTCCCACCATGCCTCCCCGGCATGGAATACTCGTTCCGGTTCGTCACCGACTTTCGATGCGATAGAACCGGAAACAACAAATGCCATAACGCCGTTGGGGTGCAGGTGAGGAGGAGAACCGACGCCTGGTGGAAAC
>DATAYL010000511.1:0-25128 GCA_036272575.1 Bryobacteraceae bacterium | reverse complement strand
AGAAAACCGAATTGAGTGGGCTGGAAACGCTCCGGTTTCACTAAGAGCGTGAGGCTACCGGGGTTTGGGAAGAGTTCGCCGAACCACTGCACTTCACGATCATTCATGACTAAAGCCGATCGGGTATGACCAATAAACCAGCCGAGCGGCTCGAGGCCGTTCAGTTCGGGATCGCTAGCGGCTTGCTGAATCTGCGATGTGATGCCGGCCAGGTCCTGGCTGGACAAAACGAAGCTGGGGCCGTAGGCATGCTGGCACTCGATGAGGCGAAAGGCCTCGACCTGGAGCGCCTCGTTGGTCCGGCTGCCAAAGAGCAAGCCGCCTGTTTCCACACCACCGTGCGGAATGCGACGATAGGCCTCGTTCACCAGGCCATCGATTTCATGGAAAACAGCCAGCGAGTAGATCACTCGCGCTGAGCCGTCCGGCGCCGTCCAGTAGGCGTATCCGGTAATAGAATCTGACGGGGTCATGCGTTCTGAAAAAACGAAGCCAAAGCGTGGTGAGCGGCCGAAGGAGCGTTGTCTTGGGGATCGCCGGATTCCACCTGCATGGCGTAGAAATAGGTCACGGTACCCATAACAAGTAAGACGATCACCATGGCGGACAACCAACGGGTGGAACGGAGGGTCCAGAGCGAGTCCTGCGAAATGATGGCAGCCGTATAGAGCACAGTGGAGGCAGCAAGGGCGAAGCTCAAACCGAGCTTCCAACCCCAACTCATGAGGTCCAAAGTAGCCTGGCCGCCGATTTCAGACCAGGCAGTAAAGATGGCAACGAGCGCAAGTAGAAACTCACACGCGTAGACGAGACGCATCAGGTTTGGACTCATTACCCAAAGAACTCTCATTCTACGATGGAAAGGTGATGGGGCTTTCAGAACAAGGGAGTTGCGAAACGCGTAGATGACGTTTGCAGTGGATGGCATCGAATTGCATTTGGCTCATCCCGACGAGTTGAATGTTACATGGATTGGGCAAGAGGAGGCGCTGCGCCAACTAATGGCCGCCTGGATGGTGATCCATGAGCGGGATGTGCCGATGAATCCGCGGCTGCTCGGCAAACCGGGGGTGGGCAAGACCACGCTCGCATACGCGGCGGGAAAACGTCTGGGGCGCGAGGTGTTCATCCTGCAGGCAACGGTGGATACGCGGCCCGAAGATCTGCTGATTACGCCGGTCATCGAAGGCGCTTCCAGATTGAAGTATGTGGCTTCGCCGCTGGTGACGGCGATGATTCGCGGCGGGGTGGCGGTGCTCGACGAAGGGAATCGGATGAGCGAGAAGAGCTGGGCGAGTTTGGCACCGCTGCTCGACAGCCGACGTTACATTGAATCGATTGTGGCGGGCGTGAAGATTCGAGCGCATCCGAATTTCCGGATGGTGGCGACGATGAACGAGGATTCCTCGACGTTCGATCTGCCGGAGTATATCCATTCGCGGCTGCAACCGCAAATTCTGATCGACTTTCCGGAGCGGGAAGAAGAGCTGGCGATTTTACGGGAGAACATACCTTTTTCGCCCGACGATGTTTTGCAGTACGTTACAGATTTCTTGCAGCAGGCGCATGCGGCCGATGAAAGTTACACGGTGCGGGATGGGGTGAACATTGCGCGCTACGCACTTAAGTTGAAAGCGCAGCAGGACCGGCCGGGGCGAGCGCTACTGGGGGAGTCGATTCTGGCGGTGCTGGGCGACGAGGCGTTGCGGTATTCGCTGCCTTGAGAGGTGATCAAAACGTGTCGGCAGCTATCGATCAAGGCGCCCGAATCACCCGGGGCAAACTCGTTTATATACCGGTAGTCCCGGGCAAGATCGAGTTTGCGCTGCACGTGAGGCGGACGCTCTTAGAGCTGCGGCCGGGTGTGGTGGCGGTGGAGCTGCCGCAGACGCTGGACGAAGAGTATCTGCGCGCGGCCGAGCGCCTGCCGAAGATGTCGGTCATTCTGCTGGCGGACGAAGACGACGGAGATGAGGAGCAGCAGCCGCTCTATTTACCGGTGGAAACGGGCGATCCGTTCATGGAAGCTGTGCGGACGGCGCGTGAGATTGGGTCGTCCATCCTATTCCTGGATCTGCAACCGGAACAGAGCGAGATTGCATTCAGTTACCCGGCTTCGTATAGCGCCGAGTTGATCGGGCTGGACCGTTACGTAGATGCGTATCGTTTACACGGGCCTTCGCGGACAGAGGAGTTGCGGATGCGGGCCGCGGCGACGGCTTGGAAGCTGCAGGGGGGTGATCCACTGGCGACTACTTGTGTCGTGGTTTCGCTGGCGAGTCTCGATCCTCTGCTCGATGCGATGGAGATGCCGCAAGAGGAGCCGCCCTTGGCGCCCGTCCGACTTTTCCGGCGTTCGAAATTATGTAACCTGCATCCGGACTGCCTGGCGGAAGTAACGATGGAGATTCCCAATTATCAACAGCGTTATGAGCAGCTGCGGACGGGGAATCTGGCGGAGGCGCCGGTAGATCGGCCGCGATGGCAGCTTGACTTATTGCGAGAGGCAGAGGCGGAGTACGCGGTCAACACCGGAGAAAGGATGCAATCGTGGCACAGAGTCACGCTGGCGAAGTTTGCGCGCAATCTGGCGCTGCTCGACCGGGACCTGCTGCCGGGCGCTTATGATTTGACGCTAGCGGCGCGTTCGATCGTGGACGATAACTACGGCTACGAGGTTTGGGAGATGGCCAATCGCTATAGTGTGCAAGAGACCGAGGACGAGGAGCTCGAAACGGTGAAGATCTCGGGCGAGGAGGTCTGGACCAATACCCGGCGGCTACGCATCCGACGGCGATTGCCACGCATGAAGCAGCGGATGCGACCGGCAGGTCTTCAGAAGCGCAAACGGGAGGCGACGGCCGGAGATTGGGCCAAACAGACCGACGGCAATTCAATTTGTTCGTATCCGCCAGAAGACCTGGTGATCGAGTCGTATGGCAAGTATTTGAAACAGCATGCCAAGAGTGTGCTGGAGGCGGAAGCGTCGCGGGTGGAGCCGTTTCTTGCTTCGACCAGAGATGGCATTGATTTGCGGGAGACTGTTCGCAACTGGCACGAAGGCAGGTTGTATGTGCGCGACTCGAGTCAGGCGTCAGCGAATATCGGCGCCCTGGTGATCATCTTCGATGAGGATCCTACTAATCGGTATCGATACTTAACCACCTGGTTGGGAGAGCATCAGAACGAATCGGATATGGCGTTTTACTCGACCGAGCCGTTTGATCATCTGGTGGGGCCGGGAGTCGGGCGCGCCGAGTACGGCGGATTGCTGATGACGCTACCGCCGCGGCGGCTTTATGACGTGTGGAGCGATCCAGATTATGACGGCGCGTTGACGAAGGCGGAGCGTTTGCTGATGGCCGCGCTCGATTATTCAATCGAGCCGCACGTCGCTTACATCGCCGCAAAGCCGCCGCGATCATTGTTCCGCGCGATCGCAGCGCGAGTGAATCGTAAAATCATCTATATACCGATCGGGCAGTTGTCACCTACGAAGGTGAAGAAGATTCGCGTGGTGCACGTGCTCGATAGCTACGCACGGCGGCGGGATGCGAAGCAGTATATCTGGTAGTTCGCTTTGCTCACGCCATTGTGCTTCTCGGCAGTTAAACTCCCGCTGCTGATCGGTTTATGACTGATAAGGTGTGCTATCCAGCGTTGATAAAATTCACATTTCGAGGCTTCGATTGCTGCTGTCGAGGAACAACAATAGGCTGAATGCTCGCATGATTACCGACATCGGATGCTACCAGATCGTCGGGATCAGCCGACGCCCGCGGGCCCAACTATTGTTTTTGGGTCCGCGATATGTGATGACAGAAACTGATCTCTTTGGATCTCTGAGCTCGCACAATTCTTGGGGTACAGGCGCAAAGGTGGTTATGCTTGTTTGCGTACTGTTCGCAAGTTGCTTGCAGAAATCCGCAATGATCTGCTTTGCTCTTTCGTCGAACTTTTCGATTTGCCGCATGCTCTTTGCGACATCCTCGACGTAACCAAACTAGTCGATTGAGAATTTTAGCCGGCTTTGGTAATACAGCCGAAATCTGCTGCCGTCTTTGAGCCAACGAAGCGGAAATGCTGATTGAGGACCTCCAGCATGATCGGCTCTATGGACCGAGGGTCGAGAATCCATTTATTGACTTGCCCCGGTCGGCCTAATGCCACGAGGGGAGTCGCCCCCCGACCGTCGGAGTTGCCGATACGCATGCGGCTCTTTGGACCTGTTCGATGATGAGCGTCTATCGGCCGTCGCCGGAAGTTTTATCGACCAAATATTTGGGTGGACGGAGCGAGTTCATCCAATAGGCCCAAGCAACTGCCAGAGAAAAGAAGACGAGACTGGCAAATGGCGCGGCCTGGGGACTGCGAGGCGGGGGCCCGGCAAGGTTGTTGTACCAAGTTAGCGTGAGAACGACGACTACAACCCAATAGAGGTAAACGCCAAGACTGTTCCGCGGGCGGGTTACGCGAGCGAAAAGGATGACAGCAACGATCCATATACCGCCCTCGACAACAAGAGATGCCGGGATCGACGCCCATAGATTCAATCCGAGATACTTCTGGAAACCGGGTATGAGCGGCATATCAGGCCCGTGACTTAGAAAATCGAGCAGCCAATGGCTAAGGACAACGAAAAACAGTATTCCTGCCCCAACTGCGGATCGACGGCGCAGGAAGTAGATGCCCGCGAATGACGCTGCCCACAGACCGTCCATAGCCAGGCTGTGGCTCAGCTCGATATTCTCAGCGGTCATGTAGCTCGCCACGCCGTTTCCAGCTTTGAAACGGACATGTTCGAGACCAACGATCAGAAACAGACACCAGAGAAGGTCTGCCAATAAGGCGGCCAGCACAAATGTTCCAAGAGAGACCTTCGGCTCGCAGCGCTTCGCAACCAGACCTACGGCGAAATGTCCTACCAGCATTAGTCAATCCGAAGGGGAAACCGCGGCGGCGAGTCCGTCAAGGCTTTGCATCTCTCGTAAGCGCCTAAGGTGCTCGCGCGCAGCGCGCTCTTGATCCGAATAAAAGCGCGCCTTTGGGAAATCGTGATTTGCGATGGCGTGCACCATGTGGCCGATGAAGGTTTCAATTCGCTTTTCCGTCTCGATCAGCTCATCCTGGATGCCGCCTTGGCTAACGCTCGCGCATGCTCCGCGAAACCACAAATTCTGTGGCGCGCCGGGAGGACGTAACATACGTAAGTCGGGCAAAGAGCGACCCCGGAGGGATCGGTCGGTCGTCCATTTCGAGAACCACTCCGTCGCAGCGCCGACCACGAGACCAATCAGCTCTGCAAGAGCGAAGTGGACGAAGCGGAGTCGCCCTCGTGCGCGGTATTCTTCTTCCGCCTTGAAGAACGTGTTCCACATCTCGGCGGCGAACGACGCTTGGAAGTCTGCCGGGTACAAGCGAAGCAGGTTTTGGTAGACGCGTTTCATGCTCGCCTCACAGCTCGCTCATGCTGAGTCGGGTGCTTGCCGCCTTGGTTAGCCATCGCATACGGTCCAACTCCGCATGCAATTGTTCACGGCCCGCGGGAGTGAGGCGGTAAGCCTGTTTGTCGCGGGAAGTATCTTCTTGTTCGAACCGCTCGATCCAGGCATCTTCAAGGAGCCGACGAAGTGCGCCGTAAAGTGTGCCGGTACTCAGCTTTACCCGGCCACTACTGAGGTGCTGGATGTCCCGTAAGAGCGCGTACCCATGCCGAGGCTGCTCGGTCAAGCTGATCAAGATTAGAAAGACCGGCTCGGTAAGGGGCTTGGACGCCGGGCTCTCTTGTTTTGACACGACCTGTCGCATAGCGCCATATTACGATGATCTTTATTATGGCGTCAAGCACAATGTACGCCACTTTGTCGGAACGAAAGCCGGTTGGAGCGAACAGAAGGGTAAGTACGCGCGATGCTCGGCCGAACTTTTGTTTCCACTTTCAACAGCTCAAACGAACGCTGTCAGTATTGGCTTTTCGATGCTTGTGTAATCGCTACCCGGCGTGCAGGACCGCTTAACGAGCCCGGCTACTTCACGGCGATGCGCATTCCATTATTAAAAGGTCGGTTCTTTTCAGAATTCGATTCGGCCACCGGAACACCTGTGGTCATTGTTAACGAGGCGTTCACGCGGCGGCTTCTTTCCCCAAAAAAATGCCGTGTGACAGCGGATCAAGTTTGGACCCTACGATGCTGCTCGACCCTGGGCTACGATCGTGGGCGTCGTGGGCGATATTCGGGAGTTTAGTCTTGCGTCGCAACCTTATGTTGAGATTTTTGCGCCTACGGGCAGGACGTGTTGCCGTACGATGCGCTCTCGTCGATAACGATTGTTTTGCGGAGTGCGGCGGGACAGACAATTCCTGGGAGTGAATCGTAAAGACGATACACGAGGTCGATAGAGCTCTGCCTATTCCGCTGACTCAGACGATGGAACAAGTGCTGGCAACGTCGATCGCCCAGCGGAGGTCGAACATGCTCTCCTGCTTGCCGTCTTCGCAGTTGTCGCTTTGTTGCTGTCCGGGGTGGGGATCTACGGAGTAATCTCATACTCAGTCGCGAGGCGGACATCCGAGATTGGAATCAGGATGGCGGTAGGAGCGCGAGCGCACGAGATCGTAAAGATGATTGTGGGCCAAGGGCTCAAGCTGACTCTAATCGGTGTTCTGGTCGGTTTTCTGGGCGCAATCGCGGTTGCACATCTTTTGAAAGCGATGCTGTTCGAGGTGACAATGTGGGATGCCTTCACCTTTGGAGCAATTGGTCTATTAGTAATTTGTCTCGCAATTCTGGCCAGCTATATTCCCGGCGGCCGGGCCACGCGGATAGACCCCTTAACGGCTATGAAGCATGAATGACATTTCCCCAAGTAAAAATGTACGGGGCTAGACCGCTCAGCTGATGAAAAACAACTAAATTTCACCGTTGCGTGCAACTTTTTCGCGAATAATCGCGTCCGCACCCTCATCCTACTTGGGAAGCTTGTCGATGAGATTCCTAGGAGGATAAACAAAGCTTGTTGGGACGATGCCTTTCCGCTAGGAGTCACGCTGCACCCCTAAGACGGTTGGCTGTCTTACTTCCGCTCTTCTGTTTATGGTGGCCGCAATGGGCCTTTGCGAACCTTGATCCGAGCCTGCCTATCTCGCATTTCATTCACGAGTCCTGGCAAACGGCGCAAGGGCTTCCGCAGAATTCTGTACTGTGCTCGGCACAAACCCCCGACGGCTATTTATGGTTTGGGACGGAAGAAGGCCTGGTTCGTTTCGACGGCGTTCGATTCACGCTGTTCGATAAGCAGACGGCGGGCTTTAAGAATAATCTGATCCTGGCGCTTCTGGTGGATCACCAGGGTGATCTCTGGCTGGGAACGTACGGAGGCGGGGTCGCGCGCCTACATAAGGGCCATTTTTCATGGTTTACCACGAAACAGGGATTACCCTCCAATCAGATTCGCAGCTTGTACGAAGATCAGCGGGGAGCGATCTGGATTGGAACGGATGGAGCCGGTCTCGTTTGCCTGGAAAATAACGCAGTGCAGATTTTCACCACGGCGGACGGCTTGGCCGCCAATTCGATTTTCTCGGTAGCAGGCGACCGAACCGGCAATCTTTGGATAGGCACGGCTTCGGGGCTCAGCATTCTTGAAGGTGGAGCGTCTCATCGAAAAACGAGCAGTTTCACGCGACGGGATGAATTCGGTAGCGAATTCGTGCACACGTTATACCTCGACGCCGACGGCACGATGTGGGTGGGCACCTGCAAAGGTCTGGCGCACATTTCTGTAGCGGGCACCCAGCGCTTTCGCATGCAAGATGGGCTGCTGAACGACAACGTCTTCGCCATACGGCGAGACAATGCCGGGAGTTTATGGATCGGTAGTGCAAGCGGTCTCAATCGCTGGGCAGTGGGCCGGATGAGCAGCTTTACGGCGAAAGACGGGTTGAGCGGTACCGAAGTTGAGTCGATTTTCGAAGACCGGGAAGGAAGTCTGTGGGTTGGGACAGGAGACGGAGGGTTGAATTCGCTCAAATCCGGGATCTTTTCGACGATGGACCAACAGAGCGGCCTAGCTAGTGATCTAATTTTGCCAATGTTTCAGGACAGTTCCGGTGGGCTATGGATCGGCTCTAACCAAGGTCTGATGAACTATCGGGCAGGCCGCATCCGAACATATACAACCAAGGAAGGTCTTCCCAATAACCTTGTGTTCTCGGTGACCCAGGATCTAAAGGGAACAATCTGGATTGGGACGAGGCGGGGGCTGGCGACCCTGAAGGATGGCAAAATCTCGCTGGTAGAAGCCATGCCACCCGGTTCCGTGCTCTGCGTGCTGGCTGACAAAGAAGGCGGAGTTTGGGCCGGGACAAGCGACGGGCTTACACACTTGAGCGGAACCTCGGCGAAGACGTACACAACGAGAGATGGTCTCTCTAACGACCGGGTAATGGCACTTTTTGAAGATGCGCAAGGCGGCATTTGGATCGGCACTGGCCAAGGAGTGGATCACTTGGTAAAGGGACGCTTCACAGCCTATACCACGCAAAATGGGTTGAGCAGCGACGTGGTTTGGTCGATTTATGGGGAGCAGGATGGAACGCTCTGGCTAGGGACCAGCGGCGGTGGGCTGATCCGGCTAAGAAACGGCCAAGTAACGAATTACGGCGTTTCCGCCGGACTACATGACGATACGGTGCTGGGGATTTTGGATGACCGCCAGGGAAATTTGTGGCTGAGCTCGAACAAGGGTATTTTCCGGGTAAGCAAGGAGCAACTCAACGAGTTTGCGGACGGGCGGCGCAAACGAATTCGGTCGACCGCTTATGGACGAACGGATGGGATTAATAGCTCCGAGTGTAACGGTGGCTTCCAGCCTTCGGCTCTTCGCTCGCTGGACGGAAAACTTTGGTTTCCGACGGTTAAAGGGGTCGTGAGTGTGGATCCGCGAGCTGTCGCGAAGGTAGCCGCTCCACGAGCGATCCTCGAGCGCGCTGTTGCGGACGGAAACGAGCTTTCGCCAAACGAAGCGGCCAGGGTAGGACCAGGCAGGGGAAGGCTGGAATTTCAATTCACTGCACCCACCTCAGTGGCACCAGAAAAACTCGAGTTCCGGTACATGCTGGAAGGGTTTGACAAAGACTGGACGGAGTCCGGAGGCCGCCGTGTGGCTTATTACACCAACATCCCGCATGGAGAATACGTGTTTCGGGTCCAGGCCGGTCGTGACGGCATTTGGCGGGATGCGGCGGTCGATTTCCCGATTACCCTCCAGCCGCACTTTTACCAAACAAGAATCTTCTCGATATTTGCTCTGTTAGTCATTGTTTCCGGCGGCATGGGCATCTACCGCATTCGGGTACGGCAATTGACTCTTCGGCAGCAGCGTCTGATGGAGCTGGTGGATGAAAGAACGGTCGCGCTCCGGGAGAGTGAATACCAACTGCGGAAATCGAGAGATGAGCTCGAGCAACGGGTACAGGAACGGACGCGGGAGTTGCTCCTTGCTAATCGTGCTCTGGAAGAAGAAATTGCGTTTCGCCGGAGTACCGAAGAGCAGCTAATTCTTGCGAAGGAGTCAGCCGAGGAAGCTTATCGCGCGAAGAGTCAATTTCTCTCAAATATGAGTCACGAGATTCGGACGCCGATCAACGGCATCATCGGGATGACGGAGGTAACGCTTTCGACCGAACTCGAGGAGGAGCAAAAGGATTATCTCGAGATGGTGAAGGACTCAGCCGACTCTCTGCTGAATATTGTAAACAGCATTCTGGACTTCTCCAAATTGGAGAGCAGGGAGGTCGTTCTGGATCGCGCCCCGATTTCGCTTAGGAGTACCGTTGAGGAGCTTGTCGAATTGCATTCTCCGCGTGCCCGCCAAAAAGGTCTGGGATTAGAGTATACGATCGACTCCGGGATTCCGGAATGCCTGTTTGGTGACTCGCTTCGACTGAAACAGGTGCTCGCGGGTTTATTGGACAACGCGATCAAGTTCACCGGTGAAGGTTCAGTCGCTCTGCGTGTAGGACTCGAATCGTTGGAATTGAGGAGGGCAGTGCTGCACTTCGCCGTGGAAGACACAGGGATCGGTATTCCACAGGAGAAGCAAAGATCAATTTTCGAGGCGTTTTCGCAGGCAGACTCATCTTCGACCAGACGGTTCGGGGGCACGGGTTTGGGTCTTACCATTTGCCGACAGTTGACCGAGATGATGGAGGGCCAGATCTGGGTAGAGAGCGAAACCGCAAAAGGGAGCACCTTCCACGTTATCGTCCGGCTCGATGCTGGGGAGACGGTGATGGCCGGAACGCCTAAGCCGAAAGAGGTAACCAGCGTATTGGAAGCGACGCCTCGCTCTGAGAGAGGGTAAGTCCGTTCAATAAAGGCAGCGGAACGGATGGAGGCTTGACGCGTCCAAAACATTAGCGAACCGACCGAAAGCCTCTCAATTCGTTATACTTTGATTACAGCCCTCCGGAATTCCTTTCATGAACAGCCGTTTTAAGTGGATGATTGTTGGTAGCTCAACGCTGATCGTAGTGCTACTGCTCGTTGGAGCAAAGAGTGGGCGTACAGGCGCGGTCGCGACCGACGATGTGTACGGCCATTTAAGGGTTTATACAGAAGTACTCGAACACATTAAGCTTGAGTACGTTGAAGAACCAGACGTGAAGAGCGTCACTCTGGGCGCCATCAATGGGCTCCTGGAGTCGGTTGATCCGTTTGCGAGCTATCTGAACGCAGATCAGTTTAAGCAATACGAAAAGGGCGAAGATTCATCGAAAGCGGGGGTGGGTTTGGTTTTGGCCAAGAAATACGGTTATGTCGCGGTAGTCGATGTACTTCCGGGCTCGCCGGGCGACAAGGCGAGTATTTCGAGCGGCGATCTGATCGAGAGCATTAACAATGTGGCAACCCGGGACATGCCGCTGGCGTATGCGGAAGAGTTACTTCGCGGAAACCCCAATACAAATATCGAGCTCACGGTTTTACGCATGCGGGACCGGGATCCGCAAAAAGTGACTTTGACACGGGCAAGTCTGGGTGTGCCTGAAGTTACGGCTAAGATGATGCCAAACCAAGTTGGCTATCTGCATGTGGCGAGTCTGGCAAGTAACCGGCTGGCCGAGGCTAAGACGAGACTACAGGATTTGAAGAAAGACGGCGCGAAGTATGTGGTGCTCGATCTCCGTCATAACTCGACCGGTGAGCAGGACAATGGAATAGCGCTGGCTAACTTGTTTCTCGATTCCGGCGAGATAACTTATTTGCAAGGCCAGAAGACGGCTAAGAAGGATTTCAACGCGAATCCGGCCGATATCGTTTGGAAAGGGCCGCTGGTAGTGATCACGGACCGGGCCACCGCCGGAGGCGCTGAAATCGCCGCGGCGGCGCTGCTGGATGACAAGCGGGCGCAGGTAGTAGGCGAGCGAAGCTATGGAGACGCGAGCGAACGGAAAACCATCCAGATGGATGACGGAGGGGCAGTAATCCTGTCAGTGGCAAAGTACTACTCGCCATCGGGTAAAGCGATCCAGGATACGGGCGTCGTACCGACTGTGCAAGTAGCGGAGAACGATAATTCGCCGGAGTACGACCAGGATGGTAATCCTCTTCCGGGCACCGCCCCAAAGAACAAAGAGGACAACCTGTTGAAGCAGTCAATAGAGTTGGTGACGGGTAAGACAACTATTGCGCAACTGTCGAACGGTGCCAACGGGGCTAGCGTAGCCAGCGGGCAGCATCCGATTATTCAGAATAGTCCACAAGAGCCCTAGCGCAAGGAGCTTAGAAATGCCTACTTACGAATACCAATGCGAGAAGTGCGGTCAGCTATTTGAGGTGAGGCAGAAATTCGCCGACGCACCGCTGACAACACATGAAGTGTGCGGCGGCTCGGTACACCGCCTGCTTTCTGCTCCTGCTCTGCAATTTAAGGGAAGCGGTTGGTACATCACTGATTATGCGAAGGGCTCTGGGTCCGGGTCTAACGGTTCGAACAAGGATGATTCGGGGTCGGGGAACAAGGACTCGGCAGCAAAGCCAGCCGGCGATAGCAAAGAAAGCAAGGGAACGACTGCGTCGACAGAAAGAGCTTCCACTTCTTCTTCATCTTCGTCCAACACGAGGTCAAGCGATTAGCAGGGTTATCCGATACTTGGCGCTTGCGAGGCTGAAGCCTCAGGCAGACTAAAGTCCGCCCCCTTTCTTACTTGCCGGTGATGCGCTTGATTTTGGCGCCGACCGAGGCTAGTTTCACTTCTATCTGTTCGTATCCGCGATCAATGTGATAGACGCGATCAATTGTCGATTCACCTTTAGCGATCATGGCGGCCAATACAAGTGAGGCGCTGGCACGAAGATCTGAGGCGATGACCTGGGCTCCGGTTAGGCATTCCTCGCCCGCTACAATGGCCTGACGGCCTTCAATTCGGATATTCGCCCCCATGCGGGCGAGTTCTTGAGTGTGCATGAAGCGGTTTTCGAAAATGGTCTCGGTAACGAAACTGATTCCCTGACCAATTGTCATCCAAGCCAAATACTGGGCCTGAAGATCGGTGGCAAATCCGGGATATTCCTCCGTAGTGACGTCGGTCGCCGTGGGTCTGCCTGCGACCCGTACTCGCAGCGTGGCAGGTTCCTCATCACGAATCTCTGCTCCAGCCTGGCGCATTTTGAGTGTCAAAGCAGCAAGGTGCTCGGGCTGACAATCACGAACGAGGACATCCCCCTGGGTAATGGCGCCCGCCAACATGAACGTGCCAGCCTCGATGCGGTCCGGGATGATTTCGTGTTCGGCGCCATGTAGGCGCTCCACCCCAGTAATCTTGATGGTCGAGCTGCCCGCGCCTTCGATCTTGGCACCCATCGAAATCAGGAGTTTTGCCAAATCGGTGACCTCAGGTTCACGAGCGGCGTTGCCAATGACAGTTTCTCCTTTAGCCAGGACGGCTGCCATCAACAAATCTTCGGTACCGGTCACGGTAATACGGGCGAAATCGACGTGCGCTCCTCGCAAGCCGTCGGGAGCACGCGCTTCCACATACCCGTGAGTTTGCTCGATCTCCGCGCCGAGCTGCTCAAGGGCAGCCACATGCATGTTGATGGGACGCGCACCGATCGCGCAGCCGCCCGGCATTGAAACCCGCGCTCGCCCGGTTCGGGCGACCAACGGTCCGAGAACCAGACTGGATGCGCGCATGGTCTTCACGACGTCGTAAGGCGCTTCCGGCCTATCTAGCGTCCGGGCTTCAATACAGACCTTCCCGCTATCTTCCGAAACTTGCGCGCCCGCATAACGGAGCAGACTTTGCATAGTACCGATGTCTTTGACCTTCGGAACCCTGCGGAGTACAACGGGCTCTTCAGTAAGAAGCGCGGCAGCTAAGGCGGGCAGGGCCGCATTCTTCGAGCCGCTTACCAGCAGTTCGCCGTGCAGCGGATGGCCACCCTCGATTTTGAATTTGTCCATATTTATTCAGTCAGGGCGAGGCGGAGCCGTCCCGCCGCTCTGGTTAATTTCTGTTCCGCTTCGGCCCGGTTTAGACCGTATTGGTGCATGATAAGAGCCGTACGCACGGAACCAGATGCGGCCAACAATTGTGAAGCTTCCTCGTAAGATACGCCAGCAATTTGCGAGATAATCCGGCGCGCGCGATCAACCAATTTTCCGTTGGTGGGTTGCACGTTCACCATTAAATTGCCGTAGACATAACCCATACGAATCATGACGCCGGTGCTCAGCATATTAAGAACGAGCTTGGTGGCCGTACCGGCGCGCATACGCGTTGAACCCGTCACAATCTCGGGCCCGGGTGTAGGAGTGATCGCGATGGCGCTTAATTGTGCCACTTCGGAACGAGGCGTGCAGCTCAACCCGACGGTCAGGGCGCTCATCCGATTGGCAAACGCCAAGCCGCCAAGAACGTAGGGAGTGCGGCCGCTTGCGGCGATGCCCACGAGAGCGTCCTTGCCCGAGAAGTCTCGTGCGCTGAGATCCCGTTCCGCTTGCCGCGGGTCGTCTTCGGCATTTTCGATGGACTGGCGCAGAGCGCGGTCGCCGCCAGCAATGATCCCTTGCACCAGTTCCGGGGGGGTCTGAAAGGTGGGGGGGCACTCGGAGGCGTCGAGGACACCCAAACGCCCTGAGGTACCCGCGCCAACATAGAAAAGGCGCCCACCGGACTGCAGCCGTTCAACGATTGCATCCACGGCCCGGGCGATGTTGGGGATTTCCACGCCGACCGCCGGTGCGACTTCCTGGTCAGCCCGGTTTATGACCTCAAGCATTTCAGTGGTGGGGAGCGAATCAATCGCTTCGGAGGAAGAATTCTGCTGCTCGGTGAGCAGGTCGTGACGCATACGCGAGGACCGGTCCTTAGGACGACGAAAGGCCGAAAGGCTTTCACCTTCCGGCCCGTTGGGAATTTTGGAACGAAACTAAGTTTAGGCGCTGAACGAGCTACCGCAACCGCAAGTGGATTTCACCTGCGGGTTATTGAACTTAAACCCTGAGCCTTCCAAGGACTCGACGTAGTCCACCTCGGCACCGTCCAAATAGATCATGCTTGCCTGGTCAACAAATACCTTCAGATCCCCGAACTTATAGGTCTTGTCCAGCATATTAGGCTGGGTCTCGAACGCCATCGAGTAGCTAAATCCGGAACAGCCACCCCCTACCACCGAAATGCGGAGACCCGCAGGCTTGGGATCTTGCATCCCTAAGATTTCATTGACTTTACCGACGGCAGTCTGTGTAAGCTGAATCATGCTTCTAATCTCCTAAAATCTTTGCGGCTGTTCCTAGTGTACAACCGGCACAGTGATAAGATGCAACCGGATTTCGGGATGGTGCGGGTTCGGTTTCAAGTTGAGGGCTGCCCGAAAGTATTTGCAACCTACTCAAACCGATAGGCGTCGGGAACGTCATATGAACGGGCTGACCGCAAGCCTTCCCTTCCCCGCCACCAGCGGCGAAGCGACCCGGGCGAAAAGCAAATTGGATCACCGAACCACCGACGAGGCGGCGTTAGTCCGGCGTGTACAGGCGCAAGATGAGCTGGCATTTCGTGAAATTGTGGAGCGGTACCAATCCAAAGTTTTTTCGATAATCTATGGCATCTTGCGGAACCGCAATGATGCGGAAGATATTGCCCAGCAAGTATTTGCAAAGATTTATTTCTCTATTAAGAACTTCGATTTCCGAAGTTCGCTCCTGACCTGGATTTACAAAATCACGGTGAATGAGTGCTACGACTACCTACGTAAGAAACGGGTTCGGAAACTAGTTTACGAAAGCGATTTTTCGTCGGACGATACGCTGCGCATGGAGAATTCGGAGCCGGCGACGGCGCAGGCACCCGGTGTGGACCACCAACTCGCGCAGCACGATCTGATTCTGAAGCTGCTTTCGAAGCTGTCTGAGGAAGACCGCTCGCTGTTGTTATTAAAGGAAGTAGAAGGTCATTCTGTAGAGGAGCTTTCTCAAATGACCGGTATGAACGAGAACACGATTAAGGTTAAGCTCTTTCGGGCGAGGCAAAAGCTTTTGAAGGCGGCGCAGAGGCTAGAACGGGCGCCTCTACTGCCTTCCATTTAGCTGTTTTCCTTACCTCAGTTCAGGTGTAGATTTGAAAAAGCGAACAAAAAGATTCGCAAACAGCTGTTTTTCACTTAGAGGGAATTATGCACGGGCCCATTCGGGATCGATTGGAAGATCTGTTAACGGCAGGTCGGGTAAGGGAACTGCGTTCAGCGGGCGATGGACGATCGTATCCCCGAGACATACAAAACCATCTAGCTTCTTGTACGGAGTGCGCGGCTGAAGTGGATGCCTTTAAATCCCAAGCGCGGCAACTGGCGAACCTGCGCGCGCCGGATGAATTTGAGCCGGCTGCGGGCTTTTATGCCCGAGTGATGCAGCGCATCGAGGATCGCCAAGCCTGCTCGTTCTGGTCGATCTTTATGGATGCGACATACACGCGCAGAATCGCGGTAGCCTCGCTGACGGTGATGCTCGCGCTCGGCGGATACGCTGCTACCCAGGATTTCCACGGGCGATCCTCGCAGAATTTAGTGGCGTTCAGCGAGGGTTCGCACTACGACGCGCCGGTGATGGGTAGTACATCGGAAAAGCGGGACGCAGTGCTTGAGAATTTCGAAACAGACCACTTGAGCAATCCTGAAGGACAAATCAGATAGCTCCCGCTGCCTCATTCCCCCGTCGCGGTCTCCGGCATAGCGATGCTAGTTGGTCTAACCCGAGGGTTCTGTCTACGCTGTGCCTCATCTTCCTATGCGGGGCGGCGGTCGGAGCGGTCGGGACACAAGCGTTTCTGCGCTTTCACTGGCGTGTTAACCCGACTGCCGTAACAGCAATCGAGAAGGCGCGGCATGTCGGTGTAGGTAATTTGAAAGCACGGCTCCAACTTTCTGCTGGGCAGGAGCAAAGGATCATGAAGGTTCTCGATGACTACGGAAAGTTCTACCAAAACATTGAGGATGAACGCGAGGACGTAGCCCGGGAAGGGCGCCGTCAGATTCTCGAAGCGCTGACGCCTGAACAGCAGAAACGTTTCAATGAGATTATCGGGCCTACGAAGCGATAGCTACGCTTTGTCGGCCGCGGTGTCATGCTTTTTACGGCAGCACGGGCCTTCTACTTCCATCTTCTTTTCCAGCGCAGCCATCAGTCTGCTCTGAATGTCCATCGGGACGGCTTGCGCCTCCATCCCTTTATAAACCCGCAGAGTCTTGGCTGTAGTGTCGCAAACTACCCAGCAATTGGGGCACTCGTCTACATGCTTCTGCAGGGACTCGCGAGCCCCAGGATCCAGGGTGTCGTCGAGATAGTCATTTAGGTCCCGCAAGAACTGTTTACAGGTAAGCAAAAGCGCTATCTCCCTTGTTCTTAAACTGCCTGGTGAGTTTCTCACGCAGCTGCAAACGAGCCCTTAGCAAGCGGCTCTTCACCGCAGAAATAGATAGATTCAAGGCCTCAGCAGTCTCCTCAATTGACAATTCTTCGATGTCACGAAGTATGAAAACGGTTCGATAAGCTGGCTTCAGGCTCTGAATTGCTTCGTCTAACAAGGCTGCAAGTTCATCTCGGGAATAGGTTTCTTCCGGATTGTCTTCCCAGACGGCAATTTCACGCGCAACCTCATCTTCGCCAGTGTCGATGGGTTCATCGAGCGGTACGGAGCGATCTGAGCGGCGCTTACGCAGCTTCATCAAGGCTTCGTTTACCGCGATGCGGACAATCCAGGTGTAAAACTTCGAATTCCCTTGAAAATCGTCCAGATGAGTATAAGCCTTTAAGAAGGCTTCTTGGAGCACGTCTTCCGCATCGTCATCGTTCTGGGTAATCTGCTTAGCCATCCGGAAGACGCGCCGGTCGTAATGGCGAACCAGTTCCGAAAAAGCGGCCGCATCGCCGGCTTTCGCTTGCGCTACTAAAGCAGTTTCGTCGAACCCGTTGCCTGAGCCAGGTAATGAACTGGAAGTACTCACAGGGGTTAATCTAAGTCTAGCAATGCCCTTTCCTCTCCCGGACGGAGCCCGTCAGCTAGGTGCGCCCAGGCATGCGCACCGAAGCAGTTTTCGAGCGTCATCGATCGAAAGTGTGGTGCAAGACGTGAGCTACTCGCTGCGAGCGTTCGGGATGAGCCCGGGATTTACCTGCGGGGCGATATTCGCTCTCGCATTGGGTATTGGGGCTAATACCGCGATGTTCAGCGTGGTGAATGCCGTGCTGCTCAATTCGCGCCCCTTTCAGCACCTTACCCGACCGGACCGACTGGTAGTGGTTTGGGAGAAGTTTTCCTGGTTGAACATTTTCACCGGTGGACGCATACCCGTGCGTCTGTCGACGTACCGGCTGTGGAAAGAGCAGAATCATTCGTTTTCCGACCTGGCGCTGTATAGCGACCAATCCTTTCGCCTAGTGGATAGTGGGGGTTTGCCAGGTGGCAGGCCGGAACAAGTCGGTGGCGCCGCTATCTCATCGAATTTTCTTCCGCTCCTTGGAATTCGGCCAGAGTTGGGCAGGAATTTCACATCCTCGGAAACGCAATCCGGCACAAACAAGGTAGCGCTGCTGACTGACTCGCTGTATCAGAGACGTTTCAGTCGCGATCCGCAGATCCTTGGCAAGTTGCTGTATACGGATAACCGCGCCTTCCGGATCGTAGGCGTCTTGCCAAAATGGTTTGAACTGCCGGCAGTGGGTGAAGGCTTCGATCAATCGAAACCGGAAGTTTTGATTCCGGCCGATATGAATGCCGGTCCGCAGGCCTCGCAACAGATGTATTTTCTGGTATTCGGCCGGTTGCGCCCCGGAGTGTCAGTCGAGCAGGCGAGGCGGCAAATGGCGATGCTCAGCCAGCGGCGGCAAAGGGAACACCCAGACGAGAACCTGGGCAGCACCACCCTGGTCTTTCCCTTGAAACTGGAAGACGTCAGCGAAGACCTGCGCGGCAGTTTAATCATGCTGCAGATCGCTGTCGGTTTGGTTCTGCTGATTGCATGCGCCAACGTGGCAAATCTCTGCTTAACGCGGGCCATCAAGCGGGAAAAGGAGATTGCCGTGCGAGCCGCGCTGGGAGCCGGCCGCCTCAGAATTGTGCGCCAGTTGATCACCGAAAGCCTACTGCTGAGCATGGTTGGAGGGCTGCTCGGACTGATTGCGGCGTATTGGGTGTTGCAGTTCGTGGCGCACTTTGCTCCCGAAGACACACACGGTTTCCACGAGCTGCGAATTGATCCCGTGGTCCTTGGCTTCACGGCAGCGGTGGCGATCGTCTCTGGGCTGGTCTTTGGCTTGGCTCCAGCTTTCCATGCATTGGGCCAGCAGTTGAATGTGGCGCTGAACCGCACTGCCCGCTCAGTTGGCAGCGCATCCAATAAGCTGCGCAGCAGTCTGGCGGTTTTCGAAGTTGCCGTTTCGTTGATCCTGCTGCTCGGCGCGGGATTGATGATCCGGAGCATGGCTGCCCTTATGTCTACCGATCTCGGGTTCAAAAGAGCACACGTGCTCACCATGGAAACCGCGCTGCCGGAGTCCCAATACAAGACCCTCGAAGCGGTTGCGAATTTCAACCGGCAACTGCTATCTGCGGTACGCCAGGTTCCCGGCATCACGGCCGCAGCGATCACGACAGGATTACCGATGCGCAGTGTCAGCCAATCTTCCTACAACGTTGAGGGAAGAACTCGGCGGCGCGGGGAAGTAATAGCCGCAAATTGGGCGCGTGTGAGTGATGGCTATTTCGAAGCGCTCGGCATGCGACTTCTGCGAGGACGCACCTTGGCTGCGGCCGATTTAATGCAGCAGAACCAATCCGTGGCGGTGGTAAATCAGTCATTTGCGCGTACCAATTGGCCGGGGGGCGATCCCCTCGGCAAGATAATTCTGTTCGCCAATGAAGCTGGCAAAGAGATCCGCTACCGGATCGTGGGTGTGGTTGGCAATGAAGACCAGATGGGGCCGGAAGCGGGCAGTAAACCGCAGTTCTATCTGCCGGGAGAAGGGCTCAGGGGGCCGATTCTGGTCGTGCGCACGGCCGGTGATCCGCTATCTCTGGCCTCAACCGTTGAGAAACAGATTTGGCGGATCGACAAGGATCTGCCGGTCACGAAGGTTCTCAGCATGGATCAAATCCTGCACGACTGGACGGCGCCGCGGCGGTTCAGCATGTCGATCATGCTGGGTTTCGCGGGAGTCGCGTTGCTACTGGCGGTGGTTGGACTGTATAGCGTGCTCGCTTACTCGGTCAGTCTGCGGACACGCGAGATCGGCATTCGCGTGGCTCTCGGCGCGCAAACCAAAGACGTGGTCAGGCAAGTGGTCGGTCAGGGATTTCGCTTCGCGCTTCTGGGTGTCGGTATCGGAACTATCGGCGCGTTTGGTTTGGCGCGATTTATGCAGAGTTTAGTGTTCGGTGTGACGCCTACCGACGCGGTTACCTTCGTGATAGTTCCGGTTGCCATGCTGTTGATTGCTTTAGCCGCGAGTTTTTGGCCGGCACGGCAGGCTTCTCGCGTGGATCCAATTGAGGCACTGCGGTCGGAGTAACGAACTGCCCGGTTTAACGCCCTTGTTTGATACGCTCGAATTACTCCCATAATGAGCGGTTTTACTGTTACTCTGCCCGACGGAAGCCAGCAGTCGGTTGCCCAAGGCACACGTCCCATCGACATTGCCAAATCCATCAGTCCTCGCCTGGCGAATGACGCGATCGTAGCGCGCGTGAATGGCGATCTGTACGATCTCACGCGACCGTTAGAGGACGATGCCAAGCTCGAAATTCTCACCACTAAGAGTTCGGAAGCGTTGCAGGTTTACCGGCACTCGACGGCTCATCTTTTGGCCGCTGCAGTGCTCGAACTCTTTCCGGAGACGCAACTTGGCATAGGGCCGCCCACCGAAACGGGTTTTTACTACGATTTCGATCGCAGAGATAAATTCACACCGGAAGACCTCGAGAAAATCGAGGCGCGCATGCACGAGATTCAGGCGCGCCATCTCACCTTCGATCGCGAGCTAACGCCCAAAACGGTTGGCCTCGAGAAGTATAAGGGCGACTGGATGAAACGCGAGCTCATCGAAGAGCGCGCGGGCGAGATTTTCACTGAGTACACGCTGGGTCCGAACTTTATTGACTTCTGCCGCGGGCCGCATGTGCCCTCTACGGAAAAGCTGAAGGCGTTCAAGCTATTGTCCATCGCGGGCGCGTATTGGAAAGGCAGCGAGAAGAACCCACAGCTACAGCGGATTTACGGGACAGCTTTCTTCACGCAGAAGGAGCTGGACGAGTATCTGAATCGTCTGGAAGAAGCGAAGAAACGGGACCATCGCCGGATCGGTAAGGAACTCGAGCTCTTCACGGTGAGTGATCTGGTCGGCGCTGGACTTCCGTTGTGGCTACCCAAAGGCGCTGCCGTGCGGCGTGTGCTCGAGGACTACATTGTCGAGAAAGAGCGGCAACAGGGTTATCAGCACGTGTATACGCCGGATCTCGCGAAGATCGAACTGTATCAAAAATCCGGGCACTGGGAGCATTACCAGGAAGATATGTTCCCGCCAATGGATCTCGAGACTGAGCAGATGGTACTTCGGCCCATGAACTGCCCGCATCACATCCTGATTTACAGATCGAAGATGCGCAGTTATCGCGATCTGCCGGTGCGCATTGCCGAGCTGGGCACGATGTATCGTTATGAGCGTTCGGGCGTACTTAGCGGGTTGAGCCGGGTGCGCTGCATGACGCTGAACGACGCGCACATTTTTTGTACGCCTGAGCAGATCAAAGAAGAATTTTCTAACGTGATGCGCCTGGTCGAGAGCGTATACAAGGATCTCGGGATTACGCAATACAGTTACCGGCTGTCGTTAGGGGATCGGGCCAATAAGACCAAATACGTTGACAACGACGAGATGTGGGCATTAGGCGAGCGCGTTCTGCGGGAAGCGATGGACTCTCTCGGCTTACCTTACGTGGAGGCACCGGGTGAGGCGGCTTTCTACGGACCCAAGCTCGATATACAGTTGGCCGACGTGATGGGTCACGAAGAAACCTATTCGACAATACAAATTGATTTCCATTTGCCCAACCAGTTCGACTTATCTTACATCGGCGCCGACGGACAGCACGCCCGACCCGTAATGATCCATCGCGCAGTGGTCAGCACGATGGAGCGCATGATCTCTTACTTGATTGAGCTTTATGCGGGAGCTTTTCCAGTCTGGCTGGCGCCTGTGCAGGCAACGGTGTTACCTATTACAGACCGCCAGAGCGAATATGCCCGCCAAATCTACGATAAATTGATCGCGGGCGGATTCCGGGCCGAACTCGATTTGCGCAGCGAGAAAGTCAATTTAAAGATCCGGGAAGCGCAGTTACAGAAGATTCCGTATATGCTGGTGGTAGGGGATCGCGAAGCTCAAGGGGAGCAGGTGTCTGTGCGCAATCGGAAAGCTGGTGACCAAGGGGTGGTCACAATAGACGAATTTATTCAGCAGTTAAGTAAAGTTGTAACTTCCAAGAGCCTCCGCGAATGATTTTCTTTGATCATTGCACTGCTAGTACTATTGGGTTGTTGGATTTATTGCATTCTGACAATCGTTGCTGTCTCGCGGCTCCATGAGCGCCCGAAACCGCCTAACTCTGCTCGGGATTCGCTTACATTACGAAGGATTTCGATCCTCAAACCGCTGGCTGGTTTGGATGACGGTCTCGAAGAAAATCTCGAGAGTTACTTCCAGCAGAAATACCAGAACTTTTCGCTGTATTTTGCTGTAAGTAAATTGTCCGATCCGGCGGCTGAGATAGTGGAGAAGTTACAAAGAACCTACGCAGACGTATGCTCGAAGCTATTCATCACAGGCGAGCCGCCATATCCGCACGATAAGGTTTTCAAGCTACAAAGCATGCTGGAGGCCTCAGACGGTGACATTATTGTCATGAGTGACAGCGACGTGCGGGTGGGTCCTGAATTTTGCAGTGCGCTGGCAGCCGAGTACGAAGACAGCACTCTCGATCTGGTGACGTGCCCCTACCGGGCAATCGGCGGTCCCAGCCTGTGGTCGCGTTTAGAAGCTCTGGCCATGAATACTGATTTTCATGCCGGGCTGTTCACGGCGGTCCTGATGGAAGGCGCCAGGTTTGCAGTGGGGCCCACCATCGCGATTCGGCGAGGGGCGCTCCTGAGACTGGGTGGCATGGAACGGTTCAAAGACTATTTGAGCGAAGATTTCATGCTAGGGCGCAAGGCGGCAGAAGCTGGATTCGGCGTTCGCATGTCAAGTTATGTGGTCGAGCACCGTATCGGCTCGGAGGATCTAGCAAAGAACTTCAAGCATCGGTTGCGCTGGGTGCGAGGTTCGCGGCGCTCACGGCCGCTGGGCTACATCGGACAGATCTTTACGTATCCGGCCGCCGCAGGTTTTTGCCTTCTCTGTACACTGCCCCTTTGGAAGGTACTGCTTCCTATAAGCCTGGCGCTGCGAGCGGGCTCGGCTTGGGCAGTTTCAGAGCGCACCCTGAAGACGCCGGTTCGATGGTTCCTGCTGCCGCTTCATGACTTTTTGAGCTTCGGGTTCTGGATCGCCGGCTTCTTTGGCAACACCGTACATTGGCGCGGACGGCGCTATGTACTGAAACGCGACGGAACGTTGCAAGTAGCCGGTTAAGAATTATTTATTGGACGATTGCTGTTTGGCTCTCTCCGAGTCCTGTTGCTGCTTCAACTTCTCGGCTTCGACCTCCTCCTCATCGCGGATATTATTCATAGCGAAATAGCCCTCGAGCGACTGGTGAGAATCGACGGCGTCTTCCAGGCTGCGAGCTTCTGTCTCTTCCTGGTGAGGGCTTTCGACCAGATTCTCGGGTTTATCGTGATCCTTCTGATTTTTCATGTCACAGGTAGGACTCTGCCGCTTCGGAGACGTTTCCCATTGGGCTATTTTATGGGCAAGATGCGTAGTATGTCGCCTGCATCGACTTTTTCAAATTCCATGGGGAAGCTTTTGCCGATGTAGTATTGCGACCATTGATCCCGGTAATGGCGCGACGCGACGTGGCCCGATTCACCGACCGTTAGGTTCTGTACGGAGGCGTCCCAATTTCCAAGATCGGCCACCATCCGCTCCGAAGGGCCGAGCGTAGCGGTGGTTTGTTTCACTGTCGTACCGGAACCGCTCATAGGGATCGGTCCGATATCAAAATAAGCATTTACAAGTGGTAGCTGTTGACCTACCGGATGGTTGAGCTTCCATTCGAGTGAACGGCCCCATTTCCAGTGGGAGACGGGGCTTCCCTGCTTTGCTCGATCCAACTGCAAAGCTCCCGACAGGTTCGTGAGCAGCCAGGCATTCCAGTCATTCTTAGACACCCAGCCGGCCGGACGGCTGCGCAAGAGTTTTTCGATAATGAACGGGCGCGGCAGGATCGAGATCGGCATGTCCGGTCGAGCTTTTATCTCGTAGTTGACGTTGGTTTTCGGACGGCCGCCGGTTTTCTCTTGCGCTGCTTGTGGTTTCGATCCCAATCCCCTGTCAGCGGCGGACTGCGCCGGCGGGCGAAGCAGCCCAAAAACGAGAGAGCGCCCTAGTAGGCCGTTCAGCGATTCGGTAATCAACGGCGCGGCTTGATCTTTATCCATCTGGCCGTTCCACGAACGCAGCGCATCTACCGCTTCGCGCACCAGTACGTCCGCATTGTCGTGCTTCGCATCGAATGCGGCTACGACCTGCCGCGCGAGGAACAAGTCGTAGCTCGAGTAGACATCCTTCTGTACGGCAAGCATATCGCTCACTGACAGTTTCGCTGGGGCGCGTAAGCGAGTCTGGATCTGAGTTATGCGATAGGGATCGCTGAAAGTTCCATCCACCTCGTAGGGATAATTCGGCGGGAACGGGCTTTGATTCGCGGTAGCGACGATGCCGGAAGGCGGGTCGTAAATGCTGGGCATCTCATCGAACGGGATAAAGCCGTTCCATTCGAAGTTACCCGAGGAACCGTCGAGTGGCACATCGCTTGAAAAACCACGGCGAATGGGGATCTTCCCGGTGGCCTGATAGCCGATGTTGCCGGCGCGATCGGCGTAGATAAAATTTTGCCCGGGCCCCCAGAAGTCACGCAGGGCACTGCGAAACTGATCCCAGTTTTGGGCCCGGTCCAGGTCGAAGAACGGTAGCACGAAGCCGCCTGCCGCCGTCCATCGAAGCGCGTACGACTTGCCGCTCTGTTCCACCAGGATCGGGCCATGACGCGTCACCCAGATATTTAGGGCTACCGGCTTCTGGCCTCTAACGCCGATGATTTCGCGGTCAAGCAGCGCCTGCTCCACATTTCCTTTGAAGAGGTAACGCCCGGTTTGCCGGTTGAGTTGCTCCGAGTAGAGGTCGGTAGCATCCACCTGCGTGTTGGTGACGCCCCACGCAATCTTTTCATTGTGTCCGGTAATGACACACGGGACGCCGGGCAGCGCGGCGCCGATCACGTTCAGTCCCGGCGCTTTTAAGTGGACCAGATGCCAGGTCGATGGAATGCCATAGGAAAGGTGTGGATCGTTGGCTACTATCGGCGAACCGTCGCTTGTATGGGCGCCCGAAACAGCCCAGGCATTTGAA
>DATAYL010000510.1:0-17247 GCA_036272575.1 Bryobacteraceae bacterium | reverse complement strand
GCGAAGCTCGGTCGCATAGCCGAACATTTCCGATAACGGCACCATCGACTTGATAATGTGCGTGCCGCCCGCGATCTCCGTTCCTTCGAGCCGACCTCGGCGCGAGATCAGGTCGCCATTCACCGAGCCCATGTACTCTTCAGGCACAGTCACCTCAACTCGCATGACCGGTTCAAGCAGTACCGGCTTCGCCTTTGACGCCGCTTCCTTGAAGCAGATCGAGGAGCAGATCTTGAAGGCCATTTCCGACGAGTCCACGTCGTGATACGCGCCGTCAAATACCGTCACCTTGATGTTGTTCAACGGATAGCCCGCAAGAATACCGCCCTCGAGCGCTTCAACCACGCCCTTCTCGATCGCCGGAATAAATTCTTTCGGGATATTGCCGCCCTTGACCTCGTTCTCAAACGAAAAGTCCTTCTCCATGTCGGGCTCTACCCGCAGCTTCACGCGCGCATATTGGCCGCTGCCGCCCGTCTGCTTTTTGTGCGTGTAATCGTACTCTGACCGCTGGCGGATCGTCTCGCGGTAGGCCACCTGCGGCTTGCCTACATTCGCGCCCACATTGAATTCGCGCTGCATGCGATCCACAATAATCTCGAGATGCAGCTCGCCCATGCCGGCGAGGATCGTCTGGCCGGTTTCCGGGTCCGTTGAAACGTGCAGTGTCGGATCTTCCGTCGCCAGTTTATTGATCGCAATACCCAGCTTCTCTTGATCCGCCTTCGTCTTTGGCTCAATCGCCAGCTGAATCACCGGAGCCGGGAAGTTAATCGATTCGAGCAGAATCGGTTTATTTTCGTCGCAGATCGTGTCGCCCGTGACAACCTGTTTCAGGCCCACCGCGGCGCAGATGTCGCCCGCTAGCACCTCTTGAATTTCTTCGCGCTTATTGGCGTGCATCTTAACCAGCCGGCCCACCCGCTCGCGCCTGCCTTTGCTGACGTTGTAAATCGATTCGCCGGCGTTCAATTTGCCCGAATAGACGCGAATAAAGCACAGCTGACCGACGAACGGGTCCGTCATGATCTTGAACACCAGCGCTGAAAACGGCTCGCTATCGCTCGCCTTCCGTTCTAGCACTTCGTCCGGGTTATCGACCCCCACGCCCTGAATCGGCGGCACATCAAGCGGGGACGGCAGATAATCCACGACCGCATCAAGCAAATTCTGCACGCCCTTGTTCTTGAACGAAGAGCCGCAGATCACCGGAAAAATTTTCCGCCCGAGTGTCGCCTTGCGAATACCCGCTTGCAATTCTTTTTCGGTAATGGCCTGGCCGTCGATGTACTTTTCCATCAGCACATCGTCGGACTCCGAGACCGCTTCGATCAGCTCATCCCGATATTTCTTGGCGGTCTCGAGCAGTTCGGCCGGGATCTCGACGTCATCGTATTTCGCGCCCAGCGTTTCATCGCGCCAGATGCGGGCCTTCATTTTGACGAGGTCGACAACACCTTTAAACTGGTCCTCGGCGCCCACCGGTATCTGAATCGGCACCGGACGCGCGCTTAGCCGGTCCACAATCGTCTTCACGGAAAAGAAAAAGTCCGCCCCAACCCGGTCCATCTTGTTGATGAAACAGATGCGCGGGACGGCGTACTTATCGGCCTGACGCCAGACCGTCTCCGATTGTGGTTGCACGCCCGCAACTGCATCAAACACTGCACACGCGCCATCGAGCACGCGCAGACTGCGCTCCACCTCGGCCGTGAAATCCACGTGCCCCGGCGTGTCGATGATGTTAATTGTGATGTCGTGCCACTGGCAGGTCGTCGCCGCCGAAGTGATGGTGATGCCGCGCTCCTGCTCCTGCGCCATCCAGTCCATCGTGGCCGTGCCTTCGTGCACTTCACCGATCTTGTGTGTGCGGCCGGTGTAATAGAGGATGCGTTCCGTAGTAGTGGTCTTGCCGGCATCAATGTGAGCCATGATGCCGATGTTGCGCATTTTCTCTAGCGGTACAGTGCGTGACATATCGTTTTACTTCTTTTGTTCTCTAGCTTCTGTCTTCTTTCCCAATTACCAACGGTAGTGTGCAAACGCTTTGTTGGCCTCCGCCATGCGATGCACGTCGTCCTTCTTCTTCACCGCGCCTCCGCGCATGTTCGAAGCGTCGTTCAACTCGTTCGCCAGTTTCTCGGCCATGCTCTTGTCGGGGCGCGTGCGCGCGTTGGTAATAATCCAGCGCAGCGCCAGGCTCACCCGCCGGTTCTGCGAAACTTCCACTGGCACCTGGTAATTCGCGCCACCGACCCGGCGTGTTTTCACTTCGAGTACTGGCTTCACATTCTCGATGGCCTTCTTGAAGGCCTTCAACGGATCGTCATTCGAGCGCTCGCGCAACGTTTCCATTGCTTGATAGAAAATCTTCTGCGCCGTGGTCTTCTTGCCGTCCCACATCATGGAGTTGACAAATTTCTCGACCAGCGTCGAGTTGTAGAGCGGGTCCGGGATTACTTCGCGCGGTTCGGGGCGTCGTCTTCGTGGCATATCGTTTGTTTGAGTCTTCGCCTCGCTGAGAGGCGCGGGCCCATCTCCTAGTCTCCCTACTTCTTGCCTTTCGCCGGAGCAGCCGCCGCGCCGCCCTTCGGCCGCTTCGCTCCATACTTCGACCGGCTCTGCTTTCGGTTCGCCACGCCCGCCGTATCGAGTGTCCCTCGCACCACGTGGTAACGTACACCGGGCAGATCCTTTACGCGGCCGCCACGAATCAACACAATTGAGTGCTCTTGCAGGTTATGCCCGACACCAGGAATGTACGTGGTGACTTCAATACCGTTGGTCAGCCGCACGCGAGCCACTTTCCGCAAAGCCGAATTTGGCTTTTTCGGAGTGGTGGTGTAAACACGCGTGCAGACCCCGCGCCGCTGTGGGCAGGCCTGCAGGGCCGGACTGGCGGTCTTATACCGGGTCGGCTTGCGACCCTTGCGCACCAATTGATTAAAGGTTGGCATACTTCACTGAATGCGCACGGTAACCCGAAGGCTACCCTTGCGCTGCTTCTCCTTGAATTTTTGCGCCGCAGAGCCGGCCAAAACCTGACCTACGCGCTCAAAATCCCTTTCTCTGTCTAAAACCGTTGCGCTCGCTGATTTCCACAAGCGACTTGAACGAACGACTAAACAACTTTGGGTTTAATCCCAGCAGGCTCAAATTCCATTAACAAGGAACTCAGCTGCTTTTCTTGCCAGGAGACTGATATAGCGTGTTCACCAGCCTCAAACGCGAGGGTAACTGCTTCGGAGCATGGTCCATGCCGAACGCCAGCGTCACTCACTTCAGTTAGACAAATTGGAGGAGCTTACTGGTCCAGCAGCGGGGCCCGACTTCCGGCCGGATGCCTATTGTTGGAGTATCACCCAGAAAAAAAGGGCGCTCCCGTCGAGGCACGGTAGCACGGAGGCCGAAGAATCAACTCGCCAAACTTTTTTAGTGTACGCGCTAGTACCAGCATCTGTCAAATTAATGACGCCTGTGGGCGTGGCTCAATTTGAGCAACGTGCGCCAATTTACATTAGAAGGCATCGGCCGCACGCGATCAGTAGCATCAACCACCATCCCCGAAATGATGCGAAGTGTTTGGTGAATGCGAACGAATTGGGGTGCGGGGAATAGGGGAGATCGCAGCCACATGGTTGTCCAGTTTTTTGCTCAAAAACCGGACCAGGCGACCCGTTTTTGTGGCTCCGTTCATAGCCGACCTTCGAGCAACTATAACGTTGCCGAGTTCCTTCCCGGAACGCGTGAAGTACCACTTGTGATCATAAGAAGAGAAAACTACTTGCATAGGGATAAACATTGGACCCAGGGAGTATCCGTGGCGCGCTCCCGGACAGTCGCCGGTTCAGAAATTCGGATGCAAGGATTTTACTCGCGCCAGTAAGTGGGCGGAGGGAGAACCCTTAGTAACGACCGCGGCAATGGATTTCCACTCCGGCTTGTTTTGCAGGCCGTGTGTTCGCTTTCCGGTAAGAACAAGGATATGTACTGAATCGTTGATTTTCTTCAACTCGCGAATGAGGGTGAGCCCGTCTTCCTCGTTTGGTAAACATAAATCCACCACCGCGCAGGAGGGGTGGTCGTGCCGTGCAAGGAGGAGCGCTTCGGCTACCGTAGTTGCTTTCAGAACTGCAATGCCTGCCTGACTGAACAACATTTCGCGTAGGGCAAGCTGGTCGGGGTCATCGTCCACAAGCAAGACCGCCATGCCTAGCGATCGGCAAAGGTGATCTGGGCGATGACCATTTTCGGGAGCGATTGATTCCAGCCGTCAGGCAGCGAGTCAAACGGGAGCCGGAATGAGCGGGTCTCGCCGGGCTTCAGGGGATTCGATTTCGCGTTCACGATAGGCAGGCGTTCGCGATGGATTTCCCGACCGTCCAAGCCGTAAAACAGGCAAAACACGTCGACTGTTTGGAGCGGGCGGGGACCGGCATCCTGGATCCGGCCAGTAATCTCTATAACCTGCTGCCGCATAAAATTCTCGCTTGCCTGCATTTTGACGTTGCTTAGAGCGAGATGTGGAAGGTAAGCCTTGGCATCCGAGTTTGCGGTCTCCCGGACCTGACCAGCAGCCTGCTTGGCCGGCCGCGAAAAAAATAGGAGTCCCGCAATCGCCAACAGAACTGCGGCGGACCCGATCGCGAACGGCAAAAGCGGACGGGTTTGTTTAGCCGGAACAGGGGTGGGCATAGCCTCTCCCACGAGTCTAAACCTAGAAGCTTAAACCGCACGCGCCGCAAACGGACTTAGCGTCGCTTGCGCGTCGCAGTTCTTTTCAGCGGTTTCTTGGCGGCTGCACTGCGGGCCATCGTCTTTTTGGCGACGGCGCGACGGGCAGCAGTTTTCGCCGCTTTCTTTTTCACAACAGGGCCACGCGATTTGATCGCACTTTTTTTGGCAGGAGCGGACTTCTTAGCAACGGATTTCTTGGCCACCGTCTTCTTGGCGACAGACTTCTTCGCAGCAGACTTGGCACCGGCCTTCTTGGCGGTTGTCTTATGCGACGCCGCGGATGGCCGACGGCGACTCTTCTTGCTAGCATTGGCCGCTGTTTCGGCAGCAACGAGCTTATTGAAGTTGCTCTTTTCGCCTCCCGCCGTCTCTTCCTGATAGAGCAAGGCCAGGCCGCGCTCGTCAAATTTTTCAAAAAACTGGTCCCAGGAAATCTCTTCTAAACTGGAGTCGTCGCTGGCAGGGGCGCCAGGAAATTCTATGCGCAATATGCCGATGTCACCGCTCGAGCCTGTCGTCGCAACATGTGCCGGCTTCCCGCCACGCGCGTCGGCCCAAGCTCTGATCTCGTCGTGATTTTTCGTCGTTTTGGAATTACTCGCCATCTTTTCTCCTTCGGCCGAGCGAAGCAATTTGCATGCCACGCACAGCGGGTGCGCCAGTATTTACCGTAAGGCGTTCAAAAACTTGCTGTAGCCCCGTTGAAACGGGCTTGATATGGCCCGTTTGCATCATACTGATAAAAAGATAATCATGCAGCCTGACGAGAAAAGAGATATCCGGCAACTCGGCCACTTGGCAAAATATGCGGCGTAGCATGCAAAATGTGCATTGGCTGGGATCGTTTGGAACCGGCGATTGCGGGGCTGCAGCCCCAAGCAGACTGAGGGCTACCCCACGATCTTACGCAGACGACACGATCATCCGCACCAGCCCCGTAAATGCTGTTTGATTCCCCGATCTTTATTGTTTTTTTGCTGCTGGTGGTAACGATTTATTGGCCCTTGCGGTGGCGCAGCCAAAATGTGTTTCTGCTGTTGGCAAGCTATTTTTTTTATGGATGGTGGGATTGGCGTTTTCTGGGTCTGATCCTGGTCTCAACGGCTGTCGATTTTGTCTGCGCGCGCAGTATCGCCAGATCGAACCAACCGGTGCGGCGCAAGATGCTGCTCACCATCTCGGTTGCTCTAAACCTTGGATTTCTTGGGTTTTTCAAGTATTTCAACTTCTTCACTGATTCGCTGTCGGAGACGCTGACGCTAATCGGCTTGCCGGTGAACATCGAGTTTCTGCGCATTTTGCTGCCCCCTGGCATCTCGTTTTACACGTTCCAGGCGCTGGCTTACATCGTGGACGTGTATTTCGGCAGGCTCGAACCGGCGGAATCGTTACTAGACTACGCGTTGTTTATAAATTTTTTCCCGCACCTGATTGCCGGGCCGATTCAGCGGCCCTCCCACTTGTTGCCACAGGTTCAAGCGCCGCGCAGATTTGACGGCCGGCTGTTTATGGACGGCATCATGTTGATCCTGACTGGGCTTTTCCGCAAATGCGTGATCGCGGACAACTGCGCGCTACTCGCAAACGCAGCGTTCAACGGAAAGATGGGGACACCGACGCTGCCCATCGTGGCGCTGGGCACTTATGCTTTCGCGTGGCAGATTTATGGAGATTTCAGCGGGTACAGCGATATCGCGCGAGGCGCGGCACAGTTGATGGGCTTTGAATTCATGGTGAATTTCAGGCAGCCGTACCTGGCTTCGAGCTTGCAAGATTTCTGGCGACGCTGGCACATCAGCCTGAGCACCTGGCTGCGCGATTACCTTTACATTCCGCTGGGGGGCAGCCGGCATGGCGAGCCGCGAACTTATCGGAATCTGATGACAACGATGCTGCTGGGCGGACTGTGGCATGGAGCGAACTGGACGTTTGTGATCTGGGGCGCCATCCACGGTATTGGGCAAAGCATCGAACGCTTCTTTCGGACGACGTTTCAGGCCGGGCGCCGTGCCGATGACGAATTATCGTTCTTCAGACTGTGGGCGAAGCGGATTTTCATCTTCCACCTGGTCTGTTTGAGCTGGGTTTTCTTCCGGGCACAGTCGATGACCGATGCTTTCCATATTTTGAGGGGGATCACGGTACTCGACTGGAAACCCGAGTTTGTTACGGGATACAAGTTTCTGGCGATCTTCAGTCTTCCGCTGTTTCTGCTCGACGTGCTGCTCGAAACCCGCCATGAAGATTTTCTCTTTCAACGGACGTCGGCTCCGGCGCAGTGGGCCTACGCATCCGTGCTGGTATTAATCGTGGCGTTTCTGTCGGCGAACGAATCGAATGCCTTCATCTACTTCCAGTTCTGAATACATTATTCGTCCGCGGGCGATGTTCCAGAAGGCGGCCATCCCAGTGGCGCTGGTGCTGATTTTCGGATTACTGGCAGCTTTGGAAGTGTTTACGCGAGTCGTGGTGGAGCGGCACAGCAAGGTGCAGGAAGAGGTAAATCAAGAATACAAAGAGGCGATTGCCCTTGACCATGGCGGAGGCGGCGGGCAACCCGAGCAATTGCTGGTAGTGGGCAATTCGCTGGTCGGCCAAGATTTGGATTTTCCATTGCTCGTGAAAGGGCTGGCGCCTGAGTGGCGGACGCATCGTCTCTGGATTCACGCAACGGGCTATGAAGATTGGTATTACGGACTGCGGCGACTGTTTGCAGAGGGCGCGAGACCCAAGGTAGTAGCAATCACTTTGGCGGCGATGCACTGGTACACGTCCGGGATCCGAGGTGACTATTCAGCCCTCTACTTATTCAAACCGGCCGACATTCCCACGATTGCCGTAGAGGTGGGTCTGGATCGCACCAAAACATCAGATTTATTCTTCGCTCGATTTAGCAGATTTTATGCACTGCGGGCGGAGATTCGCAAAGAAGTTTTAAAGGAGATTTTCCCGGATCTCCCGCGAATGTACGATTTGTTCAAGCCGACAGCGGCTCAGCCTTTGACTTCGTCCGAAGTGCTTTCGGTGGTTGGGCCCCGGCTGAAGAGGATGCACGATTTGGCGGCGACATACGGGGTGAGGATCATCCTGATTGTGCCGCCCGTGCCGCGACCGGGACAGGAGTTTCAGGAGGAACTGCAAAACGCAGCGAAAACGGCGGAGGTAAGTGCGGTGATCCCGCTCAGCTGCGAGGATTTGCAACCAGCCGATTTCGAAGACGATGTTCATTTGACGACAGCAGGGGCGGAGATCTTCACTGAAAGGCTAATTGGCCCGTTGCGTGGGGCGCTGGCGGGAGTGAACCGGGGGGAGTAGCCTGCCCTTGAACGAGTGGGACTGAAGCCCACCCGCGAATTAGCGGAAGAAGCCCAGAAGATAGGCAGTCAAAAGGATCAGCAAGATGGTCCCGAGGCCGATGCCGGCCCCTCCACCCATTCCATAACGGCCGTAGCCGTAGTATCCGCCGCCTCCGCCGAGAAGCAGGATTAAAACGATGATGATGATAAGGGTCATGGTTGGCTTTTCGTTATTTAAGCATTTTTCTTCACCGCAATGATGCGCAGGCGGCGGTAATCGGCGAACCATTGCCCATCGCGGTAGAGTTTGGGCTTGAGGTATGCTATCACTTCTCCCAAAGCAGAGTGACGTTTTTCGGGCGGTAGGGGTTCGAAGTTATACCAGCCGAATTGGCGAAGCCAATTTTCCATGCCACGTTCGCCTTCGAGCGGTGTGAGGCGATCGAACAACTGGGCAAACCGGACCTCGAAACGGACCTGTTCCAAGATGCCGGCGTATTCGGATATGGACGGGAAATAAGTTCGTGCGACGACCGGCGCGCCATTGGAATAAGTGGGCAGAATTGCGCGCCAAGATTCCACGATTTGCCCTATGTTACCTTGACCACCGAACTCGGCGACCAATCGTCCACCCGGCTGGAGGGCGCGGATCATGGACCGAGCAACAGCGGCAGGGTCGAGCATCCAGTGTAGGGCGGCATTGGAGAAGATCGCGTCAAACTCGTTTTCAAACTGCATGCCGGCAGCGTCTCCGAGAACGAAGCGCAGCTTGGGGTAGTTCTGGCGGGCCTGCCCGATCATGTCGGGCGAGGAGTCGAGACCAGTAACTTTAGCGCCTGAACTTGCGATTTCGTTTGTCAGTTGTCCGGTGCCGCAGCCAAGATCGAGAATGGATTCGCCTGGCAGGGGGTTCAGCAATTCGAGTATTCCCTGCCCTAGCTGCCAAACGAACGAGTGGCGGCCTTCGTAAAGCTCCGGATTCCAGTTCTGTTTCGCGCTCATGCAGTATAGGCGTGCAACACAAAGTAGACAATAACGCCCGTGACCGAGACGTAAAGCCAGATGGGGAAGGTCCAGCGCGCAACCTTGCGGTGAAAGCGGAATTGAGTGCGCAGCGCGTACCAGAGCGTGGCAAGAATTAATGGCAGCGCGGCCATCGAGAGACCAATGTGCGTAACCAGGATGAAGAAATAGGCGGGACGGATCCAGCCATGGCCGGGAAACTTGGTATCGCCGTGAAAGTAGTGGTAGGTGATATAGCTGACAAGAAAGAGCGCTGAGAAGACGGTCGCGCTGACCATAAAGCGCATGTGAACGAGGCGATTGCCACGGCGGATATTGACATAGCCGAGCACCAGGCAAATTGCGCTTAACGAATTGAAGAAGGCATTTGCACCGGGCAGGTAAGCAATCCAGGTAGGCCCGGCGATGCGGCCTTTGAAGTAGATAAGCCAGACGAGGAAGGCGGCAATAGCCGCGCTCAGGATTACGATCACGGGCAACGGCTTGCGGGCGAGCTGGGGATCTTGAGGTTGTAGTTGAGCGGTAGCCACAACGTTACTCCGACACCCGGCTCAGGGCACTGAGATCCTTCAACATTTTGGGGAGATCGTCCTCATTCGCATCAAGGGTCGAGTAATAGCCGCGAATATGCTGATGCTTATCCACAAGCACGAATTTGGTGCTGTGATTGATTTTGTTGATGACGTCGCCTACGTGAAAAGTGTTGTAGGCAACCTGATGAATGCTCGCGGGCGTGCCAGTCAAGAAGATCCATTGTTTGGTGGGACCGCCGTACCGCTCAGCAAAGGCATGCAAAACGGGAGGTGTGTCGCGTTCAGGATCAACCGAGATAGAAACGAGGCGGATGTTCTCTTGGCCGTGGATTTTCTTTTCGACACCGTGCATTTTGGCGGTCATCATGGGACAGGCCGCTGGGCAATTCGTGTAAATGAAATCGGCGACCCAAGCCTTGCCGGAGAGGGCGCGGCTGTTGAACGGATGGCCCGCTGCATCGGTCATCGAAAAATTAGGCACAGGGCCATAATCCGGAAGACTGGAGGCGCGACGGTCGCAAGAGACAAAGAGAAGGGAGGCAGTGAGGGAACTCAGCAGAATTTTGAGCCTGGTGTTCACAGCCGGGTGGGATCGAGGACCATCAGCGCGTAGAGCACCGGTAGATATACAACCGAGGTGAGTAAGACTTTACGGGCCTTAGCCTTTGTGCGATCGAGCGAAACCTGGATGCCGGAGTAGAGGAACCAGAAGCCCAAAGCCAGCGCGCCGATTAAATAGAGATTGCCTGTCATGCCCATCCACTTGGGAAGCAGGCTGATAGGAATGAGCAAAACAGAGTAAAGCAAGATCTGGCGTGCAGTGGACTCGCCATCGGGTTCAACCACGGGCAGCATTTGGATACCAGCGCGCGAGTAATCTTCGCGGTACATCCAGGCGATGGCGTAAAAGTGCGGAAATTGCCAAAGAAACAGGATGGCGCCCAATACCCAGGCATCGAGCGTTAGCTTGCCCGCAGCCCCAGCGAATCCGATGATGGGCGGCATGGCGCCGGGGAATGCGCCGATAGTGGTGGACCACCAGCTCTTCTGCTTCATCGGCGTGTAGATCAAAAGATAGGCAAAGCAGGTGAGCCAGCCGAGGCCGGCGGTAAGCCAGTTGACAGCGAAACCAATCTCCAAGCCGCCGGCCAGCGCTAAAGCGGTTCCGAACCGTAACGCTTGGTTGGGGCGCAGACGACCGGCAGGAAGTGGGCGGGATTGCGTGCGGCGCATGTGGCGGTCGGCATCGCGCTCGTACCACTGATTGAGCGCGGCTGTCCCGGAGGCGATTAACGCGGTTCCGAATAGAGTGTGAATCAGCGGCCAGAGATGCCAGGGACCGGAGTGTCCAAAATAATACCCGATAGCTGTGCTCATGACGATGAGCCAGGTGATACGAGGTTTCGTGAGCTCGAGGTAGTCTTGCACTCTGAGTGGCTTGGAGCAAGAAAGATTACTGCTACGCGCGGCTCTTGGATCAGACCCGGCGCTTTCGACCAACACTGTCAGTGTACTCCTTCTCGTTTAACAAGAACTGCCAGAATATCACTTTGAGATGCGGGCCCTCGGAATGAGTGCTGAAATAGGCTCTCTGGTTTAATGGCTCTGATAACTATATGGCATCGAATCAAGTACCTATCACGGTTGCGCACGGTGACGGAATCGGTCCGGAGATTATGGCGGCGTCGCTCCATATTATGCAGGAGGCAGGCGCGCGCATTCAGATCGAGACGATTGAGATCGGCGAGAAAGTCTATCTGAGCGGCAAGGTCACCGGGATCGACGCGAACGATTGGGAATCTTTGCGGCGGACAAAAGTATTCTTCAAGGCGCCGATCACCACACCGCAAGGCGGTGGCTTTAAGTCACTGAACGTGACGACGCGCAAAACACTGGGTCTTTATGCCAATGTGCGCCCGTGCGTTTCTTATCACCCATACATCAGCACCAAGCATCCGGGAATGGATGTGGTGATCGTGCGCGAGAACGAGGAAGACCTGTATGCGGGGATCGAGCACCGGCAGACCGATGAAGTGTACCAATGCCTGAAGCTGATCAGCCGACCGGGTTCGGAAAAAATTGTGCGCTACGCGTTTGAATACGCACGACGCAACAACCGCAAGAAGGTGACGTGCTTCACGAAAGACAACATCATGAAGTTTACGGATGGGATCTTTCACAAGGTATTCGATGAGATCGGCGCAGAGTATCCAGAGTTTGAGAAGGAGCATTGGATTGTAGATATCGGCGCGGCGAAGCTGGCGGACACACCGGAGGCCTTTGACGTGATTGTGATGCCGAACCTGTACGGGGACATTCTGTCAGATGTTTCGGCGCAGATTGCAGGTTCGGTGGGTCTGGCCGGGTCGGCAAATATCGGTGACCAATGCGCGATGTTCGAAGCAATTCACGGATCGGCTCCGCGGCGGGCAGGACAGAATTTGGCAAATCCTTCGGGACTGTTACATGGGGGATTGTTGATGCTGGTGCACATCGGGCAGCCGGAAATTGCGGAGCGCATTCATAATGCCTGGTTGCGGACGATTGAAGACGGCGTCCACACCTACGACATTTATAAGGAGGGCACTAGCAAGCAGAAAGTCGGCACGAAGGAATTCGCGGAAGCTGTGGTGGCGCGCCTGGGACAGAAGCCGCAGCACTTGAAACAAGCCTCGTATTCCAAGGAGCCGCAGAAGGCGTTCTCGCAACAGATGAGCGAGACCAAGCGGGCGAAAAAGCAATTGATAGGGGTAGATGTTTTCCTCCAATGGAACGAGCGCAATCCGGCGGAGTTTGGTAAACGGCTTGAAAAGGTAAATGGCGGCGGTCTAAAAATGACTGCGTTGAGCAACCGGGGCGTAAAGGTGTATCCGGACGGTTTCAAAGAGACATTCCTGACGGATCACTGGCGCGCGGGCTTCATGTCAGAGAAGGAGAATGGCGTGGTTACTCACGAGCAAATCGTGAACCTGCTCGACCGGCTGCAGAAAGATAACCTGGACTTCATCAAGATCGAGAATCTATATACGTTTGACGGGCAAAAAGGTTTTGTCGCCGCCCAGGGCGAATAGGTTCCAGGCATGAGTGATTTGCGGCCTCTGGTTGGAGTGATTATGGGCAGCAAGTCCGATTGGGAGACGATGCAGCGGACCGGGGAGATACTGGAGAAGCTGAAAATCCCGCACGAATCGCAGATCGTTTCCGCACATCGCACGCCGGATTGGATGGCGGAGTATGCAAAAACGGCGGTGGAGCGGGGCCTGGAGGTAATTATCGCGGCGGCGGGTGGAGCGGCGCATCTTCCCGGCATGGTGGCGGCGCACACGCCGCTCCCAGTATTGGGCGTGCCGATCAAGAGCAGCATTCTGAACGGCATTGATTCGCTGCTGTCGATCGCGCAGATGCCGGCGGGTGTGCCGGTCGGCACACTGGCGATCGGTCCAGCGGGGGCGGCGAACGCCGCGTTGCTGGCGGCGAGCATTCTTGGCATTAAGCACGCCGATATTCGCGAGCGGTTGGTGGCCTGGCGAAAGTCGCAAACGGACGCGGTACTCGAGAATCGTCTCTTGTGATGACGCCTACTCGAGTAAAGCCGATTCTACCGGGCAGCGTGATCGGCGTCCTGGGAAGCGGGCAACTCGGCCGTATGTTCGCGATCGCCGCCCGACGCATGGGTTACCGCGTGCATACGTTTTCGCCCGACCAGGATACGCCTACGGGCCAGGTTGCCGATCTGGAAATTACTGCGCCTTACGAGGATCTCGAGGCGATCTGTAAATTTGCAAGCGGCGTTTCCGTGGTGACTTTCGAATTTGAAAACGTGCCCGGTGCGACAGCGGCAGCGGCTGCGCATTGCGCGCCAGTTCGCCCGAGCGGCCAGGTGCTGCATACGGCACAACACCGCTTGCGGGAGAAGACTTTTCTGTCGCAAGCAGGTTTACCAATTACTGCATTTCGCCACGTACAGACGCCAGAGGAACTAGCTGGCGCAGCGGCAGAAATCGGGTTGCCGGCAATTCTCAAGACAGCCGACTTCGGCTATGACGGGAAAGGGCAATTTCGGATTTTTTCGCCGAAGGATTTTGTCGCTGCCTGGGAAGCGGTCGGCGCGCGCGAAGCGGTGCTTGAAGCGTTCGTCGATTTCGAGCGTGAGATTTCCGTGGTGGCGGCTCGGTCGGTTACGGGTGATTTCATCCACTATGGCGCAGTTGAGAATCAGCATGAGAATGGCATTCTCGACATATCGATTGGACCGGCGCGAGTGAGTTCCAGTGTGGCGCGTGAGGCGGTTGAAATCACGCGTGAGGTGCTCGAAAAACTGGAGGTGGTTGGCGTTCTGTGTGTCGAATTTTTTGTGGCGAGAGATGGACGCCTGCTGATCAATGAGCTGGCACCGCGCCCGCATAATTCAGGGCATTTTACTTTCGACGCAAACCTGACGAGCCAGTTTGAGCAGCAACTGCGAGCGGTTTGCGCGCTGCCGTTTGGCGCGGTGACGCAGTTCAGGCCAGCGGCGATGGCTAACTTGTTGGGCGATATCTGGGCAGAAGGAGAACCGAATTGGGCGGCGGCGGCCGGATTTCCAGATGTGAAGATTCATCTCTACGGCAAAACGGAAGCGCGGCCAGGACGAAAGATGGGACACCTAACGGCGTTGGCGACGAGTGTCGAGTATGCATTACGGGATGTGGAAGCGGCGCGCTCGGCGCTTAAATCGAGTTGAAGGTGCAGCCGCCTTTCCAATCAAAGTTCGCTTGCGCTCCCAGGTCCGTCTCAGCTGTCCAACAGAGCGGACGTTAAATGCTTCGTCGATTTTCTAGTGCCCTGTAAACTGGTGCTAGTAGGCTGGTGGCGCGTTAGTCGTCACTTTACTCCATGAAAATCTGTTATTTGGATGCATTTTCCGGCATCAGCGGAGACATGATGGTCGGCGCACTGTTGGATGCCGGGGCGGACTGGCCGATCCTTGAAGCTGCGCTTCGGGGTCTTGAACTTGGGGCACAGTATCGTCTGGAAAAGACCAAGCGGAAGGGTATCGCGGCATCCAAATTCTCAGTGATGTTTGACGAGCAGAAGAAACACAGGCATCTACCGCATGTCGAAAAAATCATTCTGGGCGCGAAGCTTTCCGGGCCCGCGGAGAAGAATGCGCTGGCGGTTTTTCGTCGGCTCGGTGAGGCGGAAGCCAAGTCGCATGAGGTACCAATCGAAAAGGTTCATTTTCACGAAGTAGGTGCGGTCGATTCGATTTCGGATGTGGTCGGTGCCTGCATTGCGCTCGACCTGCTGGGTGTGGAAGAAGTGCATAATTCCCAGGTGAACGTAGGCAGCGGCACGGTGAAGACCGAACACGGCATTCTGCCGGTACCTGCGCCGGCCACCGCGGAGCTACTAAAAAATATTCCGGTTTATTCTTCGGGACCGGCCACCGAGCTGACGACGCCGACCGGCGCCGCGCTGCTGAGCACGTTGACAGTGGCCTCCGGCGCTCTACCTGCGGTGCGGATTCTTTCACAAGGCTTCGGCGCCGGCGACAAGGATTTTACGGAACAGGCCAATGTGCTGCGGGTTTTGATCGGAGAGCGGACAAGCGCGAGCGAGGCGACAGCAGTTAACGTGCTCGAAGCAAATTTCGACGATACATCGCCGCAGGTTCTTGGCTATGCGATGGAACGACTATTCGCGGCGGGCGCGCTGGACGTGACACTCACACCTATTTTCATGAAGAAGAACCGGCCCGGTTCGCTGCTCTCCGTGATAGCGGTTCCTGAACAGACCGACGCACTCGCACAGATCTTATTTTCTGAAACAACCACGCTGGGCATTCGTATGTACCGCGCCGAACGGCGTGTGCTTGCCCGAAAATTCGCCGATATCGAAACATCCTACGGTAGGATACGGGTGAAATATACGGACGCCGGCGGTTATGCTCCCGAATTTGACGACTGCCGCGCCGCGGCCAGCGCACACAACATTCCACTGCGTTCCGTAATGGCCGAGGCAAGCGAACTGTTTCGGAAACAGCAGTGTAACTTCTGATGAGCAACGGCAAATACTATCTCACTACACCGATCTATTACGTGAATGCCGCGCCCCACATTGGGCATGCGTACACGACGATAGCGGCGGAGACGATCGCGCGCCTCGAACGTATGAAAGGCAAGGACGTTGTGCTGACGTCAGGCACCGACGAACACGGAACCAAAGTGGAGCGCGCCGCCAAGGCGCAAGGTAAAACGCCGGAAGAGTTCACTGATCTCATTTCGAACGAATTTCGGACGCAATGGCAGAAACTCGGGTTGCAGATCGATCGCTTCGAGCGGACTACTTCCACAAGACACGCCAAGCTGGTCAACAAGTTGTTCGAAGCATGTAAAGCGAACGGCTATATCTACAAGGGCAGCTACACGGGACTCTACGCTGTCGTAAGCGAATCGTTCGTTAATGAAGCGAAACCAGGCGATGTAGATCCAGAAACTGGCAAGCCGTACGAAGAAGTCACCGAGGAGAACTATTTCTTCAAGCTCTCGGCGTTTACCGAGCGATTGCTCGAGTTTTACGAGGCTAATCCAGATTTTATCCAGCCGGAGATTCGGCGGAACGAAGTATTGGCGTTCGTGAAGCAAGGGTTAGCAGACCTTTCAATCACGCGCACGAGCCTCAAATGGGGGATTCCAGTGGAAGCGGATCCCAGTCACGTTTTTTATGTCTGGTTTGACGCGCTGGTGACTTACGTCAGCGCGGTTGATGGAGAGGATCGGTGGCCCGCGGATCTTCATCTGATCGGCAAAGAGATTCTGCGGTTTCACACGGTGTTCTGGCCGGCATTTCTGATGGCGGCCGATTGGCCCCTGCCGAAACGTGTCTTCGCGCATGGCTGGCTGCTGTTTGAGAACGACAAGATGAGTAAGTCACGCGGCAACATCGTGCGGCCGTCGCCGATTGCCGAAGTGATGGGCGTGGATGCACTGCGATATTTTCTGCTGCGCGAGATCGTCTTCGGACACGATGGAAGCTTTTCCTATGACGCGCTAGTGGGGCGCTACAACTCGGATCTGGCGAACGGCCTCGGCAATCTCGCGAGCCGCACGCTGACGATGGTTTTGCAGTATCGGGGCGGGAAGATACCCCAACATGCAGGCGATCCCGCGGTGGCTAGCTTGGCAAATGCAGCCGCGCAATCCGCATTGACTGCCTACGACGCGTTCGAGTTTTCGCGAGCTCTCGAGCACATCTGGAACATCATCGCAGCCGTCGACAAGTTCATCGTGGAACGAGCTCCTTGGAAGTTGGCCAAGGACACATCGGCGGAGGGGCAAACGCGACTTGATGAGACGCTCTATACTGCCGCCGAAGCGCTGCGCATCGCGTGCGGGTTAGCTCATCCCGTACTGCCGCACTCTACCGAAGCGATTTGGAAACAACTCGGTTTTGCGAGTTCGCTTAACCAATTCCGTACCGCTTCCATTCCCTGGGGTGGTTTGGGAGCAGATCAACAGATCGGTGCGTTAGGGCCCGTTTTTCCGCGGCTCGATAGCAAGTCGACGATTGAGAAGATGCAGCAGCTCGAAGAGGTGGAAAAGGCGCGCCAAGCCGCGCTGATGGGTAAAGCGCCGGAACCGGCTGCCGCCAATCCAGTGCTGGCGCCGCTGGCCGAA
>DATAYL010000509.1:0-24729 GCA_036272575.1 Bryobacteraceae bacterium | reverse complement strand
CCCTTGGCTGCCACCGGTCACGATGGCGTGTTTGTTCTTCAGAAAGCTGCTCATGAAATTTCGTTTAACTCCTCTCCCTCCATTGAATACTGGGCGGTTCAACGGAACCACCAGGAGAGGCATGAGCGGTGGCGACAAGGGAAGACGGTTGGCTTACGAAACGAAAAAACTAGGCCTTTTATTTGGGCTTTCCTTGCTTTCGAGGGCATGCAGAAAATACGGATAGGTGATGCTGGGACGCTTCGAGACCCGCAGCCGACCGGTTGAGACCTGGAGGCGAGCGTACCAGAAAGGCATTGGCCGCCTAACTGCCGCACTTTGACGGAACCTCTATACTAGTAGAGAGCCCCCGCTATGAGCGTAATTTGGCTGCGGACGGCCGCCGCCTTTTACTCCTGCGGCCTGCTGTACGCGCTCATCTACCTATTTCGCAAAACCAACCGGTTGTTCTTACCGGCGCTGATCACCTTCGGCATTGGCAGCGTTTTCCAACTAGTGGCACTGGTCGAGCGATGGGCCATTACGGGGCATCTCCCGCTAGACAATTTCTACGAGACCAGTTCGACCTGCGCGCTTCTGATCGCCGCGCTTTTTTTGCTCGCCTACGCCTATTACCGGATCTCGAGCTTTGGCATCTGCATTTTTCCACTAGTCTTCTTCATGACGCTGATCGGCGTCACGGAATTCCCGGTGGCGCCCTGGAGCATGGCGGTCCGCAACGTCTGGCTGGTCATTCATATTTCCACCGTGCTGATCGGCTACGCAGCGCTCATCTTTTCCGCCGTTGCCTCCATCTATTACTTATTGCAGGAACGCCAGCTGAAACGTAAGAACGTCGCACCGTCTGCCAATCGACTGCCGCCGCTGGCAACGCTCGACCGGATCATCACACAATCCATGAACACCGGTTTCGTGTTTATCACCCTGGCGACGGTCAGCGGAGTCATCTGGGCGTTTAACGAGCGCGGCGCGGAGTGGATCGCCAATCCAAAGATTGCGTTTTTTCTGTTCACGTGGGCGTTTTATCTCGCCATGATCTTCTTACGCATCTCGGCGGGGTGGCGGGGACGGCGCATGGCTTGGCTGGCAGTGAGTGTTTTGGGTTGTTCCCTCATTACCTGGGCGACTCACATGACGCTGCGGGGTTTATGGCCCCAATGAAGCTGGTCCTCGCCGGAATCAATCACCGCACGGCCCCGGTCGAGCTGCGTGAGAAGCTGGCGATGCGAGCGGAAGAAGTGCCGGCCGCACTGCTCGACTTGCAGGCGCGCGGGGCTAATGAGGCGTTGATTCTTTCCACCTGCAACCGGGTGGAAGTCACCGCTGTGCTGGAAGAGAGTGCTCGGCCCGATGAACTGCTGGAATGCATCGTCGAGGGCTGCCGGGAAATGACTTTCGAAGCGCTGCGCCCGCACATTTATACGTACGAAGCGGCAAACGCCATCCGTCATCTTTTTCGGGTGGCGTCGAGCCTGGATTCGATGATCGTCGGCGAACCTCAGATTTTGGGGCAACTCAAACAGGCTTATTCGCAAGGCCGCGAGCAAGGTACCGTCGGAACCATGCTTGATGCGGTTCTGACACGGGCATTTACCGTGGCTAAACGGATTCGCACCGAAACGGAGATTGGGCAGAATGCGGTTTCGGTGAGCTATGCAGCGGTCGAGTTAGCACGCGAGATCTTCGGATCGCTGCAAAAGAAGCGCGTGTTGATTATCGGCGCGGGCAAAATGTCCGAAGACACCGCGCGGCACCTGCTGCGCGCCGGTGCCGACGAGATCTTTATCACCAACCGCACGCCGGAGCGAGCGCGCGAATTGGGCCAACTGTTTCGCGGCCAGGTGCTGCCTTATGAGAGCTTCGCGGCGGAACTCGGCGAAATGGATATTGTGATTACTTCGTCCGCCGCGCCGGGCTTTGTGCTAACGCCCGAAATGGTGCGCCGCGCCCTCGAGTCACGGAAGAACCAGCCGATGTTTCTGATCGATATCGCCGTGCCGCGGAATATCGATCCGGCAGTAAATAGTTTGGAGCATGCGTTTCTCTATGACATGGATGATCTGCAGCGGCTGACCGACCGCAATCTGCGCACCCGACAGGAAGTGGCTGCGCAGGCGGAGGGCATTGTTGCGGAGGAAGTCGCGCGGCTTGAAAGTAAACTGCGGGCGAAGGATGTGGCGCCAATCATTGTGAGCTTGCAGGAACAGCTCGAGATGATCCGGCGCGAGGTACTAGGCAGTTACCGCTCGAAGCTTGGCACACTTACGGCGGACCAGGAGGAAGCCGTCGAGGCGTTGACGCGGCGCATCGTAAACAAGATTGCGCACGGTCCCATCTCAGAGATGCGCCGGCAGGCGGGTGCGCAGACGTCGCCCGCGAGTCAGGATGCCGAACTCGTCACCGCGGTGCGCCGCATGTTCAGGCTCGGTTAGCGGCAGGCATGCAAAGCGCTCCGGCGAAGACATTAACAATTGGCTCGCGCGGCTCGCAGCTGGCCCTTTGGCAGGCTCATCACATTGCGGGTCTGCTCGAGAGATGTGGCGTCGGGACACGCATCACGGTGATTAAGACCACCGGCGATCATTTGCAGACGGCGTCTCTTACGGCGGCTGGGGGAAAAGGCTTATTCACCAAAGAAATTGAAGAGGCTTTGCTCGCAGGTGCGATCGATCTGGCCGTGCATAGCTTGAAAGATCTTCCGACGGAAACGCCCGCTGGTTTGCAAATTGCGGCAATTCCGGAGCGGGAAGACCCACGCGACGCACTTGTTGGAAAGAGATTGGATGAGCTAACGCCGGGCTCGCGCGTCGGCACGAGCTCGAGCCGGCGGGCGGCGCAGCTGCGTGCACTGCGGTCGGACCTGTCAATTGAAGCAGTGCGCGGCAATGTGGATACCCGACTGCGCAAATTAAAAGAGGGCCAGTATGATGCCGTTCTGCTGGCCGCCGCTGGTTTGAGGCGATTGGGGCTGGCAAGTGAGATCGCGCAAGTACTCGAGCCGGACCTAATGTGTCCCGCGCCTGGGCAAGGAGCGCTGGCTATTCAGACCAGGTTGGGCGACGATACCGCAGGGTTGAGTGATTTCTTGAATCACGAAGCGAGTTTTCAGGCGGTGACTTGCGAACGGGCCGCGCTGGCGACGCTCGGAGGCGGCTGTCAATTGCCGGTGGGTGCATTCGCGCAACTGATTAACGGGACTCTCCATCTGATGGTTGTTGTCGTGGCGCCGGATGGGTCGAAGCTGCTCCGCGCCGCAGGACAGGATGCGCCGCGAGAAGCTTCGGTACTGGGCGCGCAGGTGGGGCGGGAGTTGCTGGATCGCGGCGCTGGTCAGATTCTCTCGGCCGCTCGATAGCATGGCAGCGGCACTCCACGGTTTACGAATCGTAGTGACGCGTGCGGCTCCTCAGGCGGAAGAGTTGGCGGCCCCCTTGCGTTCGCTAGGCGCGGAGGTGCTGCTGGCGCCCATGATCGGAATTGGTCCTCCATCGGACCAAGCGCCCTTGCTGGCGGCCGCGGCAAACGCGGCAGTTTACGATTGGATCATTTTCACCAGCGCCAATGCGGTAAACGCTTTCCGCGCCGCTTTGGATTCCGCCGGCATTGCTGTTCGATCTCTGCCTGCTCAAGTTGCTGCCGTGGGAGTCGCTACCCGGACAGTAGCCGAGGAGCATGGTTTTCAGGTGACCGTTACGCCCCAGGAGGCTGTCGCAGAGTCGCTGGTTGCTGCTTTGGGCACAAAGCAGTTGGCGGGCAAGAACATTTTGCTACCCGGCGCGGCGGTTACTCGCGACGTGTTGCCGCCAGCTCTTCGCCAGCGGGGCGCGATCGTCACAGTGGTGGAAGCATATCGAAATGTCCTGCCGGCGGACGCCGAAGAGCGCGCCCGGCTGCTTTTTCGGGATCCGGTACCTGACTGGGTGATCTTTGCCAGTTCTTCGGCAGTTGAGAATGCGGCTCGCCTGGTGTCTTCGCATGTTCTTCGGAAGATCAGAATTGCCAGCATCGGCCCGGTGACAACACGGACTGTTGAGAAATTGGGATTCAGCGTTGCGGCCGAAGCAAATCCGCACAACGTGGAAGGCCTGGTGAAGGCTCTGATTGCCGGAGCGGATTAATTAGCGCCGACGCTCGAAAGCAAGAGCAACTCCGGCGCCAATCAGGACGGTTCCGGTGCCGCAATCGAGTCCTCGCGTAACGGCAGGTCGATGCAGCCAGGATTGAAGAGGTTGCATAGCGAGGGTCAGAAGATTCAGCCACAGCAATCCTTCAGCTACGTGAATAAACGCGAATAACAAGCTATACGTCATGATGCTGCCGCCTGGAGGTATAAATTGCGGAAGCAGGGTAATGTAGAAGATGCCAACCTTTGGGTTCAGTACATTCGTCAACAGGCCGCGCACCAGCCAGCGCCGCTTGCTGCTCTGGTGGCGAGCCGAGTGTTCAACGGGCGTCTCCGTTTCGATGTTAAACGTCCGCTTTCTCGCACACATCCGGATTCCCAGATAGATCAGGTAACAAGCGCCCGTCAAACGGACCACGTCATAGGCGATTTTCGACAGTGTCAGCAAGGCCGTGAGGCCAAGCGACGTTGCCGTCCCCCAAACCAGGCATCCGCCGCAAATTCCGAATGCGGCAGAGCGAGCCTCACCCGGACCTTCGACCGCTCCCGTTCTGAGAACCAGCGCAGTGTCGAGGCCAGGCGTGACCGTGAGCAGGCCGGCCGCAGCGGCGAATGCCAGCACCGCCGTGATATCGAGCATGTTTCCAGCCTAACGGACCATCGACTTTCGTGTAGCCGCTACTCGCTATCATTAACTATATTCAGCGTTACTATATTCAGCGTTTGCCGCATCCGCATATACTATGAACCTTGCGACGTCGTTTGCACAGCTCAACCTGTTAGATCTCTGGAAACAGGAGATGCAAGTTTGGGGATTCCGTTTAACGCCTCCTTCCTTGGACCGACTGGTGTGCCTGGCGCTCCATCGTCTGGGTTTGATGGGCAAGGCGGAAAAGAAATTGTTTGCGCAATGGATTCGGCCCGGGATGACAATCATCGATATCGGCGCCAATCAGGGTTTATACGCGCTGTTATTCTCTGAGCTTGTGGGCGCGTCGGGACGCGTGCTGGCTTTCGAGCCCGAACCCGATATGTTTGCTGCGCTAACCCGCAATTGCGAAGTGAACTCCGCGTTTAACGTCGAGTGTTTCCAGTTTGCCCTGGGGGCGAGGAATACCAGAGCAACGCTAACCCGTTCACTGGTTCACGCCGGGGATAATCGTATCGCGGCCGCGGATAGCCGGAAGATCACACGCGCCATCGATATAAAGGTTGCTCCGCTGGATGAGGTGATCGGCGACAAGTCCGTCGATTTCATCAAAATGGACGTCCAAGGATGGGAGTTGGAGGTCCTCCGCGGCATGCGGCGAACCCTGGAGCGCAACCGCAATCTTCAAATCGCGTTCGAATTCTGGCCGCAAGGCTTGCGAAACGCCGGTTGCCAGCCAGCGGATTTGCTGGACCATCTACGAAGTACCGGTTTCCGTCTGTTTCAGCACGTAAACGGTGAGGAGAAACTTCTCCTGAACAGCGATCTGGGCAGCAATTGGACAGGCCAACACTTTACCGACATCTACGCGCGGCGGTGAAAAACCTCGACGGGCCAGTAGGTATGTCTCCGTAATTCATTACCGTTTCAAGGTGCTCTGCCCCGGCAAATCTGGGGAGTTGCCGATTACTTCTGGGTGGCCCGATCCATCCACATTCCGGAAACAAATCGTTCTGCTCGTTAGTGAACCTTTGCCACTAGTCCGGAATAATCGTCTTGTCGTTTGTTCCCGCGTCAGCGATGACCCGCTTCGATAAAACAGCAGCTGAACGGTTTCACAAAAGCTAAAATGGTCGGGGCGCCCCTTGACGGTTCCACGCTGCGCGCAATTAGAGACTTTATTGAAGCTAAGTTGCGCGGTGGACGGTTTAGTATGTTTGAGCGAGTATATAGTTCCTGCAGCCGGACCGATCAGGAATGGGAGGAAGGGGCACATCGGCTTGCCAATGGAGAATTGGCGGCCGAATCGGAGCGGTGAAGGCGTGACTTTATAACGCTCGTAGCGCGGGGCGCGCGCTGAGATTCAGTTTTGATTAGTACGGAGTAACCATGCTGAAGGGGAGTCTTCTCGAAGAACGTGCCCATTTCCTACTGACGTCGATCGTTGACTCTTCGGACGACGCGATCATCAGCAAGGATCTAAACGGTGTCGTTACCAGCTGGAATAGGAGTGCAGAGCGGCTGTTTGGCTACTCGGCCGAAGAAGCCATCGGCAGGACAGTGGCGGAGTTGCTCATTCCGGAAGATCGCCAGGACGAGGAGCCGACGATCCTTGCCCGGCTGAGGCGGGGCGAGCCGGTCGATCACTTCGACACCGTGCGGCGCCGCAAAGATGGAACGAAGTTGGAAATTTCGCTCACGATATCGCCGGTCAAAGATGCGGCCGGGAATATTGTGGGAGCCTCCAAGATTGCCCGCGACATCACAGATCGGAAGCGGGCTGAACGATCCAACTTCTTGTTGAGCGCCATTGTTGACTCTTCCGACGACGCGATCATCAGCAAGGATCTGAACGGCTTCATTACCAGCTGGAATAGGAGTGCAGAGCGGCTGTTTGGCTACTCCGCCGAAGAAGCCATCGGCAAGACAGTCGCGGAGTTGCTCATTCCGGAAGATCGCCAGGACGAGGAGCCGACGATCCTTGCCCGGCTGAGGCGGGGCGAGCGGGTCGATCACTTCGAAACCGTGCGGCGCCGCAAAGACGGAACGACGCTTGACATTTCACTTACGATATCGCCCGTGAAAGATGGAGCCGGGAATATCGTGGGAGCATCCAAGATCGCCCGCGATATTACAGAAGCAAAGCGCATCCGCCGGATTCTGGCGGAGAGCGAGGCTCGATTCCGCCAGCTTGCCGACAGCATGCCCCAAATGGTCTGGACCGCACGACCAGACGGCCATGTCGACTACTACAACGAACGTTGGTACGAATTCATCGGCAGCAGTCGCGAACATTTCGGAGGCGCTAGGTGGCAGCAGCTTATTCATCCGGAAGACCTTCCGAGCACCCTGGAATCCTACGAGAAAGCAATTCGATCCGGCGATCCGTACGCCCTTGAAAACCGAATGTGGGACGAGCGCCAGCAACGATGGCGATGGTTTGTTGGGCGGGCGCTGCCGATCTTTGATGCGGACGGTGAAATTACGAAATGGTTCGGCACGTGGACCGACATCGACGATCAGAAGCGCGTCGAGGATGATCTGCGCCGCGCGAATAGTGGTCTTGAACAGTTTGCGTTCTCAGCAAGTCATGATCTGCAGGAACCTTTGCGGTCCATCAAGATCTACAGCGAACTGCTCGAAAAACGGTACACCGACAAGCTTGATGGGAAAGCGTTGGAATACATGCGGCACCTTCACAATGGCGCAACGCGCATGGAAGCGCTTGTGCGCGATCTCCTTAGCTACACCGATACCTTGAAAGCTTTTGATTCCGTTACAATAACCGATGCGAATGAGGCGCTGGCAGGTGCGGTCGCTAATCTATCGAGCACGATATCAGAGAGCGGCGCGCAGGTCACAGTTGATCCATTGCCATCCGTTATGATGCATGCAACGCATTTACAACAGTTATTTCAAAACCTCTTAAGCAACGCGATCAAGTACCGCGCGCCGGGCAGGAGCCCGTTTGTTCACATCGCGGCCGAACGGGACGAGAGGGAATGGGTTTTTGCGGTCCGTGATAACGGAATAGGAATTGAACCACAATACGGGGAGCACATCTTTGGGCTATTCAAACGTCTGCATTCAGGCAATCAATACGCCGGGACTGGTATCGGTTTGGCCATTTGCCGGCGCATCATGGATCAATACCGTGGGCGAATCTGGGTCGACTCCGACCCCGGACAGGGATCCGTTTTCCGATTCGCCATCCCTGACCGATGACACTGATCGGAATGCTCAACCATATGTGTTGCTGGTGGAAGACAACGAGGCGGACGTACTACTGATTCACGAAGCAATTGAAGCGGGGAACCTGGCTGTCACTGTACACGTTGTGAACGACGGAGAACAAGCGGAGGCTTTCTTTGATCGGGCGGATAACGACGCTAGTCTGCGTTGTCCCGATCTGGTTATTCTCGACATCAACCTACCGAAGCGCAATGGCGGACAGGTGCTGAGCCATCTGCGGCGAAGCCGCCGCTGCAAGGATGCTGTCGTGCTTGCAGTTTCGACTTCCGATTTGCCACGAGATCGCGAGCAGATGGCCCAGTTGACGGCGAATGGCTACTTTAAGAAGCCGTCCGACTACCATGAGTTTATGAAATTAGGTGACGTTATCCGAACGTTGCTCCAGGGGAAGTGATTAAGCAAACGCTTTATGCCGCCGTCGTTCATTGAAACATTGCCGAAACTCTGCGCCGCGCCGCTAATACTCGATCTTTAGTTTTCGACAGGCGTGCATACACATTTGCAGCATGATGAGACCGTTTTTAAAAACCTTCGTCATCTTAGTCGTGCCGTACAGCCGCTCCTGATAATGAATCGGCTGGTCTAAGATACGCAGATTAAGCTTAGCGGCTCCGAATAGCAAGTCGTAATCGCCCCAGCGGTCCTTCGTGCCCCAGGTTCCAACCATGGGCCGAATCCTTTCCCAATCGGAGCGCCAGATTACCTTGGTGCCGCACAACGTGTCCTTGATCCTTTGCCCCAGTAAATAGGAGAAGACCAGGCTGAACAATTTATTGCCGGCCATATTTGCGCCCTTCATTGCATTTCTGGGTATGGGATAGACGAGACGGGAGCCGTTGACAAATTCGGCGTGCCCGTTCGTTATCGCTTGTATGAAATAGGGAAGCTCCTCCGGCATAACCGTTAGATCGGCATCCAGAATCGCTAGAACATCGCCGGTTGCAGCTCTGAAACCTGCCCAAACGTTTTCGGATTTGCAGATGCCCGGTCCATCCACTAAGCGAATGAGGCGCTCCGGATAGAGCTGCTGCATTCGCCGCACTTCATCGGCCGTACCGTCCGTCGATTTATCGTCACAGAAAATCAGCTCGGTTCCCCGGCCAAGTTCCGGCGTGCGCTTTACCGCGTCCTCGATGTTTCCCTTTTCATCTTTACAGGGAACCACCACCGATACGGTAACGCTAGATAGAGCTACACGTTGAGGCGCTTGTCGAGCAACCAGTACCTGCACCATGCACAGCCGATTCAACCAGGGCAACTTTGCCAGAATGCGATTGGCAAAGGTGGATACCAGCGGAATATATTTCGGAAAGAGCGCTGTGCGGTAAGTCTTGAGCCATTCGAACCCGGTCAGCGAGAGAAGTCCAATCAGATCCTGCTCGGACAGCCAGTTCTGCTCGGCCTGCGGTATCTTGAGCCCCAGTTTTTGGGCCAATCTCAATACCGGCTCCCAAAGACGGTTGTAGCTATAGATCACAAGCCGCGTATGCCGCTCGCATGCGCTTTGAAGCTGTAGCAACGCTCTTTGAACATCCGCAATTTCGCCCACATCGCATAACAGAACGTAATCGAACTTCTGTGTCGGGTGAAAGTCTTCTGGCGAGCACTCGAAATAAGTGAAGCCAGGATGATTGCGGCGAGCAATATCGATCATTTGCTCACTGATCTCAACTCCCGCTCCGTAGGAAGGCTTGACCGCATCGAGGAACAATCCGGTTTGGCAGCGCACGTTTAAGACGCGCTTAGCCGGTTCCACAACGTGGCGAAGCAGTCGACTCAGCAGTTCATAATAGTAGCGATTTTTCCAAATCCAGTCTTCCCGCGATGCTGCAATTTCCGCTTGATGCTGTCGATTACGGACGTTCCGCGCGTCCAGCGCCTGCGGACCCCAGGCCGCTACCCCTTCAATGACAGGAGCTTCCTCACGCGCAGTTGTCGCCGCCGGTTTGCTCATGTGGTCCTTTCCCGTTCAACGGCCTGTTTTTCTAATACGACCAGCATTCTTGATGCAAGTTTAGGAATTCTGGACAAAATGGAGTCCGCCACGTTGAGACAGGGCCATAACGCTTCCGGATACAATTGCGGTCCCTGGAAGCCGCCGCTGGCAACGTACGCAAGGCCGGAAAAGTATTTGATCTCCGCAATCCGCCAAGGGAGCAGCCGGTCGCGGAAGACGTCCGATCCAAACACCCGGCTGGCATTCCCCTGTGCCGCATAATAAGCAGATTCGCGTCCCGAAAAACCAGCCGGTGCATCCCATTGAATCTCGTCTTCGAGACCCAGCGGCTCGTGATGAAAACAGCCGAATACAAAACGTCCTACTAGTCCCATGGCCGGATCGAAAATGATAATCCTTCCCCGCGGTCCGAGAACACGTGAAAATTCCTGGAGTGCCGTTCCTGGATGTTGAAGGTGATGCCACACGTCGAACAAAATAAGGTGGCTTAGTTCTCCCCGTTGGAAATTAAGCTCGTACGCGTTTTCTACGCGGTCCAGCCACGGATTGGGGAAAATGTCAGTCGTGATGCAGTTTGGTATATGATCCTTGACATTACCCATGCCAGATCCAAGCTCCACAATCAGGCCTGGAATAGCCGGATTTAGACGCGCGGCAATCTCGCGATAGAACTCCGAATATACTTTGCGAAGAACCGCTTTCTTTTCCCAGAACTGCCGGTTCTGATGGATTTCGATGTTGTGCTGTTCGAGGCTGATTGCCATTATTGTTTAGCGTGTCAGGTCGCGTGCATGGCCCCTCTGAATAGGGTAACCCCGACTGCGAATTGAAAGCGCATCATCAGTACCACTTGTGGCAAAAGGCCGCTTGCGAGGGGCAGGCTGTTTGCGCTGGTATTCTGAAACATTGCGTGAAATCAGGCAAACATCCCTTCTTAATGTTTTGTTTTGTTCCTTGCCCGCGTTGCTGTTGTCAGCGGCGTGCTTGCTGCCTTATCTGAACAAAGCGTTTACCATAGACGATCCGGTTTTTCTGTTGCAGGCGCAACAAATAAGGAAGGCGCCTCTCGATCCGACAGCTATGCAAATCTGCTGGACGGAGGACGACCGGTGCGGACCAGTGTCCAACAATTCCGCCAACAATCTTTTCATGTCTTACTATCTGGTGCCGGCACTTGTGCTCGGCGGCCAGGAATGGCTCGTTCACTTGCTGCAACTGATCACGCTGTGGTTTGGTATCGCCGCCACTGTGTCGCTTGCAATGCGTTTTGGTACTAGTGTCTTCGGCGTCTGTGCCGCCGGTCTGATCGTGGCGGCGACGCCACCTGTATTAGCGATGACCAGCACAGCAATGCCCGATGTTTTGGCCATGTCGCTCGGTGTAATCGGCATCGAACGCCTGTGGGCGTGGAAGCAGGATCGCAGGTTTTTTCAGGGTGTATTCGCCGCACTGGCGCTTGGGTTGGCGCCGTTTACGAGAATGCATCTGGCTCTGCTATGGCCGATTGCGCTGCTGTTGCTGCGCAACGACACGCATCTTTTGAACGTGCGAAGCTGGTGGGCTATACGTGACCGATGCTGGCCGGTAATTGCGGCAGTCCTGGTCTGGGTGGTGGCTCTTTCGCTTACCACCGAACACCACGGCTCTGGGGGACTTGGTTTCTTCTGGCTGTACTTGGCAAACATGCGGCACAATTTCCGTTCTTACCTGATCGAATGGGTTGACGCGATGCCGCTGGGAGTAGCTTGGCTAATATTGCGGAACCGCAAAATCAATCCCTGGATTTTGACGGCCGCCGCAGTGCTTGTTGTCTGGAAAATCTGGACCCGTTCAGGATTTATTTTGTGGATCCCGCTCTGCGCTATCGTGGGCGCCCTTGTGCTGGCCGACGTTTTTCTGTGGAGTTTTAAGAGCCGCGATCTGCGCCGGATTGCCTTGGCGCTGTGGCTGCTGTTGCCATTGGCAGCTCTGCCCTATCTGCATCTGCCAGTTAAGTATCTGGTCCCATGTGCTCCCGCCGCCGCGCTACTCATTGTCGATCTCTTGCAGAACTTTCCCTGGCGCGCCACTGCGCTCGGCGGAATCGTCGCTGTGGGAGTCGTCTGGGGAAGTTTGGTACTGCACGCTGACGCGAGATTCGCCGACATCGAACGCCAGGCAGTAGCACGATTGATCGCTCCTCATACAGCAGCCCGGCAGCGTGTTTGGTTTGCCAGCCAGTGGGGCTTTTATTGGTACGCGCTCAAGGCCGGTGCCAGGCCTTTATGGACTGGTGATGTGCCCGCCCCGGGCGATTACTTGGCTAGGGGCGACTTGGAAGGCTATTCCAAAACGCTCACGCGGCTGCCGCCAGCAACCTTAGTCGAAACTTGGACTCCCAGCGGCTCGGGTGGCCGCACGATGAGCCCCAAACATGGCGCGGGTCTATACACCAACCTATTTGGTGACCTGATGTGGACTTGGGGTACCGGGGAGTGGGACCACTACGAATTGTGGCGGTTCCGATAGCCACTTTGCGGTTATAACTTAAAGGAACACTTTAACAATACGCCTTCCTTCGCAATTGAGGTTTGATATCCAGGCTAGTGTGTGGTACGGGCGGCCCCTTCGCGCAGGGCTTCCTGTTTTGCGTTCGCGTCTGCTGCCCTCAAAGCCGCCGCCTTGTCGAAGGCGACCTTGGCATCGGCTACGTCGCCTTTCCGTCGCAACAGCAAGCCTAAGGTGTTGAAGGCGCCCGCATCAGTCGGATCAAGGGCGGTCGACTTCCGTAACGCTTCGATCGCTCCATTTACATCGCCTTGCTGCTTCAGGATAGTGCCCAATTCAAACCAGGCGTCCGTATAAGTTGGTTTATTGCTCACGGCTGTACGAAGCCGCGCGACGGCCTGATTCAGGTCGCCTCCGTCCACATAAGCCAGCGCCAGCAGGTAATGCGCTTCCGCTAAGGAGGGATCAAGCTTGATCGTTTGCTCGAGTTCCTGGCGTGCGTGCGGCAGATCGTCGCTTTGTTTATACGCAACTCCGAGATTATAGTGAGCGTCGGCGGCTTCAGGATGGACACGAATTACTTTCGAAAGCTGTTCAACGGCTTCTTTGTATTTGCCAGCGGCGATCAATGCGTAGCCTACATTGACTTGGACATGGTAATTCGCTGGATCGCTGCTTAAAATTCTCTTGTACTCTGTCAGACCGCCCGCAAAATCACCCGAATTGACCAGCACAGTCGCGTAGCTATTGCGCAGGTTGTTGTCCGCTGGAGTCAGAAGGAGTGCATGATGGTAAGCCGTTTTTGCCTGTGTCCATTGTTTTTGCCGCTGGCACGAAGTTCCGAGCGCAATCCACAGCGCTGGATTTGCAGGCGTCAATTTAGCTGCGCGATTAAGTTCCACGATCGCTTGGCGGTCCCGCTGTAGATCGCTATAGGCAATGCCCAATCGAAAAAGATACTCGCCGTTGGTGGGCTCGAGCGCAGCTGCTTTTTCCAGATTTGTGAGGCCCGCTTGTTTGTCGCCGTCTATCCAAAGTGCCGCCCCCAGATGAAACCAGGCCGATGCCATTTTCGGATTGAGTCTGGTTGCTTTTTGAAAATGAACGATGGCTTCGCTTGGCCGCCGCGAAGAGGCAAGCAAGAAACCGGTTTGATCCTGGTAGAGGGCCGAACTGGGATCCAGCTCCGTCAATTTCTGGTAAGCGGTGAGCGCCGTGTTGACATCGCCCGACGCCCAGGCTTGCCGCGCCGTCGATTCCAGCTGCGAAACGCTCTGCGCTGCGCCAGAAGCGCATAACAGCCACGCCAACCAAACCCCAAAGACAGACCGCAACACGCTTTATTATAGATTCGGTGGCGTGAACAATCTCGTTCGTCTGTTCGCGATGCCTGACGACCGTTGACTTTATGAAAAGGTCGACTGCTTGTATCTTCCGAGCGCCGTTTACCGGTTCCCAATAGTTCTTATCGTTTCTTCGTCCTGCGTGAAAAGCGGCACTTACGGCACACTAAAGCAATGAAGACTTTTCGTAAGGAGTTGTGGTTTGACGTCCCCTCGCGGCGCGCGTTCATCAACATCACCCGAGAGGTGAATAGCTGTCTACTTGAGAGCGGCGTCCAGGAGGGCCTGGTACTCGTAAACGCGATGCACATCACCGCTTCTGTCTTCATCAATGACGATGAATCCGGGCTACATGAAGATTACGAAATTTGGCTGGAGCAGCTTGCTCCGCACGAACCGGTTTCGCAGTACCGCCACAATCGCACTGGCGAAGATAACGCGGACGCGCATTTAAAGCGCCAGGTCATGGGCAGGGAAGTCGTTCTCGCCATAACCGCTGGCCGGCTAGATTTCGGCCCTTGGGAACAGATCTTCTACGGAGAATTCGATGGCCGGCGCCGCAAACGAGTCCTTGTTAAGATCATCGGGGAGTAAGCCGCAGCCGGGAGCCCGAAATCATGTTCTGTCCTAATTGTGGAACGTCAGTAGATAACCTGGCGTCGTTCTGTTCTAACTGCGGAACTACTTTTCCTTCTGCATCGGGCGATCCGCAAACCCTAGACGCCCGCAACGCAGCTTATCCGCTGCAAAGCCGTGCCGCTCTTTCTTACGCGGCTACCCCGGAAGAAAAAAGACGGCGAGTGGCAGCTTATCTTATCGATATCATTCCGATGCTGTTCCTTGCCTTAGTTCACTTACTGCCGATTTTCGGCTGGATGCTCTACGGCCTCATCCACGTTTGTTACTGGTTGCTGCGCGACATCAACGGCGCGAGTCCAGGCAAACTGGTGGTAGGGAGCTATGTGGCAAATGCGGATGGCACAGCTTCGACAACATCGCAGCGGATCATGCGCAATGTGCCGCTCGCTCTCCCCGGCATCATAGGCATGATTCCGTTGATCGGTATCTTCTTCGAATTCGGCTTTGCCGTGATTATCTTTGCGGGGGAAGCCATTCTCCTGTTAGCCACTGGACGCCGCCTGGGCGACCGTTTGGCTAACACCCAGGTGTTCCGCAAGTAATTACTGGTGTACTGAGCATCCTGAGGAGTATCTTTTGGAGTAGTGAATCTGTTGGACGCGAGAAGCGCCTGGCTTCCGAGGCTCTTTCTGGAGCGGGGCATCGCTCTAATTTGTCTGACCGCCTTTCTTGTCGCGCTTAACCAATGGCGGGCATTGCTGGGCGATCATGGGCTCCTACCGGTACGACTGTTCGTTAAACAGATACCCTTCCGTGAAGCGCCAAGCTTCTTTTATCTCTGGCCCGGCGACAGGGCCGCCGTCATCACCGCTTGGCTCGGTATCGGGCTCTCTGTTCTGGCACTCGCCGGACTGGCTGAGCGAACGACCTGGTCGCATGTCTCGGTCTGGCTTGCTATTTACCTGCTTTATCTTTCCTTCGTCAACGTAGGCCAGACATTTTACGGATTTGGCTGGGAATCGATCCTGCTCGAAGCGTGCTTCCTGACCATTTTCCTTGGCAGCTCCCAAACCGTGCCGCAGGCCATTCCCATGTGGCTCTTTCGCTGGCTGCTCTTTCGTATTGCGTTTGGCGCGGGCTTGATCAAACTGCGAGGTGACCCCTGCTGGCGTGACCTCACCTGTCTCGACTATTTCTACGAAACCCAGCCCATGCCCAACCCCTTGAGCTGGTATTTACACTGGTCTCCACACTGGTTTCTGAAAGCAGGAGTGCTCTTCAATCACTTTTCTGAACTGATTGTGCCGTTCGGTTTTTTTCTGCCGCAGCCGTTTGCCGGAATTGCCGGTCTGATTAGCATTGCCTTTCAGTTGACCATCATCGTAGGGGGCAATCTTTCATGGTTGAATTGGCTCACTCTAATTCTGGCCTTTTCGACATTGGACGGACGTTTCTTTGCTGATATGCGCGCCTGGGTGCCGGACCTGCATGCTGCGTCCGTGATGAGCCAGTGGGCCAATTACTTTCTGCTGTTTTTTGTCGTCCTTATGAGCATACCGGTGGTGACCAACATGCTATCGGCGCGGCAGATCATGAACACAACCTTCAACTCGTTTCACCTGGTGGGCTCGTATGGCGCCTTCGGATCGATTACTAAGACCCGCTATGAAGTGATCGTCGAAGGCACGTCGGACTCGCAGCTGAATCAACATACACAATGGAGTGAATACGAGTTTAAAGGCAAGCCCGGCGCGCTGGGCGCCGTGCCGCCGCAAGTGGCGCCGTATCATATGAGGCTCGATTGGCTGATGTGGTTTGCGGCGATGTCGAGTTATCAGAACTATCCCTGGTTTGTGAATTTCGTGGCAAAGTTGTTAAGCGGCGACAGCGCCGTACTCGGACTTATGCGCTCGAACCCGTTCCCTCACGCGCCGCCTCATTATGTACGCGCCGAATTGTACGAATATCACTTCACAACGCCGGCTGAACGGGCGAAGACCGGGCAGTGGTGGAAAAGATCCTTATCTGGACCTTACTTCCCGCCTGTTTCTTTAGACAACCCGGGATTCCGGCAAGCTCTTCGTCTCGAGGGCTGGTTGGATTCGGCGAGGTAGCTACTCAATGAGTACGCCGGCGCCCCGGAATCCTTTTCGCGATTCGGCCTATGTGCTCGGGCGCTACGTCCGGGCGCAACTCTTGATTGCGGTAATTCTGATGCTGCTTTACGGCGTTGGATTCGGAATTGCCAAGGTGCCCTTATGGCCAGCCATCGCAGTTCTCGGAGGCTTGGCGAACTTTATTCCGCGCATCGGATCGTTGGTTCCTCTAGCGCTGGCCGCCGTAACGATCGGCTGGGTCGACTGGAACCTGGAACGTTTCCTGATCGCCTTCGCAGCCTGGCTCGTAATACAAGTGCTCGAAGGCTTCTTTATCACGCCCAGATTGCTGAGCAAGCCGCTCGGGCTTAGGCCGCTACCGGTATTTGTGGCGCTACTGGCAGGTAGCTTTCTGTTTGGGCCGCTGGGTTTGTTCTTAGCCGTTCCAATTCTGGCGGTTGCGGCCGTGTTTTACCGTTATTGGCAAAATCGCAGGAACATCTGATGGCCATTTTGTTGAAGTAACAAAACAAGGTCGAGAGCGGTCCCACCTGTACTGAGGCAAGTTTAAGCGATGAAACAATTTGTAGTTCCTGCGTTCGCAGTCGGCCTGTTGTTCCTTCCGTCCCGTGGTTTTGGACAGCAATCGCCTAACCAGAAGGCAACCCAGAACTCGCAGGATGTTCCGCAGCAAAAGCCTAAGACAAATAATCCGGACGTCGGCAATCAGCGTGATACGCCGCCCAAACCTCATAGTGGGCAGCAGCAGGCCGATGTGCCGCAGCAAAAACCAAGCACCGATAATCCGGATCTAGCCAAGCAGCACAACTCATCATCCAAGAAGTCCAAGGGCCGGAAAACAACATCCAGTTCGACCCACTGACAAATTCCTATGAATGCCGTCAAAACAGTTCTATTGCTCGGGCTGTTGAGCGGCTTGCTGCTCCTTTTGGGGCAGGCCTTTGGCGGGCGGAACGGGTTGATGATCGGCCTGGCGATTGCAGTTGCAATGAATTTCTTTGCTTACTTCTTTTCAGACAAAATGGCGCTGGCGATGTATTCGGCGCAGCCGCTCACGCCAGAACAAAACCCCGCTGCGTATGCGCGTGTTTACCCGATTGTGGCTCGCCTAGCGCAGCGCATGGGTCTCCCGATGCCTAAACTCTGGCTTCTACCGGAAAGCTCGCCCAACGCTTTCGCGACCGGAAGAAACCCGGAGCACGCCTCTGTTGCGTTTACAGCGGGTATCCTGCAGACCATGTCGGACGATGAGATCGAAGGAGTGGTCGCTCATGAGCTGGGACATGTATTGCATCGCGATATTTTGATCGCCTCGGTAGCTGCGACCATCGCGTCCGCCATCACCTTCCTAGCCCGCATGAGCTTCTTTTTCGGCGGACGCAGTGACGACGAAGATCGCGGCGGAGGATGGAGTGGCATCTTGATGCTGATACTTGCCCCGCTTGCTGCTGTCGTCATTCAGATGGCCATTTCAAGGAGTCGGGAATTCGATGCCGATGCAGCATCCGCGAAATACACCAACAATCCGAACAAGCTGATCGCCGCTTTACGCAAACTTGAGGTGGCCTCCAAGCAGATCCCGTTGGACGCCTCGCCCTCGACCGCACATTTGTTCATTATTCAGCCGTTTAGCGGGGCTAGCCTGATGCGCCTGTTCTCTTCGCACCCGCCAACGGAGGAACGGATTCGGCGGCTCGAACAGTTCCGCCGCTAGTCACCACCGGGCCCGGATCTCCCGCCGATCTAGACCGCTCCGAGTATTTGGCGGCCTGTTGACAGGTGCCTTGGCTCTTCCTAAGCGAACAAAACGCAAAAACCGGAACACGAACCACATCAGCTCACCTCTGGTAGTCTTTATATAACAAAGCAGTTTATATAGCAATAGGTGAAACGTGACCCTCTGCAGCGCCGTCCTTCTTTCACTCGCATGCTTCAGGAGAGGTCGTGTATCTATTTGCAAACAGGAGGATTTTCCTCCGTTGGCTGATGCTGGCGAGTTCGTTTGGTAATTTCGCCCTGTGGGCCGGTGGGGGTTCGTTTCAACAAAACAAGGAACCCGATCCAGTTTATGAGCCGGGCGGCGACGTTAAACCTCCCAAACTTGTTCATTACGTGGAGCCGGAGTTTTCGCCCTCCTCCAAAGAGGCCTATGTCGAAGGAACTGTTAAGCTAAGCACCGTTGTCACTCGCGAGGGAAATCCGTCCGCTTCGAAAGTGATTGCCGGGCTCAGCGCCGAAGAGGACCGGACCGCCGTAGAAGCGCTCGGGAAATGGAAATTCGAACCCGGCACCAAGGCCGGCAAACCTGTGTGCGTTCACATCACCGTGGAGATAGACTTCCACTTGCTTTGACCCCATCCGGAGAACCAATCCGGCCCCAATGCAATCAGAAGCAATTCGGACGGCTCTGGAACCGAAGCCGCTGGCACGACTTTCGACTTTCGGCTTTTGGTTAAAGCTATTCAGGCAGGGGGCCGAACTGCCACAATTCGGAGCCAACAAAACTCAGGAAGCTCAGATGTTGATCGATCAGCGTGAAGCGATTGGCGGTCAGAATTCCGCGATGATCAGGAAGATCTTCGACTTCGAGTTTGGCCACGAGACGGAAAAAGGTATACATGATTTTAAGCCAGACCTTCGCGTGAATGGCTTCGAAAAATACCGTGGGCTTTCGGAATTCCGAGATTATCCAGAGTGCACGGGGCGCGGCGTGGTGAGCCAGCCGGTCCGTCAGTTGGACGAGTTCCGACTCGTTGAAGCAATCGAGGAAGAAGTGGGTCGCGATCAGATCGTAGGACTTCATGGGAAAGTCGATGCGCCGCGCATCACCCTCCAGGATTCGCACTCGCAAGGAATCGGAGTTCGCGAGCCGGTGATCGATCCGTCGCCGTGCTAATACAGCCATCTTGTGGCTTGCCTCTATCGAGTCAACCACGACGGAACTGTTTAGGGTAATCAATCGTTCGAGAAACCGCCCATCTCCATCTCCGAGCACAAGCGCGGAGTGGGCCTTTTGCGCTGCGCATAAGAAATGATCGCGATGTCTCTGCAATCGGTTTCCGAATGCCAGATGTTCCAAGGATCGATAGTAAGGAGCGATGAAGTCAAAGTCCATACGCTCGCGCTAGCAGGAGGAGTGCGGGCAACACGAGCGGTAGGTCGGCGGCAACCCGCATCTGCTCTGGCGACATAAGGCGATGAGTCTGGTCAAACCAAACCAAACCGAGGGCTGTTATAGCGATGCTTCCAAAAAGCTCTTGCGCACCGGAAATGAGTCGCAAGCCAGTGGCAGCGAAGGCGATTCCTAAAGCGATCAGCCGGAAATGGCCAACCGGCCATGTGGTCCAAGCCGAGGGCGGTTCCACTTGGTGCTCGCCAAAATATCTGTACTCAAAACATTCTATGGACGTGCAGTTCAACAAACAGATGGCGGCGAAGAGTAGGACGGAAGCAGCCAGGCTGACGGTCAGGCTGCATTTGGTGAAGGTATCCAGCGCAGTACCCGTGGAAAAAACGAGAGCCACAACAGCTTCTTTGGGCAGGAATCGTCTCATTCCCGGATGGAAATGGATGCCGAAGAAATAGACAGCGACAATCAGAGAAAGGGCCGTCCCCGCGAGCAGCATTTGTTTCCCGAAACTCGCACAAACGAAAATTTCTGTTCCGAGTGCGAGTTGGCTGACAGCTATTGAAAAAGGCCGATAGCGCAGATAGAACTGGTGTCGCGTTGAGGGTGGGCTGACATTACCGCCAGTATCGAACACGCGATCCAATATATAGATGATCCAGACTGCCAAGCCGAGCGCAATACGCTCCGCCGGCTCAACGTCTACGGCCGCTGCGCTGGCAAAAAGCTGTTGCCATAGCAATGCCACACACACCGCGTCAAGGCTCAGCAGATTAGGCCATAGCCAGATCCTATTCAAATTGAGATCTTTTGGAAGAAGGCCGGTTGCAGGTAAAGCGCCAAGCCGAGTCAGATTGGCTCTTGCCATTACTTACTTCGAGCCTAGCAAGTTGGTTTTGCCAGATGGCATGCCGGAAGCGGGGATATGCTATCTTCGTTGCGTATCGGGCTGTTTACCACGGCCGATGTCACTCATACGCGGGTGTGGCCTAGTGGTCGGGCTGTAGCCTTCCAAGCTACCCACACGGGTTCGATTCCCGTCACCCGCTCCAGTTTCTTACTCTTGCCGGCGTACCACGCCGGACACTTCGTCCACCGCTGTAGTCTGATAATCGGGCAAGCTGCAGCCCAATTCTTATCTTCCTTGCACCGACCTACCCGCGCAGGCAGGTTGAAAACGATATCGGAAAACGATATTCTGGCTCGGTCTTACCTAATTTTGCTCCCGGGGAGAACCACGTATGTCCTCGATCGACGTCCCGTTACGGGGCAGTCGTTTTGGCAGTACAACACGCCGCGATCTTTGGTGGATTCAACCACTGTTTACGTTCCTCGGGCTATCACTGTTTATCATCTACGCCACATGGGCGGCGTTTCAAGGACGTTATTACAGGTTTGGTCCGTATTTATCGCCGTTCTACTCGCCTGAGATTTTTGGCGATCCAATTCATTCGTGGTTGGGAGCGTTGCCCGGGTGGTGGCCGTCCTGGGCGCCGATTTCGGCGGCACTCTTCATACTCTGGGCACCCGGCGGATTTCGGCTAACCTGCTACTACTATCGAGGCGCTTACTATAAGGCCTTTTGGGCCGACCCTCCGTCCTGCACGGTCGGGGAGCCTCGCAAGACTTACCGGGGTGAGCGCTCGTTCCCGCTCATCCTGCAGAATGTTCACCGCTATTTTCTCTACCTTGCGCTCGTGTTTCTGGTGATACTCGCACTCGATGTTTGGCGAGCATGTTGGTTCTTGAGTCCTGTCACCGGGCGTGTTCAGTTCGGCATTGGCATCGGCACATTGATACTGGCCATGAACGTAATTTTGCTGGGATGCTATACATTCGGCTGTCACTCGTTGCGGCACCTCGTAGGGGGGCGCGCAGATGAGATTTCAAAGCGCGAGATGCGTAGGACTAGTTATGCCTGCGTGAGTTGTCTGAATAGGCGCCACATGCTCTTCGCGTGGTCCAGTTTGTTCTCTGTTATGTTCGCCGACCTGTACGTGCGGCTCTGTGCAATGGGAATCTGGACCGACTGGAGAATTGTTGGATGACGCCATACCAGACGCACGAATACGATGTGCTGGTAATTGGAGCAGGTGGAGCAGGATTGAGGGCGGCTATCGAAGCATCGGCCAATGGAGTTCGTGTCGGGGTAATAACCAAGAGCCTGCTCGGCAAAGCGCATACGGTGATGGCCGAAGGGGGGATCGCAGCAGCGCTGTCGAATGTTGATGAACGCGATAACTGGAAAGTTCATTTTTCCGATACGATGCGAGGTGGCCAGTATTTAAACAACTGGCGCATGGCCGAGGTGCATGCCCGCGAGGCGCCGGAGCGGGTGCGTGAGCTGGAGGCCTGGGGTGCACTATTCGACCGCACGAAGGACGGGCGTATCTTACAGCGCAATTTCGGTGGCCATCGCTATCCGCGGCTCGCGCACGTGGGCGACCGCACTGGTCTCGAGATGATCCGAACCTTGCAGGACCACGGCATTCACCTGGGGATGGAGGTCCACATGGAGTGCACCGTCCTCACTTTGTTGAAAGACGGGGACCGCGTGGCGGGAGCCCTTGCCTATGAACGCGAACGAGGGCACTTCATTGTCTTTCAAGCGCGCGCTGTTGTGCTGGCGACGGGCGGCATCGGTCGCGCCTTTAAGGTCACGAGCAATAGCTGGGAATACACGGGTGATGGACACTCGCTCGCTTATAACGCAGGCGCGTCTCTCATGGACATGGAATTTGTTCAGTTCCATCCGACGGGCATGATCTGGCCTCCGAGCGTGCGAGGCATTCTAGTGACCGAAGGCGTGCGTGGCGAAGGCGGCGTGCTTAAGAACAAAGAGGGCCGCCGATTTATGTTTGACGACATTCCGGAAAATTACCGCGCGCAAACCGCGGATTCCGAGGAGGAGGGATGGCGCTATACGCAGGGCGATCGGAATGCCCGCCGACCGCCTGAACTGCTCACGCGCGATCACGTGGCGCGCTGCATCATGAGAGAGGTGCGGGAAGGGCGGGGAACACCGCACGGCGGTGTGTTTCTCGATATTTCATGGATAAAAGCACGCATGCCCAAGGCGGCCGACCACATCAAGCGGAAGCTGCCTAGCATGTATCACCAATTTAAGGAACTCGCCGATATCGACATCACGGCTGAGCCGATGGAGGTAGGGCCGACCACACATTACATGATGGGCGGAGTGCGGGTGGACGCCGATACACAGATGGCCGATGTGCCGGGATTATTTGCGGCGGGCGAGTGTGCGGCCGGGCTGCACGGAGCGAACAGACTCGGCGGAAACTCACTATCCGATTTACTGGTATTCGGAAAGCGCGCCGGCGAGTACGCAGCAAAGTTTGCCAAGGAAAACGGGCCGGTCGCGCTGGATTCGAATCAGATCGGCGATACAACTCGGAGCGCGCTGGCGCCGTTCGACCGGAAGGGTGAAGGCCCATATCAGATTCAGTACGATCTTCAACAAATGATGCAAGATCACGTCGGGATCGTACGGCGCGCCGGGGAAATGGAGAACGCTCTCGAAGAACTTGGCAAGTTACGCGAGCGGGCTCGCAGAGTGGCAGTGGCGGGCAATCGTGAATATAATGGCGGCTGGCATACGGCTTTGGATCTGCCCCACCTATTAACGATTTCAGAACTGATCACACAGGCGGCTATTGAGCGCAAAGAGAGCCGGGGCGCGCACTTCCGCGATGATTACCCACAGAAGGATGAAACTAATGGGCGCTGCAACATTGTTTTACGACGTAACGGCGGAGGCGAACTGCAGGTGAGGCGAGAACCCCTCAGCGAATTGCCAGCCGAACTCACGCAAATCATTGACGAGATGAAGTAGGCAAACGAGAACATACATGTCCACCGCAACCTTCCGCATCTGGCGTGGTCAGAATGGAGATGGGGCGTTTCAAGATTATACGATTGAAATCTCACCCGGGATGGTGGTGCTCGATGCGGTTCACCTGATCCAGGCGGAGCAGGCTCACGATCTGGCCGTGCGCTGGAACTGCAAGGCGGGAAAATGTGGCTCATGCTCGGCAGAGATTAATGGGAAACCGCGTCTAATGTGCATGGCGCGGATGAGTGCCTTGCCACTGGATGAACCGGTCATGCTGGAGCCGATGAAGTGTTTTCCTTCCGTGAAGGACCTGGTGACCGATGTTTCCTGGAATTATCGAGTAAAGAAATCGATCAAACCGTTTAAACCAAGGCCACCTGACGCACAGGACGGTACATGGCGCATGGCCCAGGCTGATGTAGACCGAGTGCAGGAGTTTCGGAAGTGCATCGAGTGTTATCTTTGCCAAGATGTTTGTCATGTTTTGCGTGAGCACACACTGCATAACCAGTTCGTGGGGCCGCGTTTCCTGGTTTATATCGCGGCGCTCGAAATGCATCCGCTCGATGCGGAAAATCGACTGAACGACCTGAAAAACGAAGGTGGCATCGGCTACTGCAACATCACAAAATGTTGTACCAAGGTGTGCCCGGAAGGTATCACCATCACAGATAACGCGATTATTCCGCTAAAGGAACGGGTAGTGGACGAATACTTCGATCCGCTGAAAAAACTTTTTCGGGTTTTCAGAAAATAGGAGGAGTACACATGGAATTTGAGTTGAAACCGCTCTCCCCTTCGGCTATTCCGGCAGCGTTAGAACGAGCGCATCTTTACCGCCTTCTGAATGAGCCATGGCAGGCGGAGAGCATCTGCGAAGATGTATTGCGCGTTGAACCGCGCCACCAGACCGCGTTGGTGACACTGTTACTGGCCATAACCGATCAGTTCGGCACACAAATCTCATCCGGCCGGGCTCGGGACGTACTTTCCCGAATGAGCGGGGAGTACGAACGGGCCTATTACACAGGAATTGTTTCGGAGCGCTCCGCCAGAGCGCGCATGCGGCAAGGGCTTCCGGGTTCGAATTTCAAAGCATATGAGGAACTGAAGGAAGCGATGCGGAATTACGAGCTAGCGGAAGGGCTACGACCGCCCGGCAATGACGAAGCAGTTTTGCGTTGGAATACCTGCGCTCGCACACTGTCGGGGAATCGTGAACTCCGGCCGCAACCCGAAGAG
>DATAYL010000508.1:0-7965 GCA_036272575.1 Bryobacteraceae bacterium | reverse complement strand
GGAGGCTTGGCCCCGGTATCACAGGCAATTCTCGTCGACACATTCCCTCCGGCCAAACGCGCCTCTGCGTTCGCTCTGTACACGATCGTGATCGTGACAGCTCCCGCGATTGGGCCTGTCCTGGGCGGTTGGATCACCGACAACTACAATTGGCGGTGGATATTCTTCATCAACATTCCGGTCGGCATCTTATCGCTCTTCCTCAGCAGCAGGCTGGTAAAGGATCCCGATGCGTTTTCGGCAGAGCGAGCTTCCGTCCGAAGAAACGGCAAGCTCAATATCGATGGGATCGGGATCGGGCTGATCGCGCTGGCTTCCGCGAGCCTGGAAGTAGCGCTCGATCGAGGCCAGATTGACGACTGGTTTGGAAGCGCCTTCATCTCATCTCTGCTAGCCATTGCCGGCATGGGATGGGTTGCCACGATTGTTTGGGAGCTCCGAGCGAAGGACCCGGTAATGGATTTTCGTTTGTTTGCAAATCGCAACTTCGCGATTGCAAGTACCCTTTTCTTTGTCTTTGGATTCGGCCTTTTTGGAAGCACAACGCTAATTCCCCAGATTTTGCAAACGCTCTACGGCTATCGAGCGACGGACGCAGGACTCGTATTGGGTCCCGGCGCGCTCGTGATCACATTCCTCGCACCGATCGCCGCGCAGTTGATCCAGCGTCAGATCGTGCCAGCGCGGGCCTTGCTCATGATCAGCATCATGACTGTCGGCGCCGCGATGTGGTATTACAGCACTTTCACTCTGACGACCGATTACGCACACTACGCTCTGGCGAGAGCTTATCAAGGGCTCGGATACGGATTCTTCTTCGTACCTGTCAACGTGCTTGCGTATTCGCAGCTAAGGCCGGACCAGAACAATCGGGCCTCCAGCCTCACGAATCTTTTCCGGAATTGGGGAGGGAGTTTTGGGATCGCCTTCATTACCACGGCGTCGGAACGCCGGGAGCAGTTTCATCAGAGCAATCTCGGCTCGGCCATCAGTGCAACCTCGCAACAGCTAGCCGGCAGGTTCAACGAGCTGACGAACTATCTCGTGACCAAAGGCTTTTCGGGTCCGGACGCCGCCTCCGCTGCACAAGGATATCTGAACCAACAGTTGCAGCATCAGGTGAGCCTGGTGTCCTTCATGGATTGCTTCCGTGTCATTGCGTGGCTGACGTTGGCCGCAGTCCCTTTGCTGTTGTTTGTCCGGCGGTTCAAGCCAGCCGCAAAGGCGCCTGCAGCTCACTGAGGACCAGCCACGAGCGGCTCTATAGGTTTGGATCGAATTCTTACTTCGATGAATTTCAATGACCAATCAACACAGTTTCGTTCCTAGCGATCGCTTTGATGGCGATCACTACACAAGTTCCCAGACCGCGGAGCGCGTCTTAAACGATGCCATCGTCCGGCCGAAATCAGCCAAAGCTACGAAGAGTATCTTGAGATCTTTGATGCATTTTACGCCGATGATGTCGAGGTCAGCAGTGAAACCAGGAGGGAACCACTACGTGGAAAAGCGTATTCGCATCTCAACGCCACTATCGGATCGATACTGATCGCTGGGACGGCGGGAAAAAGGCTCGCTATCGCGACCACAAATGAGAGTCCGGGTAGCTGAGGCGTTGAGCGAACCAGTCAGCGATGAGTTGCCTGGCCTGGTCACGTTGGTCGGCCTGGACGTGCTCGGCGCCACCTTGAGCAACGGTGAAGATTCGCAGTTGCTTATCGGCCGAGCCTGCCGCGGCGTAAGCCTTGCGGGCATGGTCGAGGGGAATGGCGAGATCGTTTTCGCCGTGCAGGATTAGAAATGGCTGCTTCAACTGCGGCAAGACGTCGGCCAACGTCCACTGCTTGACGCGTTCGAGAGCCTCTTCCATCGTTTTAGTGCCCATGACCCAAGGACTTTGAAAAAAGGGGATGGAGATGCCTTTGGATCGAGCAGCCCAGCGTTTCTGCCACACCGCTCCATAATCCCAGATCGCGCGGCCATGCCTTCCCATATAGTGCTGCCGGTGATTGCGGAAGGCGGAAGCCAAATCGCCCAATAATGTGTGAATTCTTTCGAGCGAGATGTCATGTGCGTCAGAGCAGACCGGACGATGATTCGCACGACCGACTTAGGCTTGTCTTTCGTGCAGTCCAGGCGGTCCCCAAGTCGGCTTCGGCGACATCGGTCCATTTCCCAAACAAAACCGGCCGGCTGTGAAGTTGTAGATCGCGGGTTGCGCGGCGTGACCGGCGGTCTCAGATCTGATCGGCGTTTCCCGTTACTAATCCGGCCGGAAGCTGCCGAAGCCGATTCCATTCAGAGGCTTGGAAGGTAGTGGGAAGCATAGCGTGTGATACAGCAAGGTGCACTTGCGAGGCGATGATTCCTAAATCCTTTGGGACTAGCTGAGGCCGAAAGAGTCGTTTCGCAGTCGCAAGATTCTGATCGGGCTAGCTGCCTGCGCGCGAACCGGTGAACGCCTGCTTCGCCAGTTCGAGAATGCGCTTTCGTGGCGATCAAGAAGTTGTTGCAACCGGAGTATGTCTCCGCCAATCTAGAGACTAGACGGAGACCGACTCCGTTTATAGTAAGTTGGTCACGGCTCGTCAATATCGACGAAACTGAGACGGATGTCGCATCCGCGGCGCCAGCGAGAGCAGCTCGTTAATTGATAGATATTGATCGAATGAAGTAGGAGGATCGAAGGATGCAAATCAAAGATCGTGTTTTCGTTGTCACGGGCGCTTCGTCGGGGATCGGGCGCTCGACGGCGACCGCGCTGGCTGATCGCGGCGCGAAAGTCGCCCTGCTTGCCCGCAGCACCGATGCGCTGGAAGAGCTGGCGCGGGAGCTTCCCGGCAGCTTGCCTGTCAGAGTAGATATGACGCAGTTTGATCGAGTACGGCAAGCCATAAGCGCCGTGCACCGGCATTATGACCGCATCGATGGTCTGGTAAACAATGCAGGGCGCAGCTATGCGGCCGCAGTAGAGGAGATCGATCCCGCGCTTTTTGACGAAATCTTCCACCTCAACGTGTTGGGGCCGATTGTCGCGATGCAGGCTGTGATTCCGCTGATGCGAGCCCAGGGCGGCGGAAGCATCGTAAACATCAATTCGGGAACTGCGTTCATGACTGTTCCGCAATATAGCGTTTATTCGTCTTCGAAGCGCGCCCTTCTTGGCGTCAGCCTCACGGCACGCGCCGAGCTAGAGAAGGACCGCATCGCCGTTAGCGAAATCTACCCATTTATCACCGCGACGAACTTCGGCAAGAACAGGATGGGCAATCCGGCCGGCGGGGGACCGTCGGCCCCTTACGCCGAGGGCGACACGCCCGAATTCGTGGCCGGCCTCGTTCTGCAAGCGATCGAAGAAGGGCAAGCGCAGTATTTCGCGAACGATCGTCTTCGCAAAATGGCCGGGGGGGCCGCCGCCTAGCAGACCACGAACAAGATGCTGACATGAAGACTCGGGACGTGTTCTTGGAGGCAGACCGGCTGGGTACCCACGTTTTCGACGGCTACGATCTCAACGTCGAAGGCGAGGAATCTCCGAGTTTGTGAGTATCTTTGCGCGAACCGCTCGGCTCGAGCACTTACTCTACACTTTGAGACTACTCGCGTTCTTGCATCCCATCCGCCGCGGCGTAATGTGACGCTCAGGAGACTGTATAAATTTTGGTCCAGAATCCTCTCCACCGGAACACGATGCGCGGCTATGAGACATACGGTCACGCCTACGCGCAGGCGGTATGGTGCACGTGTATCGAGCAAGAGGCACAGCGGGTTCGATCGCGACGTGGCGTCGCAAAAGTTCTTCGGACGGACCTCGCGGCCGATATACGGCATTCCCGTCGTAATCATCTAAAGTGATCGAGCAGCATAATGTCTGCATCGGTCGATCCGACCTGAAGATATAGCACTCGCTTCCCGTCTTGGGACGCAGCAATCGCGGACTTTCGCTCACGACAGGGTTGGGAAGCCCGCTTATCTCGGTTATCCGGCCGTCCGACAGGCTGAGACTCTTCAACTGAACGCGCGGACTGAGGGAAGGCGAGAACTCCAGGAAGTGAATCATCCGTGGGCTTGGTGCCCACCAGCCCCATTCCTGCAGCGACCCCAAGACAGTTTCCTATTTGCCGTTTGGAGTAGATGAAGAGTCCTCCTTCATAAGCCTTTTTTCCCCCGACCTTTCGCGTAATACAAATACCTTCCGTCCGCAGATTCGAAGCCGCGGAAGCCGCCACCCTGAGTAACTTGGACTGCTGGTTGTGACGCAGTCTCTTCGCTCAGTGCAGAAGTTCTCCAGATCTGAAAGTCGCCGCTTCTATTGGATCCGAAATAGATAAACTTTCCGTCACGAGACCAAGAAGGAGCGCAATTCTCACCAAACCGTGTGAGCTGTCCCGGTATTCCGCCATCGACACCAATCACATAAATCTGGCAATTGGAATCAAACGCAACTTTCGATCCCTCCGGTGACCAGCTGGGTGAACCCACCATCGGGCCGCCGAAGTGCGTTAACTGCACGGACGAATGGCCTTCCGGATCCGTAACCCAAATTTCCTGCGAACCACTGCGGTCCGACATGAAGGCCACTCTGCCGCCGTCTGGCGAGAAAGCGGGATCGGGGTCTATACCGTTGGACGGGTCCAGCAGTCTTGCTTGGTCAGTACTTACGGGAGTCTCTGCGGTAACGTTCAATTCCCATATATTCGTGTTCCGCCGCGAAAGGACATACGCCAAACCGATCCCCTTGCGGTGAAATAGTGGGTGAGACGGCTACTTGCTCCCCTGACGTCAGTGCTACTGCCGGCTCGTTTTCGTTCTCACAACGCCAAAGACTCCATCCGCTATCTCGTCGAATGCCGGACACAACGATTGCCTTGCCCAGCCCCGCCCAGGCGAGTCCTTCTGGCCAAATCAGTCCAAGTGGCCAGCACCGGGGCGTCCCGTTCGAAGATAGGTCCACGAAGCAGACGAGATTGTCAGAACTCGTGGCACGTATAAAGGCTAACCTCTTTCCATCGTTCGAAATCGTCGGCCATGCATCACCCTCGACGCCCGGAGGCAGCGACGTGAACGGATGGCAAGCGCCGGTATCCACAGAGACTTCAACCAGAGGGGAGGATTGAGATCCCTCGAATAATCGCGATACGAGAAGTCGCTGGCCGTCTGGCAGCCAAGCGAGTCCCTGAAGCTTACCTTCGTAGGCTGTAACCCGGCGTTCGTGACCACCTAACGCGGAAACAATGTAAATGCCCGAAAAACCCGGCTGATCCCGGTAATAAGCAACGAATTGCCCGTCAGGCGACCAGGCGGGAGACTCGTCAGTACCAGGGTGATTGGTCAGTCGGAGTTCCGTCTGCGCTCCTATCAGTTTTGTATAAATATTGGCTTGACCGGTCTGCCCTTTTCACCTGCTAGAGGGCTCAAGTTGGCCACGTACATACGCGATCTGTTTACCGTCGGGCGAGAATGGCGGCATCGTTTCAGCTCCCGGGTAGCTCGTGAAGTGCGAGAGGTGAGGCTGCGCTACAACGTGGCGCTGAGCTTTATCAACGTGCCATACCGTCATTCGTCGTGCGTCGCACGACAGCGCGTCACACCACAGCAGGCTTGTGAACTTCTTTGCTATTGCCGTCAGCAAACAGAGATGGGAACGCGTCGTTACACTTCGACTGAATAGGTGAAAAAGCCCCGCGGCACTCACGTTGGCAAAGAAGCTAGACGGTCTGAACGATGTCGAAGCGATCGAGATTCATTACCTTATGCCAGGCGCTTACGAAGTCTTTGACGAACTTCGGCTGTGAATCCGAGCAGGCATAAACCTCCGACACCGCCCGCAACTGTGCGTTCGAGCCGAAGATCAGGTCGGCGCGTGTGGCCTTCCACTTTGGGCTGCCCGATTTCCGCTCGCTGCCTTCGAAGGTGTCCTGCGAATCGCTCGTCGCCTTCCACACATATTTCATGTCCAGAAGGTTGACGAAGAAATCGTTCGTCAACGTCTCCGGGCGGTCAGTGAAGACACCAAACTTCGTGCCGCCAAAATTGGTATTCAGCACGCGCAGGCCGCCAATCAGCACCGTCATCTCCGGTGCGGTCAGCCGCATCTGTTGCGCCTTGTCCAGCAGCGCCACCTCCGCCGGCTCAGGGTTCTTGTACCCGTAGGAACGGAAGCCGTCCACCTTGGGCTCGAGCGGCGCGAACGATTCAACGTCCGTCTGCTCCTGCGAAGCGTCCGTGCGTCCCGGCGTGAAGGGAACCGTCACGTCGATGCCGGCGTCCTTTGCCGCCTTCTCGATGGCTGCCCCACCCGCAAGCACGATCAAGTCCGCCAGGGAAATCTTTTTGCCGCCCGACGCCGAGCCGTTGAATTCGCTCCGTATCTTCTCCAGCGCTTTCAAGACGCGAGCCAACTGCGCCGGCTGGTTCACCTCCCAATCCTTCTGCGGAGCAAGCCGGATGCGAGCGCCGTTTGCACCGCCGCGCTTATCCGATCCGCGAAAACTGGACGCCGAAGCCCATGCTGTCGAGACCAACTCCGAAACCGAAAGACCGGAAGCCAGCACCTTCTCCTTCAGCGCCTTGATGTCCGCCTCGTCGACCAGCGGATGATCCACCGGCGCGACCGGATCCTGCCAGATTAGCTCCTCTTTTGGCACTTCAGGGCCCACATAGCGGGCGCGCGGACCCATGTCGCGGTGGGTCAGCTTGAACCATGCACGCGCGAAAGCGTCGGCAAACTGATCCGGGTTCTTATAGAAACGCTCTGAGATTTTCCGGTACTCGGGGTCGGCGATCATCGAAATATCGGTGGTCAGCATACCCGGCTGATGCTTCTTGTTAGGGTCGTGCGCATCGGGCACCGTTCCCGCGCCAGCATCGCCCTTGGGCTTCCACTGGTATGCGCCACCGGGACCTTTGGTCACCTCCCACTCGTACTTGAACAGGTGCTCGAAATAGTCGAGGCTCCACTGCTTCGGCTTCGTGCTCCAGGTCACCTCTATTCCACTGGTGATGGCGTCGCCGGCAATGCCAGTCTTGTAGGCACTTGTCCAGCCAAGTCCCTGGTTCTCGATCGGTGCCCCTTCAGGTTCCTTGTCGAGGTGAGCTCCGGGCGCCGCCCCGTGAGTCTTCCCGAAGGTGTGGCCGCCGGCGATGAGAGCAACTGTCTCCTCATCGTTCATAGCCATGCGGCCGAAGGTTACGCGGATGTCCCGTGCCGCGGCAACCGGATCGGGCTTTCCTTCAGGGCCTTCGGGGTTGACATAGATCAAACCCATGGTGGTCGCACCAAACGGGTTGGCGAGCTCACGGTCGCCGCTGTAACGCTTATCAGTACCCAGCCAAGCGGCCTCAGAGCCGAAATCGACGTCGTGATCGGGCTCCCAGACGTCCGGGCGTCCGGCACCGAAGCCGAAGGTCTTGAAGCCCATCGTCTCTAGCGCGACGTTGCCGGCCAGAATCATCAGATCAGCCCAGGAGATCTGCTTGCCATACTTCTGCTTCACCGGCCAGAGTAGCCGTCGTGCGCGATCCAGGTTGACGTTGTCAGGCCAGCTGTTCAGGGGCGCAAAGCGCTGCTGTCCGCGTCCACCGCCGCCTCGGCCGTCAAATGTCCGATAAGTGCCGGCCGCGTGCCACGCCATACGGATCATCAATCCGCCGTAGTGGCCGAAGTCTGCCGGCCACCAATCCTGCGAGTCGGTCATCACCGCAGCCAGGTCTTTCTTCAGCTGCCAATAATCGAGTTTCTTAAACTCCTCCACGTAGTCGAATTCCTCTTCCATGGGGTTCGACAGGTTGGAGTGCTGGTGCAGCAGTTCCAAATTCAGGTGGTTGGGCCACCAATCACGATTCGTCCTACGCGCGCTCCGGCCGTTGCTGTTGCCATTGCCAGCACTGTGACTCACCGGGCATTTCGATTCGCTTGAGGTGTTTTCTTTTCTGTCTTCTTGCAAGCTCTCCACGTGGTGCTCC
>DATAYL010000507.1:0-4329 GCA_036272575.1 Bryobacteraceae bacterium | reverse complement strand
CACCGCCGGCAGCGGTCTCGGCCCTTGGTATCTCGCGCGGGCCAAAGCTCTCTCTGTGGGGCTTTCCAATACCTACTTCAAAGCGCTCGGCCTTCCATCATTAGTCGAGGAGTGAAAGCCTAACTTCTCGAACCGCCGTGTACGGACCCGTACGCACGGTGGTGTGGCAGGGGTCGGTGGGTGACCACCGCCCCTATGCCGATCAAACGCCGTTCTCATCTGCTATCCGAAAAGGCATTTGCTGGCCAAAGCAGGTGCGGTGCATCGATTCGTAAACCCTAGGCCGTCAGAACGAAGCCGATCGCGCGGCGGACGCTACGCGTGGGCGATGACCGATGAGTAGAGATCGATAAAGTAGCGGGTCACAAGGAGAAGCTTGTGACCCATTTACGCAAACTGATGCTGGAGGAACTCCAGCGCCGTTATTATGCACAGACTACCGTAACGGGATACCTCAAGACCGTTGCGGATTTTGCAAAATACTTCCATCGGCCGCCGGATCAACTCGGGCCAGACGAGATCCGGACCTACCAACTATATTTATTGAATGAGCGGAAGCAGGGTGTGCGGACGATCCGCAATCATATTGCGGCGCTGCGCTTCTTCTTCTGTAAAACGCTGAAGCGGAACTACCCGCTGGAAGAAGTGCCGTACCCGAGAGCGCCCCGCCGACTGCCGCTCATCCTGACACAGGAAGAGGCAGTCCGGCTCATCGATTCGGCAAGTAATCTGTTCCATCGCGCCATGTTGATGACGCTATACTCGACCGGCATGCGTCGAGCCGAGCTGTGTCATCTCAAGGTCGAGGACATTGACAGCGTGCGCATGGTAATCCACATCCGGCATGGCAAACGCAACCGTGACCGCAATGTCCCGCTCAGTCCGAAGCTGCTCGAGACCTTGCGTGAGTACTGGCGCTGGATGCACCCCAAGACGTATCTGTTTCCGGGAACCAAAGACGGTTGGCGAGCTGATAAGCCGATTACCCCCAAAGTGCTCTGGGAGGCTTGCCGGGAAGCCGCGCAAACTGCCGGCATCACAAAAGACGTCCGCCCCCATTTGCTGCGCCATAGTTTCGCGACCCATTTACTGGAAGGCGGAGCGGACTTGCCTACAGTGCAGTTGCTGCTCGGTCACTCTGACCTGAAAGCGACTTCCATCTATCTGCATCTGTCCGAACGGCATCTGAAGGCGGCGGGCACACCACTCGATAAAGTCGAGATCTCCAGCCCCGAGCAAGTGAAGCGCTCCCGCAAACTGCATAAGAGATGAATCCGCCACCCTTCGAGGTGGCCGATATCGTTCGTGCAGCGGGTAAAAGCTTTATCGAGAAGAATCGATCCCGATTAACATGGGCACATCTCCGCGTGCTGCGCGCTATCGAGCGCTGCCGCACAGCGGCGCTGGGCGGCCATCTGGATCAGTGCTCTCGCTGCGGTCATCAGGCCATCTCTTATAACTCGTGTCGTAATCGCCACTGCCCTAAGTGCCAGAGCAACACTCGCGACCAGTGGCTCGCTGCCCGCGAAAAGGAACTGCTGGATGTTCCGTATGTGCACGTGGTTTTCACGTTGCCACATCAGCTTTCGCAACTGGCTCTCTCCAACAAGAAAGTCTTGTATGATCTGCTATTCCGCGCCAGCGCAGCAACGCTGCCTGGAGATCGCTGCTGATCCCAAGCACTTGGGTGCTGACATCGGCTTCATGAGCGTGCTGCATACCTGGGGTCAGAACGTCCTGCACCATCCACATGCTCATTGTGTGATTCCGGCTGGCGGCCTTTCGCCTGATCACCAGCACTGGGTTCACCCTCGTTACGCATTCTTTTTACCCGTGAAGGTGCTCAGTCGTGTGTTCCGGGGGAAGTTCACGGCAGGGCTGAAGAGAGCTTTTAGGAAACGCCAGTTAGCGTTTCCAGGCAGTCTTCAGCCACTTACCCAAGAACGGGCTTTCCGTTCTTTTCTTCGTTCGCTGTTCCGTCAAGACTGGGTAGTCTACGCGAAACCTCCTTTCGGAGGTCCGCAGCACGTCCTTCATTACCTGGCCCGCTACACACATCGCGTCGCCATATCCAACCACCGGATTGTTGCCTTCGCTGATGGCCAAGTCACTTTCCGCTGGAAGGATTACGCGCACGGCAGCAAACAGAAGCTGATGACCATCACGGCGGAGGAGTTCCTGCGCCGCTTTCTTCTCCATGTGCTGCCGCATGGCTTCGTCCGCATCCGATTCTTCGGGTTCCTAGCCAATCGTCGGCGCAAGGGGTTATTACCGCTTTGCCAACAGCTGCTGCGAATGCCCGCACCTAACTGCCAGGATGCGATCCCACCCCAAGCAAGTTCTGCAGCAGTGTGGCAGTGTCCACGTTGCGGTGGCTCGATGCTTCCTCTCCAGAGTTTCACTGCTGCGGAACTCAACTCTCAATCGGCGGAAAGGGGGCTTCGCCTTGACAGCTCTTAATCGCTCACGAGGCACGGCGAGATCAACGAAACCTTCGGCGCGAACACGATACGTGTGTTCGGATTGTCGCTTCCGCAGCAATCCTGCTCTTTCAGCTCACGCAGTTGTTGCTTCCGCCGTCCCTTCCATCCTCAAAAACACTTTCCATCCGATCAGATTTGCACGCCTCAGTGCTCCCGCAAGTCATCCGAAGCTTCGAAATCGCATTCAAATCCCATAGCGGCTGATTGCCAAACTGGCCGCGTCCGCCGCAAACGCGCTCGCCTTCCTTCAAACGGCTCAATCTAAACTGATCCGGCGATCTGCCTCACATCGCCACACCACTCTTTCGCGCCGGATCACTCCAGATTGTCTTGACGGGCCTACGGCCCACGAAACCTCATGAAAATGAACCGGAGGGCACTTGGACTTCGCCGCCCAAGTCGTGGTCCACGCTCGGGGCTATCATTGCAGCTGGCCAGAGCGGCGAGATCGAGAACTCAATGGAGCAGTTAACGCCGTCAGATTGTCTGATCCGGAGCGTGTGTGTTGAGCGAATAAATGGGCATTGTCTTCTCCCGCTGGGAGTGATAATAGCCCGCGACCTTGATTAACGTACTTGCGGCACGCTCTCCGCTCGCGCCGGAAGGAAGCGTTATGTCCTACAGAGTAGCCGGGATCGATGTTCATAAAAGAATGTTGGCCGTAGTTGTGGCCGACGTGCACGTCGAAGGCGAGTACCAGTTTGAGCGACGCCATTTTGGTAGCAACCCCGAGCAACTTCGATTATTGGCGGAATGGCTGCTGGAGCAGACGGTGGAAGAAGCGGTGATGGAATCCACGGCTCAATATTGGAAACCGGTTTGGGGAGCACTGGAGCAGTACTGGAAGCCGAGGTGCCAGAAGCGGGAAGGCGCCGAGCCTCTTTCGGGAACCTTGCATCTGGCGCAGGCGCAATCTAATCGCGGGCGGCAGGGACGAAAGAGAGATTTTCCCGATGCCGAACGACTGGTGAAACGGCTGGTAGCGCACGAACTGGTGCTCAGCTTCGTGCCGGATGTCGAGCAGCGCCTTTGGCGCACGGTGATGCGTGGAAAGCACCAGTTGAGGCGCAATCATGTGCGATTGCAAAACCAATTAGAGGGTCTGTTGGAAGAAGCGCATATTAAGTTGTCCAGTCTAGTCTCAGATCTGATGGGAGCCAGCGCTCGGCGCATGCTGCAGGCATTGGCCGAGGGGGAAACTGACCCCGCGGCTCTGACCGCGTTGGCCGATACACGGTTGCGTGCTACGCCGGCACAGTTGCGTGACGCGCTTGGCGCGTGCAGCGAGTTGAATCCCGTCTACCGCCGACTGCTGAAGATGGCGCTAAAGGAAGTGCAACTGATCGAGGAGCAGATCGGGCAAATGGACCAGGAGATGGCGCGTCTGCTCAAGCAGCATCAGGACGCAGTACAACGGCTGGCGGAGGTGCCCGGCCTGGGACCGGATTCCGCACAGCAGATCATCGCTGAAGTAGGTGCCACGGCGGCGACTTTTGCTTCGTCCAAGAATCTCTCCTCATGGGTGGGCGTGTGTCCTGGAGACGAAGAGAGCGCGGGGATGAACAAGAGCACCCGCTGCCCCAAGGGTAATCGTCACATGCGACGGATCCTCAACCAGGCGGCTAGTGCCGCGGTCAAGCAAAAAGGAAGCATCTTCGAGGTTGTGTACCGTCGGCTGGTGCCGCGCCTGGGACATGGGCAAACTATCGGAGCAATTACGCATCGGCTCTGTCGATTGATTTGGATCATTCTGCACCAGGGGGTCAGTTACGAGGAACGAGGTCCGGCTGTAAGCCAGAAATCGAAGCGACGTCGCACGACAAGAATGATTAGGGAACTTCGTAGC
>DATAYL010000506.1:0-5432 GCA_036272575.1 Bryobacteraceae bacterium | reverse complement strand
TGCTCCACGGCGCAACGCAACGGCTCGCGGTCTGGGTCGATCGCCGCTTCTTCCGCGATGCCTACAACGCCGAGCAAATCCTCAGTGATCTCGCCGAAAATGTGCGCTCCATTGTCGAAACCAAACCGCTGCTCGAAACCGTCGCTCAGCGCATCTCAGACTCTCTCCACGTAAAACAAGTAGCCGTGCTGCTCGACGGGAACGGACCCTATAGCCCAGCACACGCGCTTGGTTATGGCACGCTTCCCGATCTCGCTTTCCCTCCGAATGCTGCCACGGTGCAAGTGCTAAAGGACGAGAAGCAACCCACCCGAGTCTACTTCGACGATCCCGCTTCCTGGATTTACAAGACGGCCGCAATGAGTGACGAGGAGCGCGGCCAATTGGCAGCTCTTCGCTCCGAACTCCTGCTGCCGTTCTCGGTAAAGGATGAGTTGCTCGGCTTCATCAGCCTGGGCCAAAAACTCTCCGAAGCGCCGTATTCCAGTACCGATGTTCGACTGCTGAACTCGGTGGCAGCGCAGACAGGGCTGGCGCTAGAGGTGTCCCGGCTTACTACGGCCATGGGTAACGAACTCGCCGCGCGCGAGCGCCTGAAGCGCGAACTTGAAATCGCCCGCGAGGTGCAGGAGCACCTCTTCCCGCAGCGTTTCCCTTCTATTTCTGGTTTGGGCTATGCCGGGCTCTGCCGCCCGGCGCGCGAAGTCGGCGGAGATTATTACGATTTCCTCGAATTACCGGAAGGCAAACTCGGCGTCGCCATCGGCGATGTCTCGGGTAAGGGCATCGGCGCTTCTCTTATGATGGCCAGCCTCGGAGCGTCACTGCGAGGGCAGGCCGCCGTTGTCGAGAGTCTCACTGAGCTGATCCAACGGGTGAACAATCTCGTTTATGGCGCTTCTTCCATCAATCGCTATGCCACCTTCTTCTACGCCGAGTATGATCCACAAACCCGCCATCTCTCGTACGTGAATGCGGGCCACAACCCACCCATCGTTCTGCGCCGAACCCAAGTCTTCCGTTTAGATGTAGGCGGTCCGCCGGTCGGTCTCCTGCCGAATTCCTGCTACGAGCAGGGCTCTTTCTCTCTGGAACCCGAAGACCTTCTGGTGCTATTTACCGACGGCATTTCCGAATCGATGAACGAGCAAGAAGAGGAGTGGACCGAAACCAGGTTAATTGATTTCGTGAAAACGTGCGACGGCTTAGCCGCCGTAGAATCCATGAATCGCATCATGACGGCTGCGCAAACCTTCGCCGCAGGAGCACCGCAACACGACGACATGACGGTAGTCGTCCTGCGCATTTATTCGTAGCGGAGCGCAATCATCGGATCGATGCGGGAAGCTCGACGCGCAGGCAGGTAACAAGCCAGCAGAGCGACTCCTGTCAATACTGCCGACGCTGCCAAAAGAACAATCGGATCGAACCGACCGACGCCGTAAAGAAACCCCGCCAGCACCGGACCAACCCCGAGCGCTAGCAGCAGTCCAATACCAACCCCGACCGCAGTTACGCCGAGGCCCTGGCTCAGGATCATGCGCCGCGTCGCCGCAGCGTCAGCGCCGATCGCCATCCGAATGCCGATTTCGCGTGTCCGCCGAGCCACCGTATAGGCATTCACCGCATACAAGCCGATCACCGCAAGTAGCAGCGCTACTCCGCCGAAAATCTCGAATATATGAGCACCCGCGCGCACCAGCCACATTTCACCTCCCGATTCCAGATGCCCGCGCATCGTCTTCAGTGCGAGCAGCGGCAGCCGTTCATCGGTCGCGCGAATTTCATGCCGTATGGCCTTGAGCATACTCGCCTCCGCCGCCGGGCCGCTCGCCGCAACCTTCAAATGGATCTGCATGTCCGCCTGATACCGCTGACCGAAAGGAACGTATACCTCAGGTCCGGGCCGCCCCAGGAAAATCCTCTGGCGGATATCGCCGGCCACGCCTACCACTTCGCAGATTCCCCGGTCATTATCTTGATCCAGGCGAATCTGTTTCCCGATCGCGTCACCTTTCGGAAACAATCTCTCAGCCGCCGTCTTGTCGAGGATGGCAACATGGGAATGCGAAGCCGGCATGTTCTCGGCCGCGGCGAACGAGCGGCCCCGCAGCAAAGGAATGCCGAGCGTGCGGAAATAACCGTCAGTCACGATATTGAAACGGGCGTTGACTGGCGAATGTTCCTTCGAGGCTGTGAAGTTCGCGGGCGTCACGCTTGTTCCCAGGTCCGTTTCGCCAAACGAGACAACAGCCGCCATCGCCACCGACTCCACGCCGGGAATCCCTTGCAGCCTTTCCCTGAGTCGAGTATAAAGCTGGCGGCCATGTGCTTCGTCGTAGTTCGTCATGCTGGCATCCACCTCCGCCAGCATTTGATTTTGGATCGAGAAACCGGGTTGCACGTCGGCTGCGCGGAAAGCACTATGCACAAATAGCCCTGCCGCGGTCAGCAGCATCAACGACAGCGAAAGTTGCGCCATAACCAGCAAGTTACCGCGCGAGAATAGCCGCCGGGGGCGGCCGCTCATGTCCTCCCCCGCACTCTCTTTTAAATCGGACCAGGTGTCCGGCTGCGAGAGCTTCCAGGCTGGAAACAAACCGAAAACGATTACGCTTAGCGCACAAAATCCGAGCGTCGCGGCCAGCACACGTGCGTCCGGCGCCCCGTTGTAGACGATCTCCCCTGGAATCAATCGCGCGAGCGAGCTCATAAAAATCTTTGTGCTCCAGCATGAGGCGACGAGCCCGGCTCCAGCTCCCAGCACAGCCAGGATCAGACCTTCGGTAATGAGTTGCTGCACGATGCGCTGCCGGCTCCCTCCGATGGCCAGCCGCACGCCAATCTCCTTCCGCCGGGCAGCGCCTTTGGCCATCATCATATTGGCCAGGTTCAAACAAGCGATAAGCAAGACCACCGCCGCCATCGACATCAGCAGCATGGCTACGATACCCAGCTCGCTATCGTCCGTGGGATTCGTTGAAATCTCCGAGCGCGGCAGCGCATCGACGAATAGCATCTGGTCCTTGTTTTCCGCCGGAGAGCTCTTTCCCAGACGCGCGGCAACGGCGGCGAGTCCGGCGTTGGCCGATTGCTTCGTTACGCTCTTCTTCAACCGGCCAACCAGGAAGAGAGTGTTGTTGTCGCGCGCGGCCAGCGGCTTGCCATGGCTCTCGAAATCGTTCATCGCCAGGTTGTAAGCTCCTAGCGGCAATATCAACTCGGGGCTGAGAAATGCCAAAGTACCGGTGAAACCTTCGGGAGTGACTCCGATCACCGTGAACAAGTGACCGTTAATGCGCAGTTGCTTGCCCAGAATGCGCGGGTCTTGCCCGGTCTTTTTCCAGAACGAATACGTCACGATAGCAGTCAAGTCATTGCCCGGCTTTTCTTCTTCGGGCCGGAATGCGCGGCCCTTCAGGAGCGGAACACCGAGCGTCGAAAAGTAATTGGCTGAGACGATATCGGCAAAAGTCCGGCGCGTAGTGTCGCCTTCCTTTACGCCTATCAGTGCCAGATTGTGCGCCAGCAGACTGGAAAAAGCCGGGTTGTTGTCGCGAATATCGACGTAGTTCGGATACGAGAAGGCCCGGTAGGTGTCGGGATGCTTGGTGTCCCGGCTATGGACGCTCACCAGTTCTTCGGGCCTAGTCGCATCCAGCGGCTTCAGCAGGAACGCATTAATCAAGCTAAATACGGCGCTGTTCGCCCCAATGCCCAAGGCCAGCACCAGCACCGCTGCCACGGTGAAGCCCGGCTTGTTCCGCAGCGCGCGAAACCCATAGCGCAAATCCTGCCAAATTCGTTCCATCCTCGCTCCTGCCTTCACATCCCTCACGGCATCCTTCACCGATTCCGTACTGCCCAACTTCATTCGCGCTGCACGCCGCGCTTCTTCCGCCGCCATCCCTGCATCCACGCCCTCTTGCGTCAGGCTCTCGACGTAAAACTTCAGCTCGTCGTCAATCTCCTGCTCGACGCGTCTTTTCCGAAATAGATTCCGCAGCAGATTGACAATGTTCACAGCCTATTGCTCGGAGGTCGCTTCAATTGCCCAGTTGATGGCTTTCGAGACGCGCGTCCAGTTCGCCATTTCGCTTTCAATCTGTTTCCGGCCGGCTCGGGTGAGCTTGTAATATTTCGCTCGCCGCATATTTTCCGAATCGCCCCACTGCGATGCGAGCCATCCTTTCTCTTCAAGCCGGTGTAACGCCGGAAAAAGTGAACCCGGCTTGACCTCGAAGGTTCCTTTCGTAATCTGCCCAATCCGGCGGGCAATCCCCACCCCGTGATCTTGGTTCAGGGTGAGAGCTCTCAGAATCAGCAGATCCAGGGTGCCGCGCAACAGTTCAGTTTTCGATTCAGCCATTGTTTACCTATCGGATTTCTGCAAGAAGCATAGCCCGGCGACCTACAGGAAGTCAATACGTCCTGAGGGTGAGCGGAAACTTTGGCTAAACTATTGTCACTATGCGCGCCGCACTCATTGGCCCGATCCTTGCCTGCGGAATTTCACTGTTACAAGCTGCCGCCGTTTCGCCTGCTCCCACTTTCAGCCGTGATATAGCGCCTATTCTGCAGCGTAATTGCCAGGCGTGCCATCGCGCGGGCGAAGCGGCGCCCATGCCGCTCACTACCTATAAAGAGGTGCGCCCCTATGCTGCCGCGATCAAGGAGGCGGTTGCCCTGCGCAAAATGCCGCCCTGGTTTGCCGACCCGCATTACGGAAGATTCTCGAACGAGCGCACCCTGTCCCAAGCCGAGATCGACACGCTTGTCGCGTGGGCCAAGCGAGGGGCCCCCGAAGGCGATCCGAAAGACCTCCCGCCGCCCCCTCGCTTTCTCGACGGCTGGAACATCGCCAACCCAGACCTGGTGCTCGACATGCCGAGCGAGTTCTTAGTCCCTGCGACCGGCACGCTCGAATATCAATACTTCCTCATTCCGCTCAGCTTCAAGAAGAACACCTGGGTCCAAATGGCGGAAGTGCGCCCCGGCAATCGCAAGGTTGTTCATCACGTAATCGCCTGGGTTCGGCCGCCCGGCTCAAAATGGATGCAAGGCATCACCCCCGGCAAACCCTTCGTTCCATCGGACAAAGAGAAGGAATCCGAGAAGAACGATTCGAGTTTTCTCGTCGGCTACGCTCCTGGCGCGCCACCCACCATCCTGCCCGATGGTCGCGCCAAGCTGATCAAAGCCGGCTCCGATGTCATCTTCGAGGTCCACTATACGACGAACGGCACAGCCGCCACTGACCGAAGCAAGATCGGCTTCACCTTCGCCAAAACGCCCGTTCGGGAACGTGTGGTCACGATCGCCGATCTCAATTCTGACTTCGCCATTCCGCCCAAGAACCCGGATTATCGCGTCGATTCCGAGATCGAGTTCGCGCGCGAAGTGAAAGTCGTCGGAATGTTCCCGCACATGCA
>DATAYL010000505.1:0-6999 GCA_036272575.1 Bryobacteraceae bacterium | reverse complement strand
TTCCGGATTTGAAGGCCGGCGACTTGCTCGCCATCCGAACGACTGGCGCATATGGATTCGTGTTGTCATCAAATTACAACTCCCGCCCGCGGCCCTGTGAACTGCTGGTGGACGGAGCCGATGTCCACGTGGCACGAGGCCGTGAGACCTACGGACCTGGTGCGGAGCGAATCTTTACTTGCTCAGCCGTCCCTCATCACGGAAGGTTGAATTCGACGGATCGCGTTATGCGGGAGTGGCGCTAAATCATAGGGATAAAATCAAGCTGGATCTGCAGACTTGCCTCTCCCGGCTTAGGTAAGGGAAAACTTTGATCAAGACTCCGAGAACGTACCACGCAATCATCGCACTGGCCTGCTTAGGAATTTCCTTGGTCCGCGCGCAGGACGACAGCACTCCCGCGTCGAAGGACGTACCTCCGATTTTGAAAATCGGCTCGCCAGCGCCTGATTTCGACCTGCCTGGCGTCGATGGAAAGATGCACGCGCTCAAGGATTATGCCGCAAGCAAAATCCTTGTGATCGTTTTCACTTGCGATCACTGCCCGGTTGCCCAGATGTACGAGAAGCGTATCAAGCAACTTGCCGCCGATTATAAGGATCGGGGCGTGGAGCTTATAGCGATCAACCCTAATGATCCAAGAGCCGTTCATCTCAGCGAGATGGGTTATACCGATGTTGGCGATTCACTCGACGAGATGAAGATACGGGCCAGTTATCGTCACATGGCTTATCCGTATCTATCCGACGGCGCAACTCAATCCGTGGCACTCAAGTACGGACCTACTGCTACCCCGCACGCCTTTATCTTTGATCAGGAACGCAAATTGCGCTACGAAGGCCGCATAGACAGCAATCCGCGTGAGGAACTTGTGAAGAAGCACGAGGCTCGAGACGCGATTGATGCTCTCCTGGCGGGGCGCACCGTCGCGGTTACCGATACTCCTGCTGTTGGTTGCTCGACCAAATGGGCATATAAGGAGACGGGCGCTAATGCCGAGATCGCACAGGAAGCACAGGAGCCTGTCTCGGTTGACCTGATCTCGCTCGACCAACTCAAAGCGCTACGCGAGAATGCGGGGACCGGCAAACTTGTTCTGGTGAACTTCTGGGCTACGTGGTGCGCGCCCTGCGTTGCGGAGTTCCCCGATTTGCAGAAGATGGTACGGATGTATCGCCAGCGCCAGCTCGACATCGTCACGGTCAGCATCAACGCGCCTGATGAGAAAAACATGGTCCTGAAGTTTCTCAAACAGCAGCACGCCGTCAACCGAAATCTGCTAGTTAACAGCGACGACCCCGCCGACGGCGTCTCCGTCTTTGGGGCAGGCTGGACAGGCGGGGCGCCGTTTACGGCTCTCATCAGTACAACGGGTGAAGTGCTATACAAGACGCAAGGGCAGATGAACGCGCTCGACGTCAAGCGTGCCATCCTCAAGAATTTGCCCGATGACAACTATAAGGGTCAAAACGCGTATTGGAATAGTTCTTTCTAACTGCTCGCCCTGGCTGCGCCACAACAGCGTGCGGGGTGAGCCGGCTGGCATCATCGAGCGTGGCATGAAGGAAGACCTGCATGCGTCCTTCAGCAGGTCGCTGAACCCCAGGGCCGATTGACACTAGCACCAAAAGATTGTCAGCCGCGAGCTCCTTGTAGGAATGCCCGAAGGGAAGAAGAGCGAGTTCAATCAAGGTGCGAACCAGCTGTTGTTCAGTCATTGTTGTGACCTTTTTTCGCAACAGATCAGCGAGATCCTGGTCTGTCTGAACTTTCTCGGTGTCCACTTTGTATTGGTCGGCCACGGCCTCGAAATCGTCAATTGAAAGACTCTTAATGAACGCGAGTACAAGCATTTCGAAATCGGCCCGTTTGAGAGTCGCTGGAGCTTTTTTCACTACCGCGTCCAAAAGTTCCCGGTTCTGCTGATGGGTCTTATCGCGTAAGTCTTGCTCCCGCTTCCACTGCTGCTGCTGTTGCTTGCGCTCGGTCTCCGTTGTGCGGTTAGTCGGCTGTGGTTCGCCAATTAGTCTCTAAGGCATTGATTCACCAGCGGATCTATTTTGGGCGAAGGACAGATCGCAGGCATCGAGGAACGCAGGTGACGGAATGTTGTGGGCCGTTCGTACCGCATTGTGCCCGGCAGACTTCAGTAACTCGACTTTGCGTTCTTCGGCACGATCGAAAGCCATAGCGCCAAGCGGGCCGTTGTCGTGGTGAACGCTGCCGCCAGTGAGCTTGATTGACTTGCCGTTTAGGACGAGCCCCTTCTCAGCCGACCACGCGATGGACCGGATGCCGAAGGGCGTGACCACCTGATCAATCACCTGACCGTTTTTCAGAACTCGGGTCACCGCACGGTACAGAACGGGCGACTCAGGGGACCACAGAGCCGGATTAGCCACAGCAATATCCTGGCTCGTTTCCGTCTCCTTGTGGGCTGCCGCTTGGACAGAGGATTGTGCGGTTCCTACCGCGTTTCCGATGCGATCCAACAGCGTTGTCTGCAGCGTCAGTCCGCCGTCCGCATCCGAATCGTTGACCACCGTCGTGTGGACCTGAACTTTCCCGGACGTGTCCGTCACATCTGGCGTGGTGACAAACACCCCCCAATGCGCCACGTGCGATGGGTTCGTGATGACGACCCGCACATGTCGATAGATGCCAGAGCCGCTGTACCAACGGCTGTTCGGCTGCGCGGAGTTGTCCACCCGCACGGCTAAGACATTGGGATCTGTGAAGCTCAACTGCGGCGTCAGATCCATTTGGAAGCTGGTATAGCCATAGGGCTGCGTACCCAGCTTCTGCCCGTTCAGATAGATCGTCGCGTCTCGATAAACGCCGTCAGACTCGACGCTGACCCGCTTGTTCTTCCAATCCGTAGGGGCGCTGAACGTCTTGCGATACCACCCCGTGCCGTTAGGGAAAAAACCGCCGCCAGGGCCCGACGGGTTCGTCTTCTCCGGCCGGCCCTCGATGCTCCAATCGTGAGGCAGTTGCACTGTACGCCATGCTTGATCTTGAAACGAGGGTGCCTCCGCGCCGCTTGGATCCCCTAGCAGGAATTTCCATCCGGAATCCGCCGACAGCTCTAACCTGGGCGAGTCACTAGCTGCTGCCTGCATCGCAACGGGAAGAAGCGATGCAAGCGCCATCATCATCCAAGAATAGATTTTCACGGACGTCTCTTTCTGGTGCTACTTTTCCTGGAGTTTGAAGATTCGGAACATTTGGAGTGAGCAGCGCTTTCGGGGGCGCGTAGCCCGAGCACGATGATGCGGATCGTTTCAAGGAACAGCCGCTCAATCGGTTGTCCATACTCCAATTCGACTTTGTCTCCCAAGGACGCGAGGCGGCGCTGCGCCCCGATGACTGCATTAATCACGGCATGCATCGTGAGATCAGGGTCCAGGTCAGGCCGGAGAGAACCGTCGGCGATCCCTTCCCGAACCAGTTCGCCGAAAAATTCAAAACCCTTCGGATTGATTTGAGCTTCCAGCGTGAGCATGCGCTCGGCGGGCCAGTGCCTTGCATACATGGCATCGAATTGCGCCAAGAAGCGAACCTTAGCCGGATTGTTCCAAAGCTCGGTGGCGATCAAGTCGAGGAGCGTGGTGATTTTGGCTAGCCCGGTTTTGGCGCTCTCGAGTTTTTTCTCCGTGCGCTGAGCGACCTCCTTAAATGCATCGCTCAGAATGGCCCAGACAATATCGTCCTTATTCGAGAAGTACTGGTAGAGAGTGGATGCTCGAATGCCACTCGCTGAGGTGATGTCTGCCATGGTTACTCTGTCGATCCCGTGTTCATCAAAGAGTGCTTCCGCGCCTTCGAGAATCCGTCGTCGCTGGCGTTCCCGATGCCCGTGGTAGGCATTTGGGGCTGGCTCTCCATCTACTGCGGGCTTTTTCGATTGAATTGTTGGAATACGAACGGCCATTTCGAAGTCGTACTATAATTACGAAATACTTTAGCCGGTGCTCCGATGGGTTGTCAAGCGACTGACTTTGACTCGAGTCTTAGGCTGGCGGCAAAGGTGTATCGGTGTAAATTGCGGAAAGGAACAGCTGCGTTGAGGAAGCTGAGACTCGACCCATTCCCCAAAGGTGGTTCGGTACGCACCTACACGCCAGGACATTCGAGATGAAATTCGGGATCAACACATTTCTTTGGAGCGCTCATTTCGGTCCGGCTGATTTCGGCTTGTTACCTCAAATTAAGGAACATGGCTTCGATGGAATCGAAGCAACGTTAATCCGGCCCGACGACTTTGCAGCTGACGCCATCCGCCGCGCTCTCGACGAGAACCAGTTGGGATGCACAGTGTGCTCTGTGCTGCCCCCCGAACTCAGTCTGATTACGGACGACGCAGCCACTCGAAAGAAAACCGTGGCTCATCTGTCGGACTGCATTAAACAAACTGCCGAGGCAGGGGCAAAGGTGATCGCCGGCCCCCTTTACTCTCCGGTTGGCTTTTTGCCCGGCCGACGCCGGACGACGCAAGAATGGAATTCGGCGGTTGAAGGCTATCAACAGCTCGGGCCGGTGCTGAAGAGCTATTCGGTTGACCTTTGCATTGAGCCTCTCAACCGGTTCGAGACGTTCTTTCTCAACACCACTGCGGACGCGGTTGCACTCTGCGATGCGGTCGGCGATCCCGCCGTAGGCATTCTTTGGGATACCTTCCATGCCAATGTCGAGGAAAAGAATTTGGCAGCGGCGCTGAGACTCGGCGGCGCGCACATCAAGCACGTTCATACGTGCGAAAACGATCGTGGCATTCCCGGCACTGGGCATGTTGACTGGCCGGCCGTCTTTCAAGCTTTGGCAAACATTGGCTACGACGGTTGGCTCACAATCGAAAGCTTCGGGTTTGCAATAGGGGACCTTGCCGCTGCTGCTTCGATATGGCGTGACCTGGCCGCCGATCCCGATCAGATCGCCTGGCAGGGTGGTCCATTCCTGAAGTCGCAACTGGAGGCGACTCGACGGCCCGCTTGAGCTGCATGAGTTAGGAAGACCGTGATCCGTCGTGCTTTCGAAGGAGACGTATTGAAGATGCGCTATGACGTGCTGAGGAGAAGGCCGAGCTTCCTCCTGATAGCTTTTGCTTTGTTGGTCGCGGGACATGGTTGCTTTGCTGCCCCGGCAGCGGGCGATGCCGCAGTAGACTGCCCCGCTGCCTTCAGACCTTACTCGTCGGGAGGGACGCCGTTGCTGGATCTGCTCTTGAACCCGCAGGCTAAGGCCGTCGTCGAACGCGACCTTCCAGGCTTCCTCAGTAGATTGCCCCCGATTCTTATGAAGGCGGATCCTCCGACTCTCGCCGACATTCTGACGATCCGAATTATGTCGTCCGAGTTCTCCGCAATGCCGGAAGAAGCTCTCGACAGATTGGATAAGGATCTTGCGCAAGTGAAGGTTACGCGCCAGGCCGCAATAGCGAGATGTGCGCGCTATGATCACACTCCGCCGGTCCTGCCGGAGCATGTCGCTCATCCGTCGATATTGGTGTTTTCGAAGAGCAATGGGTTCCGAGACGATCCTTCGGTGAACGCCGCAAAGGCCGCGTTAAAAGCAATGGCCGACCGCGAGCACTGGAACCTCTTCTTTTCCGACAATGCCGCGATTTTCGATGGACCCGATTTGAAGCGGTTCGATGCGGTCGTTTGGAATAACGTCAGTGGTGATGTTCTAACGCTCTCGCAGCGGCAAGCTTTCAGAGCTTACATGGAGAACGGTGGCGGGTTTGCCGGCGTTCATGGTTCAGCGGGAGATTTTTTTTATGACTGGGATTGGTACCCAAATGTTCTCATTGGGGCGCAGTTCAAGTCGCATCCGATGTCTCCGCAGTTTCAGGCCGCGAGGCTGAAGGTCGATGATGGCAAGAATTCCATCTTGCGCGGGGTGCAACCCGAATGGACCATGACGGACGAGTGGTACTCGTTCAAGACGAATCCGCGGCGGCGCGGCGCTGATATTCTCGTCACGCTCGACGAGAATACGTATAAGCCAGGCGCCGAGAAGATTGATCTCAGGATGGGTGACCATCCCATCGCCTGGACGCAGTGCATCGGCAAAGGACGCTCTTTTTATACCGCGATCGGCCATCGCCCAGAAAGCTATGCCGAGCCAAATACCAACAAGTTGATTCAGCAAGGTGTTGCTTGGGCGGCCGGCCTTGGACAGGCTTCTTGCCCAGCAGGGCACGCGCGTTGAGGGCCTAGTTGTTGCGGGGAGCGGGTCTTCCGACCTGGATGGCCCCGCTTAAGTCAGAGATCGAGGATCCGAGTTTGGCGGATGAGGATCGCAGTCAAAGGTGCCGAAATCCGCGCCTGAACGCGCTAGCCTTGTTGGGGCGTAACATACTACCGGCGGAACTTGCGTTACAACGCGTATTCGATTCAATGTGGCTCAGGCATTGCTGCGCCTGACGGTAGCCACCAATTGAAGAAACATCGCGAGTTGGCCTGGATAACGGGCAATCCGGACAAGACATCGCTTTCCGTCAAATAGATCACGAGTTACGGCCTAACACAGATCGAACGGTGACTACGCATTTTCAAAAACGCCGGCGACAATCAAAAGAGGATGGAGGGCAGCCAGGCGCCCGCGGGCTCGTTGTAGAGCCCCGCAGTCATGAGCGTCATGGGCTGCACGACTCGCAGGCCGTTGGAGAGACACCACCGAAAAAGAACGTTATTACGGGACGGGATCAGAATACCGGGACCGCCAAACGAATCGGCAGAGGCGATCAGAGCTTGCAAGTCGACGTTCGTTTCAGCCGTGGCGTGGCCAAAAAACGCAAGTGAGGAAGCATACCCGGTGATCCGACCGCCGCGCTCGACAACCACAGCGGTGCCTTGCTGAACGGCTTCGGCCAAGTCTCGGCCCCGATCGAATCCGTGCACTTGACGCGAGAGGGTATTGCAGGCCCCTAAGTCCGCCGTTTGGGCAGCCCTTACCGCGCATCCAGGGACGCTTCTTTGTAGGGTGCGGCCTTGC
>DATAYL010000504.1:0-3712 GCA_036272575.1 Bryobacteraceae bacterium | reverse complement strand
ATTCATTCTGCAGCAGAAGCTGCTGATTCACCATTCCGGTCACATACGCCAATAACCGCCTCACTTGTGTGCTGTGCATGGGAACAGGCCATCATACTTCCTTTGCTCTCAGCACGTTCGAGATTTTTTACCTTACGGGGACCTGCTCGGACGTTCTAATCTCTTGCCTATTCGTCCAAATTGGGAGGCTACATTGGATCCGATAACCGACATCTTCAGAACGATGCACGTAACCGCTTTCGGTCAGCACAGGTCGAAGCTACAGCCCCGTGGGGCTTGATACAGGAGAAACAGACCGAAGAAAAAGTCACGTCTTCCGGCAACAAGACTTCACCCACTGATTTGGCGCACTTCGCCATGCTCTCGCGCGGCAACTGCTGGCTGAGTGTGGAAGGGATTCAGGAGCCGATTCCTCTCACCGTTGGTGACTGCTTTCTGCTGGCCCGGGGGACGTCGATTGTTTTGCGCGACAGCCCACGAACCCGTCCGAGGTGGAGCTTCAGCGAAATCAGGGCTAAAGCCAACGGTAATGTCGTTCATCATGGAGGGGGCGGCGCGCCGACGACAGTCGTCTGTGGGTCCCTGAGTTTCGATCGCGCCAGTCTGAAGCCGAACACTCAGTTATTGCCGAGGTTCATATTGATCAAGGCCGATCAGCCCCACACACTTGCTCTTCACAACACAATGCAAGCGCTGGCGTCAGAAATGGCAGAACAGGCGCCCGGATCTGACGTAGTCGCGACTCGGCTGGCCGAGGTTCTGTTTATCCAGGCACTCCGCGCGCATATCGCGTCGGCAGTGGAATCGTGCAACAAAGGATGGCTTCGTGCGATTTTCGATCCTCAAATAGGCACTGCCTTGAGTGCCATTCACGAGAGTGTGAATACACCCTGGACGGTCGAATCCTTGGCCGCAGCGGCGGGCATGTCTCGCTCCGCATTCGCAGCACGTTTTAAAGAGCTGCTCGGACAAACACCGCTGGAATACGTAACCGAGTGGCGGATGCAGAAGGCGATGCAGTTACTACCAAAGCGTGACAAAAAGCTAATAGACGTCGCTCGGTCGGTCGGTTACGAGTCCGACGCTGCGTTCAGTAAGGCGTTCAAGCGAGTTGTCGGGGCCAACCCTGGTGAATACCTCAAACGTCGTTTTGAAGGCCACGGTCATGCCGGAATGGCGGAAGATTTTTGAAACGGAGGATGGATAGGTCCCCTGAAACGGTGATGTATACATCTATCCTTTGGGACTACCGAAGGGGATCGGGCGATTGAATAATCCGTCCGGGAACCGTAGTGGCAAAGTTCTAGCCCTGATTTGCTAGCGAGTCCTGATGAAGGGCCAAGTTATGATGCACGTCTGAGATCACCACTGAGCCTTCGCCACCGCAGAATCGATCCATGCGAGGGCAGCGCTACTCACCGCCAGCTTTGGACAGAGCGGTCACCAGTTCGAATTCTGCCTAAGCCTGGCGCCAAGAACACGATAGAACCGTCCGAAGGGCAGTCGCTTGCCAGAACCCAACTCAGGGCAGCTTGTCGAGAAAGAGATAGATGGCGGCAATCCGACCGTCGCGCGCGATGATGAAATCAGTACCGGCGTAAGCCGGAGCCTCGCCAGGGCGGCCTGATACCCATCGGACCCGCCCGCTATTTCCCACTTCCTCGGGCTCCGCGATTGGTTGATATCGAAAGTCGGGATGAGTAGCCCTGATTTCGCCCGCGATACGATCGATCTCGTCGCGGCCACGATAGACGCCTTTGTTGGGGTCATAGAACACGCCATCGTCAGTGAAGATCTCGTCGACAGCCGCGCGTCGCCGCGCGGGGTCGTTTTCACCGAAGACGTCCTGAAGATTGCGGGTAAGCAGGGTCGATATGCTGTTGGACATGGCTGTTGTTCCTCCTCTTTGGCCGTGTGATGCTTGCGCTAGCCGATGCGATACTGCCCCCCGTCAACGACGATTGCTTGCTCGGTAATGAACGCGGCATCATCGCCTGTCAAAAACAGGACGGCCCGGTTACGTCTTCCGGTTCCTCCATCCGCTTAGTGACCTGCTGTTCCCAGGTGGCGCGTTTTTGCTCGTCCGATTGCGGCGCGGTTGCCAGAGTATTCGTCAGGCCAGGCAAGACCGCGTTCGCCGTGATGCCGTCGTTTGCAACATCATTCGCCAACCCTCTCATGAACCCGACAATGCGCATCTTCGTCGCGATGTAGTGGCTCATGCCGGGAATGGCTGAGCCCACCATATTCGACGATATGCCGACGAAGAGGCCCTACTTCTTCTTTCTCATTGTTGGCAGGAAATACTTGGCACTCAAAAAGTGGGAGTCCAAGTTCGTAGCGAACGTTTTCCGCCACGTCTCCAGATCCAAATCGTCGATCGAGCGATTGGGAAAATAACCTGGGTTATTCACGACGATATCGACCTCGCCCACATCTCGGATCTTGGCGGCGGCAGCACGCCACTGCTCCTCCTGCGTTGCGTCAAGTTGAAGCGCGTGTGCCGTAGGACCAATCTTCCGAGTCGTCTCGTGCGGCGGAGTAAGGTCGGTTGCGATCACCTGCGCGCCGCGTTCTGCCAATGCCAACGCAATCGCCTCGCCGATGCCTTTACCGGCGCCGGTGATCAATGCGACTCGGCCCTCATGTGTTCTCATCGGCGTTCTCATCCTCCCTGCGTTACCGCTCGCGTGCAGTCTTTAGTGCTGCCGTCCACCAGAGCAGATCGTCGATCATGACGTTCGCTTGCTTCTCCAACTCGGCGAGGCCCTTCTCCACGTCGCCGCCCTGGAAATGCGCCCAAAGCGTCGCCACCGGGATGTGGACGGACGACCGAACCGGCGCCATCTGAAGCTCGATTGCCGTCTCGCGAAGCTGCTGGACGGCTCGCGCGCCCATTGCGCTTCCGTAGCTGACAAACGCAGTGGCCTTGCGGTTCCACTCCGGGTAGACCCAATCGATCGCGTTCTTCAGCACCGCGGAGGGACCGTAGTTGTATTCCGGAGTGACGAATACAAAACCATCCGAAGCCGCTATTTGGGCGGTCCATTTCTTCACCACCTCATGTTCGTAGGGCGGACGGCCCGGCATAGCCGGGGGCATGGGCTGATCGAAGAAAGGCATCGGGAAGTCTCGGATATCGAGGAGCCGGCCTCCAATCCCTTCCCGCTTTTGCAGCTGCTGAAGAATCCACTGCGCCGGCTTTTCGGAAAACCGGCCCTGACGTGTACTGCCGACGATCACTGAAATGGTCATCATTTTATTCGGTCCTTGACAATGGTTTCTATCGATCAGTTATGAACCGGCGCTGGACTCAGACTCAATCCACTCTGCGCGGCCGCTGAGCAGAATAGCGTCGGAATCGGTCCGGGCTTCAGGGCCGATCACCTTGCGCTTATTCTCCGCGTTTGCGGCCCGCATCTCCGCGATGACGACAGCGTCCGCCGCCTGAACGGGATTTCGATTACGATGCAAGCGCCTTCAAAAACCCGTTCTCAAAAGATCAGCATCGCAGGCCTCAAGAGCCACATTTCTATCAAAGCTGATCTGTCGGGCTAAAAGCCCTCGTTTTTTCCTCTTTCTACGGCACGACTGAAGTGGTGCCCTTTCAAACCTCGACTTTCACCACGGACACCTAAGCTGACTTGGCTCGTTTTTGCGTGGCCAGGTCACCGAGAAATTGCCGGAACGAGCGCGGTTCGCGGCCGAGGAT
>DATAYL010000503.1:0-6655 GCA_036272575.1 Bryobacteraceae bacterium | reverse complement strand
AGAAAGCGAGCGAAGACAAGACCGCCGCCAAAAGACATCAAGGCCATAGCAAGTGGCAGGTCCATGAGTGGAATTCGTCCAAATCCGACCGTGAAGAGCACCAACGCGATTGTGACGATCAAGCTGGCCATCTCCAGACCGACCACTCTGCGTTCCGGCGCGCCACGAAGGCACATATCCGCACAGAGAATCAGGGATGCCGATACTCCAGCCGCTGCGAGCAGCCACATATTCATGAGCGTTGTACTCCAGGCCGAGCTCCCAGTGCCTTGGTCATCTTGGAAACGCTGCTTCGTTCCAATTGATGAAACAGCATTCGGCTCTGCCGAGAATCGATCCCGATAACGATAAAGTTTGGCGCCATGGTCGTGTAAGCGATGGCAAGGACGCGCCGTGCGATGAGCACGGGGTCGGATTTGCTCGTCGTAAATCCGCTCACCCGATAGAAGGAACCCGCCCGTTTTATCTTAAAGAGATCCTTCGCGAGGATCACGATAATCTCACACACCTTGCTCACGACATACCACGGAATGCGCCATCCTTGAACGACGTCCTCCCATCGAACTTCGAGACGCAATGTCTCGGTCCGCCAGACCTGAAAAAGGAAGGCTGCGGAAAGAACGAGGACGCCAGCTCCCACGAACATTTCGTTACGGCGAGTTCCACCTACAAAAAGAATCCAGAGCGCGACGATAAGCAGCAGGGATAGCACGCTCAATCCGAGCGATGGCATTCGTACCCCACACTGCTTGTCTGACGTCACAGCCCTCCTCTACTACGACCTCGAGGAAATCTCCAGGCCGCCCGTCGCTCCATAGACTCCGCCAGTAACGTAACTCGATTCCTGAGATGCGAGTAGTACATAAAGCGGTGCCATTTCAACAGGTTGGCCTGGCCGTTTCATGGGCGGCTGGGTGCCGAAATCGGGAATCTTCTTGTCGGGCTGTCCTCCACTTGTCTGCAGCGGCGTCCAAACAGGGTCGGGCGCGACGCACTTGACCCGGATGCTATCCTTGGCAACCTGCCGAGCGAGAGCGCGGGTAAACGCGAGGATGGCCGCCTCGGTCGGCGCGTAATCAAGCAGACTCGGGCTTGGATGTGTGGCCTGGATGGAGGCCGTAGTGAGGATCGATCCGCCCTTAGGCATGAGTGGAAGCGCAGCCTTGCACAGCCAGAAGAGAGCAAAGACGTTCACCTTATACGTCTCCTCCAGTTGCTTCGTCGTGATGTCCTTGATCCTCTCGACAGCATGCTGCTTGCCGGCAACGATGGCAAAGATATCGAGGCCGCCTCTTGTGAGCCTGCTGTGTGAGTTTTCTGCAGAACGATTCGTTGTTGACATCTCCGGGGATACCATACGCCTTGCGACCCGCCGCCTCGATGAGTTCTATGACTTCTTTGGCGTCAGCCTCTTCGCTCGGCAGGTAATCGATGACAACATCCGCTCCTTCGCGGGCGAAAGCAATCGCCGCAGCTCGTCCGATTCCGGAGTCGCCCCCCGGTCACCAGAGCTTTGCGGTTCGGAAGACGCCCGTTTCCGCGATAAGATTCCTCGCCGTGGTCAGGTTTCGGTTGCATCTTCCGTGCGATCCCGGGAATGCGTTGCGGTTGATGCTCGAATTTCGGAAGAGGGTACTGCTTCGTCGGATCCTGCAGCGTATAAAGATCGGCCATGAACGCAACCTCACGACCTTTTGGATGCGCGTACTCAGCAGCTCGTCAGATTCATCGCTCTATTCCGCTCCGCTGATCGATGAAAACCCGTCAAACGGGCCTCCCGACGAGATAGTGGTGCCAGAGGAACTTCGGTTGCATAGTTATTGAAGCTCCCTATTCCGGCCGATCCTCGAAAACATGAGTTGTGAATGCTACCTGGTAACGCGGCAACTGCTCGCGGGCCTCTATGGCTTGGCAAAGCAGTCGATATTTGACGAGTAATTCTGCGATCCCCGCAAACCAGCAGCCAACGATGTACGACGGTTAGGTCCTGGCAATGCGTCGATCAAGACATTTGAAAGAGGATAGGGCAATGTCGACTTCAGGTGCTGCCTAACGAGATATATCCGAGCATCTGTCGGCTTGCCGACACTCGATGTACTGGTGTTTCACATCCCACTCTCAGATGCCTACTCAGGAGGATGGACTGGTCGGTTCTCTCGCCGGCATTCTCACCTCGCCCAAGGGCCTTTCGCTCACTGACGCGCAGGTCACTGCCGCTGCTACCACGTATCTGGCGGGCGCCTTTTTGGCGCTCTTCTTTTTGGCTACCTCACGGACCGCCTCGGCCGCAAGCGTCTCTTTCTCGTCACTGTGGCCATCTATTCCCTCGCTACGCTGGCCAGCGCCTTTTCCTGGAGTTTCCGGTCCTTCGCAATCCTTCGGGCGCTGACAGGAGTCGGCATCGGAGGCGAATACGCTGCCATTAATTCCGCCGTAGACGAGCTGATTCCCGGACGGGTTCGGGGGACCGTCGACCTCATCGTGAACGGCACCTTCTGGATTGGCGGGGCCGTCGGCTCACTTACCGCAATCTATCTTCTGAGCGGGAGAGCCATATTCACTCCCTCAGCCAGAAGGAGATCCGCTGAAGATCAAGGTGCGCGACCACACGCCCTGGCGCGAGATCTTCAGGAACATGCTTGGCGAGAATCGGCAACGCACCTATCTCGGACTCATCCTGATGGTGTCCCAGGCATTCTTCTTCAATGCCGTCTTCTTCAGCTATGGACTAGTTGGTAAAACTTTCTTCCACATCAGCGATAGGCAGATCCCGTGGTACCTGCTCCCATTTACCATCGCCAGCTTCCTCGGTCCGCTCAGCATCGGGCGTCTATTCGATACCGTCGGTCGCAAAAAAATGATCGCCACCACGTACGGCGCGGCCGGCCTTCTGCTGGCCGGTACGACGATTCCCTTCGCAACCGGACATATCGGCGCCGGAGGAGTTGGTATCTCTTTCAGCATCATCTTCTTTATCGCGTCATCCGCTGCGAGCGCCGCATATCTGACCGTCAGTGAGATCTTTCCGCTTGAACTTCGCGCTTTCGCCATTGCCGTCTTTTATGCTCTCGGCACGCTTGTCGGCGGCGTGGGGGCGCCGTTGCTTTTCGGCCTGCTCATTCAAACCCATTCTCGAACTCTGCTCGCGCTCGGCTACGGGCTCGGAGCGCTGCTCATGATCATTGCCGCGATTTGCGAGACTAGCTTCGGTATGGAGGCCGCGGGAAAGTCATTGGAAGCCGTATCCAAGCCCCTCCAAAGCAATTGACACAATACTCGCGACCGTAACTCCCTTTCAGCTTCATTCTCCCTCGCGTCACAGCGGGAACGCAGAGGGAAGCGTTAGTCGAAGGCATGCCATTGATCGTGAGCAGAGACGCAAAGAATCCGATCAGAACGTGAAGACAGCAAAGGGAGGCGATTTTTTCACCCGATCAATGGACTTGTGAAGATGCCGCACTTTAGCAGCAATCCCTCGAACGAATATCAGTGTCTAACTGCGTTAATACATGAGCGACCGTTTGACGGTTGCCTGGTAACGGCTCGGAGTGACCAAAACTATTAGTATTCTCTAAAACCGCTATCAAAGCACTTCCTCATGACGGGCGCAACGCGCTTCATCGACAACTTTCAAGTCATTGGATGTGAAATTATGATTCGACCGTGCTTTCTCGTTATCGACCAGGAACATTCGGGCAATATTTCTACTCGTAAACTCGTCATCGAGACAGCGAAACTTAATGTCATCACCGCGTACAGCGGCGCCGAAGCTCTCGAGACCCTGGTCAAATTTCCTGGAGTCGACGCCGTTGTTCTTGATGCCGGAATCCGGGATCTTCCGTGCACAGCGCTCGTGAAGCAGATCAAGCAACGTCAGCCCCGCACGCCCGTCATTATCGCCGGCACTCTTGGGTATGACTATTGTCCCGGAGCGGATCACTATCTCGAAACATTTGATCCCAACAAGTTGCTGAAGCTTCTCCAGGAGCTTGAGCCGGAGAAAACGACTGAGATTTTGAAAAAAGATGCAAAGCTCAGCGCCCCTTGAAACGTGACGCAGAGCATAGTGAATTCATCTACAAAGAGTCCGTCCCCAGGAAAGCTTTTCCGAGCGTATCGTTTATTAAGTCGAGTCCGTTTTGATAAATCAAGTGTTGACGGCCTTAACGGCCCCTATTAGGCTGCGCAAGGTTGACTGGCGCGCCATCTTGATTGTAAGTTGTCCGGATCTCACCACTTAGACGATCAAGGACTATCGATGATGAACTTCGAATCGGCAACTCTCGCTCATGCCGATCGAATGTGTAATGCCTCTACTTGGTGCCGATGCGAACACACGGACCAAGTCAGAGTCATCAGAACGTCAAGCCAAAAGGGGCCGTAGGTATGCAGCTGTTTGGCTTTTTGAAGCATTGGATACTTCCACCGGTGTCCCGGTCGCGACCACGCGTCCACCCTCATCGCCCGCGCCCGGACCAATATCCATCATCCAGTCGCTGGCGGCGGCGACACGCATGTCGTGCTCGACCACAATCACTGTATTCCCTGCCTCGACCAGCAAATCCAGTTGCCCCATCAGTCTGTCGACATCGGCTGCGTGCAACCCAGTCGTTGGTTCGTCGAGAATATAGAGCGTGGTGCCGCGCTGTATTCGTTGTAGCTCGGTCGCCAGCTTGATCCGTTGCGCCTCCCCGCCGGAGAGTTCAGTCGCAGGTTGACCGAATCGCAGGTAGCCGAGTCCGACTTCCCGTAATGCTTCGATGGAACGAAGAAGCGGCGGTTCGTCCGCAAAAAAGTCCCACGCTGCGTTCACCGTGAGGTCTAGTACATCGGCGATGTTCTTGTCGCGATATTGAATCTCTAGTGTTTTGGCGTTGTAGCGAGTTCCATGGCATGTCTGGCACGGTGCATACACACTGGGAAGAAAGAGCAGCTCCACGCATACGAACCCTTCTCCCTTGCAGGTTGGGCATCGCCCTTTGGCAACGTTGAAGGAAAATCGTCCGGCGTCATAACGGCGAGAGCGGGCTATCTTCGTTTGAGCAAATAACTCGCGAACGTGATCGAACAATCCGGTATAGGTAGCAAGGTTCGAACGAGGGGTGCGTCCGATAGGCGTCTGATCTACGCGCACCAGACGCTGGATGCTTTGTATGCCGCCGACGATCTGGCCGCCTGTAAATTCTACAGGCGTCGTTTCCAGCCCTTCGACCTCGTGCTCCTCGGAGGCAAGCGGATCGCCAAGTTGCATGGCCACTAATTCGACCAGCGCCTGACTTACCAGGCTGGACTTGCCCGAACCGGAAACGCCAGTCACGGTGGTGAAAACTCCCAGTGGAAACGCCACATCCAGATGGTTTAGGTTGTTGCGCGTCACTCCTTTGAGCTGCAGCCATCCCTGTGGCGCTCGCGGGGTTCGCGGACGGAGTCTCTGACTTCCGAACAGATAACGTCGTGTTTGCGACTGTTCTACCCGCTCTAGTCCGGCCGGCACGCCGCTGTATAGGATATGTCCGCCATGCTCTCCCGCAGCTGGCCCTACATCCACGATCCAATCCGCTCGACGAATCACATCGAGATCATGCTCAACTACAAATAGCGAGTTGCCCGCAGCCCGCAAACGTTCGAATGCTGAGAGGAGCGCCTCGGTGTCCGCCGGATGCAGCCCGGCCGATGGTTCATCGAGCACGTAAACCACGCCAAACAAATTGGAGTGGACCTGGGTAGCCAATCGCAGGCGCTGCAGTTCCCCGGGCGAAAGCGTGGGCGTGCTGCGCTCTAGGGTGAGATAGCCAAACCCCAGATCGAGCAATACGCCAAGACGCGCAACCAGGTCGGCAGCAATGCGCTGGGTGACGATCGTCTTCTCCGGATGCGGTGTACTCACTTTCGCCATTCCACTTGCAGCTCCCTGAGCAAACGGGCGTAGGATGCCAGCCAGCTGCTTCAGCGGCAGTCGCGAAATATCGACGATGTCGAAGCCAGCAAATTTGATTGAGAGGGATTTCCTCTGCAACCGCTTGCCGTGACACAACGGACATTCTTCGCTCAGCATGTATTGCGATACGCGCTTTTTCATCAGCGGGCTATGGGTAGTCGCGAATGTATGAAAGACATGCCGCCTGGCGCTGGTGAAGGTGCCTTGATAGCTGGGCTCCAACTTGCGTTTGAGCGCCTGCCGCACTTCCGCAGGCGTGAACCCGGCGTAGACGGGGACGACGGGCTGCTCATCGGTAAACAGGATCCAGTCACGGTCCTTCTTCGGAAGATCGCGCCACGGGCGGTCGACGTCATAGCCGAGCGTCGTCAGGATATCGCGCTGGTTCTGTCCCTGCCATGCCGTTGGCCACGCGGCGATGGCGCGCTCCCGGATGGTCAGTGAAGGATCTGGCACCATCGAACGTTCCGTTACCTCATAGATTCGGCCAAGCCCGTGGCATTTCGTGCAGGCGCCTTCCGGGGTATTCGGTGAAAACGACTCAGAGTAAAGAATGGTCTGATGCGGCGGATACTCGCCCGCGCGGGAATAGAGCATTCGGAAGAGATTCGAAAGGGTCGTGACGCTACCGACCGATGAGCGCGTGGTCGGTGATCCGCGTTGTTGCTGCAGTGCCACGGCCGGCGGCAAACCGTCGATTGAGTCGACTTCCGGCAC
>DATAYL010000502.1:0-4183 GCA_036272575.1 Bryobacteraceae bacterium | reverse complement strand
TTGTGAGAACGATCGCGGCATTCCCGGCTCCGGTCACATCGATTGGCCAAGCGTATTCAGTGCTCTCGCACAAACTCGTTACGATGGATGGTTGACTATTGAAAGCTTCGGCTTCTCGATGGGCGCTGTGTCAGCCGCTGCGTCCATTTGGCGAGATCTGGCAAGCCGCCCTGCCGCGATCGCGTTTGAGGGGCTGCCCTTCCTAAAAGGTGAATGGGAGCAGACCCGCAGTTCGACAGCTAACTCCCGGGCTGCTTCGAGACGGTCACGCTGAACCAGGTTAGCCCCTGACCGTGAGGCCAGAGATTATTCTTAGCCGATATGTTGATAACGGCTTGATAATGTCCCTACAGGACACTAGATTGGCAGTAAATCCAGCGCCGCCTCTATTTCCGACCTTGTATGCAGATCGCCCTTCCGCACGGACGCTTCGATGCCCTTCTCGTACATTTCTTTGGCCTCCCCGATACGGCCTAGCTTCTCGAGCGTCTGACCACCGTGGTAGTAGGCGGCGACATAGCTGGCATCATCAGCCAGAAGCGTTCGAAATTCGCCAACCGACTCATCTAGTTGACCGGTGTTCTTCAGTTCCATGGCGAGTCCGTAACGCGCAAATGCGTTCTTCGGGTCTTGCGCAAGCATCTGCTTCAAAATCTCCAGGCGGTTGGTTGCCATGCTTCACATTCTGACATCCGCCCCGGTCGCGCTACTTCTTCTGCGTCGTATGTTGATTAGGCTGCCGTTCGTGGCCGTCGCGATCCACGTTTTTCTCTTCTTCTTTGGTGTTCTTGACGTCCCTCTCGGTCGGTTTTTGTCTTGGCTTTGGTTCCGTTTCAGAGCTTGGCATACCTTACCTCAGGAAACATGCTGTCTCACATTGCGCGCTGCGTTTTCAACCACTTCAGCGGCTCTTGCCGTGGTCCCCTTAGCCGTCTTGGCGGCTTCCCCGAAGCGCGCCTGCGTTCGCCCGGCAAACTCGCCTAGCGATGCTGCTGCATTGCCGACGCTTTCCCGGCCCTGGCGCAGCGCCTGTTCGAACAATCCGGCGGACCAATTCATACAAGCCGGAATAACGAGGACGAGCCCTGCCGCCGTTAAGCCGCAACCAACTCCGATGAGCACCGCTCCTATAGCTCCGGAATTTGACTTTGTCTTCATACCATCTCCTCCTTTCATGAGACTGAAACTCATAAGGAAGTTGTTTCAGTATAGGTGCCGAATACCTTGCGTAAAGCGTCGCAGATTTCCCCCAGGGTGGCGTACGTTCTCACCGCGGCCAGCAGATAGGGCATGGTGTTCTCGTTGGACTCGGCGCTCCGGCTCAACTCTGACAATGTCTTAGCAACAGCGGCGTCATCGCGTTCCGCCCGCAGCTGTGCAAGCTTTCCACGCTGCCGTTCGCCCGCGCCTGCATCTACTTGCAATAGATCAATCGGCTCATCGTCAGACTGGAAACGGTTGGCTCCCACAATAATTCGCTCCCCTGCCTCAATCTCGCGCTGATAACGATAACTGGCCCCGGCAATTTCGCGCTGTGGAAAACCAGCTTCAATCGCGGCGATCATGCCGCCCATTTCATCGATCTGGCGAATGTAGACCTTGGCCGCGGATTCCGTCTGGAGTGTCAGATTTTCCAGAAAATACGATCCGCCAAGAGGATCGGGTGTATTGATAACGCCAGTTTCGTAAGCCAGAATCTGTTGCGTGCGCAGCGCGAGCGTTACCGCTTTCTCGCTAGGCAACGCGTAGGCTTCATCGAGCGAATTGGTGTGCAGCGATTGAGCGCCCCCCAGCACCGCCGCCATAGCCTGCCAGGCTGTGCGCATGAGATTGTTGTAGGGCTGCTGCCAGGTCAGTGAACAGCCCGCCGTCTGCGCGTGAAAGCGCAGCTGCTGGCTCTTCTCTTCGCGGGAACCAAAGCGCTCCCGTATCGCGTGAGCCCATAGCTTGCGCGCCGCGCGGAACTTAGCGATCTCTTCGAAAAAGTCGTTATGGGAGTTGAAGAAAAAGCTGAGACGCGGTGCAAACTCGTCAATCGCCAAGCCGCGCTCGAGCGCCCATTCCACATACTCCATGCCATCGCGCAAGGTGAACGCCAGTTCCTGCACAGCGGTCGAACCGGCTTCACGAATGTGATACCCGCTAATCGAAATCGGATGGAATCGGGGAACCTGCCGGGTTGCGAATTCAATCGTATCCGTCACCAGGCGCATCGAAGGCCGCGGCGGAAAGATGTACTCCTTTTGTGCGATATATTCCTTCAGAATGTCGTTCTGCAGAGTGCCGGATACTCGTTGCCAGCCGGCGCCCTGTTTCTCCGCGGCCGCCAGAAACATGGCCCAGATCACCGGTGCGGGCGAATTGATAGTCATCGATACGCTGACTTTGTGGAGCGGTATTTCGCGGAATAAGCTCTCCATGTCGGCCAGCGAGCTGATCGAGACTCCACATTTGCCGACCTCGCCTTCGCTCATCGCATGGTCCGCGTCGTAACCCATCAATGTTGGCAAATCGAACGCCACCGACAATCCGGTTTGCCCCTGTCCCAGGAGGTATCGATATCGTTCGTTGGTCTGTTCCGGAGTAGCGAACCCCGAAAACTGGCGCATGGTCCAGAGCTTGCTGCGATACATCTCGCGATGAATACCGCGTGTGTAGGGGAACTGCCCCGGATCGCCCAATTCGTGCGCCGGGTCGAAATCGCGCAGGCTTTCGGCGTGGTACAAAGGTTCAATCGGAACGTCGCCAATCGTCCGAAAGGTCGCTTGTTTTTGCTCGTTCTCGATCGCCATACCGTACCTCGCTAGAGCCGCTTCGATCGTATCCCACTGCGTTTGACGGGCCTTCATTAGTCGTCAAAACAAGCGTTCACAGCAACTTACGGGCCCTTGCGCTGATACAATAGAGGTTCGTGCAAGCGATTCTGGAGGTCTTTGAGATGGCTGCTTCGCCGCGCCGGAAATCGGTGGCTGTGAATGTCGGGGGAGTTTGGGTCGGCGGTTCGCATCCGATTGTAGTGCAATCCATGACCAACACGGATACCGCGGATTCCGCGGCTACTGTGAACCAGGTAATGCAATTAGCGCGAGCCGGTTCGGAACTCGTTCGCGTCACCGTCAACACCGAAGAGGCTGCGGCCGCCGTACCCGTCATCGTTGATACTTTGCGCAATTTCGGCGTGAATGTGCCGATCGTCGGCGACTTCCACTACAACGGCCATATCCTGCTGCGCAAATACCCGGAATGCGCCCGCGCGCTGGCGAAGTTTCGCATCAACCCCGGTAATGTGAATATCGGGCGCAAGCAGGATGACAACTTCCGTGTGATGATCGAGGCCGCCATCGAATACGACCGCCCCGTTCGGATTGGCGTGAATTGGGGCTCGCTTGATTCCGTGCTCCTGACGCAGATGATGGATGACAATTCGAAACTTGCCGAGCCGCTCGATGCAATGGAAGTTACCCGCCGGGCGATTGTCGAAAGCGCCATCCGCAGCGCAGAAAACGCCGAGCGTTATGGTCTCCCACGCGACCGCATCATCTTGAGCGCTAAGGTTAGCAATGTTCAGGATCTGGTCGCGGTTTATCAGATGATGGCGGCACGCTGCGAGTATGCGCTGCATTTGGGCCTCACCGAAGCGGGTCTGGGTTCAAAAGGTATAGTCGCCACTACCGCCGCGCTTTCCATTTTGTTGCAGCAGGGCATTGGTGATACCATCCGTGCTTCCTTGACGCCGCTACCCAACGGCGACCGTACCGATGAAGTGCTGGTAAGCCAACAGATTTTACAAGCGCTCGATTTGCGCAGTTTCACGCCGCAAGTGGCCGCCTGCCCCGGCTGTGGCCGCACCACCAGTACTTTCTTCCAGGACATGGCGGACCAGATTCAAACCTATTTGCGCGAGCAGATGCCGGTCTGGCGGGAAAATTACCCGGGCGTGGAGGAGATGAAAGTAGCCGTAATGGGCTGTGTAGTCAATGGTCCCGGTGAATCGAAACACGCCAATATCGGCATCTCGCTGCCTGGCACTTTCGAGAAGCCGGTGGCGCCCGTTTACGTAGATGGCAAACTCTCCACTACATTGCGTGGAGATGGGATCGTGGCTGAATTCCGCGCCATGTTAGACAACTATGTGTCGCGGCGGTATGGTAGAGATCAAGTTGCCGCTACAGAGCCAGCCGAC
>DATAYL010000501.1:0-18816 GCA_036272575.1 Bryobacteraceae bacterium | reverse complement strand
CGCGAATGGCCTACTACACATCGACACTCAACGCAGCATGCCCAGGAGTCGCCCAGCACCTGCTGGATCGCCACTACTTCCGCAAGCATGGCGCAAGCAAGACCTATGGACAATCGACGAGTTGATCGCAATTCCGCCCCGTATGCCGGTTAGCCAACTGTCACAACTCGCGACACTTGCGAAGCTGAATTTCCGGGCAGGGCGAGGAATCTGCAATCAGGAGGCTGGTTTGTGTAGATCTGAGTTTGGACGAGGTACACTTACGATTCTTTTCGTGGTGGGTACCGCTGTCGTTCTTCTCTTGGCCTATGTGCCAACCTTTCGCGTGCATCGCAGTTGGGAGGACGAGGTGTATTGGTTTTCCACCTGCCTTTCGATGGTTCGGAGCGGCGCCCCGATATCTTCTGCTCTTGCAGATTTTCCGGGCACACAAAGCCCTCTGCGGTTCTACGGGCCTACGGTCTTCTGGCTGGGCGCACTTGCACTGAAGCTCTTCGGCGCCACGCTCGAATGCCGGCGAAGTTTTACGTTCGTGGGTGAAATCACCTCTCTCGCCGCTATTGCGATTCTGTTTCGGCGCCTGCGCAACTCCTGGTTGTTGGGTGCAGCGGCCGCATTCATCTTTTCGTTTTCCATTGGCATCAGCTTAGGCTTTTCCTTGCCCGGAAGGCCAGATGGATGGGGAATCGCGATCCTGGTGGGTGCGATGGTGATTGTGGCGCAAGGTGGCAGCAGTGCCTCTGCGTCGCTGACGTATTCCTATATACGCTGGGTCCTGTTCGGGTTGCTTCTTGGATTGGGGGCTACGACGAGTCCGCGAACCTGGCCACTTGTTTTCTCGATGGTGGTTTTCCTTCCGCTCTTGGTTGACAGTCAGAAGGTGCAACGGTCGATCGTGGCGTGCGCCGGCATTCTCTTCTCGATTTGGATCATCCTGCTACCTCTGCAAATGTCGCCCTTCGGGTTTCTCGCCTATGTGCCGGGGGCCAGCGCGCATGACTCCGCGGACATTTCCCCGCTGATGGGCGGCAGCTGGGGCTTTGGCCATGCCATGACGCAGACTGTCTACTACGGTGGCGTACTTGTGGTGATCGGCATACTTCAGGCACGCCGGTGGCGCGAGCTGGACCGGTTTGCCAAGTGGCTGCTGGCTGCGGGTTTGCTGAATTTGCTGTTCGCGTTTGTGCTACTGTCCCGAGCGCTCAACATGCCTACGTATTGGGGGTTCCCGCTGGAGATCAGTGCGCTGATGGGTTTGACGATGCCGTTACGCAGTCGCCTTGAACTGGCGGTTCGCTATCTAGGAATCGCGCTGTTCGTTTTCATGATGGCGCTGCGCACGGCAAGAGAAGTTCCCGTGTTCGCCCACTGGCATGAACGCGATCCTGCATTGACCGAGCGCGCCCTGGCCGCAGCGATTCCTTCCGGGAGCTTCGTGTACGGATCGATTGGGGATTATTTCTACCCCACCCTGGTGAGTGGCTCTGACTATCGCTATCTCTTCGATTCGAAGAATCCGGGACGTTCGAGCATTCCTAATGTGGCCAATGCGCCAGCACCGATGACGGATGCGTGCACCCGGGCCGCCTATCTTGTGTGGCCGGCGGGGGGAAGTGCGGAAGCGACTCCGCATTTTGCGCATGCATCGATGACCTACGTTGCGACGTACTCGCAGGCGCCAGAGCGGGAGGGCCGGCTGGAGAGGCTGATAGAAAAGGTGCCGGGTGGCGAGCCGACAGAGAGGACAAGAGCTTCTCCATTTATAGACTGCAAATGGATCCCGGTTATTGCCGCGCGAAGCGGGGATTGATTCCGCATGGGTGATGGGTGGCGTGGAGCGTCATCGAGCAAAGAACCGTAACGACGTGATTATTTACTACTAATCTTCGGAGTGGTCGAAGGCAGCGCGCCACGCGATGGCGGCCTTCTTGTCGTTGCGGGCTCGTGCGATACTGACGGGGCATGACAGTGCAACAGAAAACCGGACTGGTGGCCTCGCTTCGTGACGCCGCGGGGCAGTTGGTGGCGCAGAATCTTTCCAAGTACACCGAATATGTGGCGATCAATCCAATTGCGGCAAATGGCCCGGTGATGGAAGCGGATGTGAAGAGGAGCGAACGGCGGCAAAAGATTTGCACGCGTTACTTGTTGGTTGATACTGATTCGAGATCACCTATTTCCCAAGCTGGAGTACGGCAGAACGGCAAACCGGGTTGATAGAAGTATCTAAATGCGTCATTTGCGACGGCCCTTTAGAAGTTATGGCAGGGGCGTTGGTTGCGCCGTTTCTGGCCGAGCGGATCTGGAAGCGGAAGCCGTTCTGCGTAGACCTTGTCAGATGCGACTCATGTGGTTTCGTCTTTTACAATCCGCGTCTCGACGATTCTGACCTGCATAATCTCTATAGTCAGTATCGGTCTGAAGAATACCGGCGGATGCGTGGCGCCACTGAACCTTGGTACACCGCAAAGTTCAATGCTGATCTCGCGTCGAATACACATTACAGTACTCGTCGCGCGAAGCTTGGTCCAATTCTCAAGGAACATCTGGGACAGCGGAGGATTATACGTATTCTCGATCATGGCGGCGACCACGGGGACCTCGTCCTCGGGCTCGTCGAAGGTGCGGAGCCTTTCGTTTACGATATCTCCGGGGTGGAACCGGCACCCGGAGTCACGGCCACCAGAGATCCCGCGGCGTGCAAAGCAGACCTGATCATCAACAGCAATGTGCTTGAGCACGTGGGCTTCCCGCGAGCCCTGGTTACTGAGATTCTTCAGGCTGCACCTGAGGGCGGTTATGTGTTTCTTGAAGTCCCTTGCGAGTTTCCAACCGGATTCTCGCGTGTACTCCGGCGAATCGCGCAGATCGGGATCATGACGATCTATCGGCCGTCCCTGGCAAAGTACTTGTTCCAGCCTGCCGCTCTGTACATGATGCATGAACACATCAACTACTACACTGAACATTGCTTGACCGAACTCATGCGCCGGTGTGGCGCGACGGTAATTGCCTCTGGCAGTTATCCGATGTCCGCACGCTCGGGGAGAGCAGATATGGCGTGGTGCCTTGGCGAGAACAACGCCTAAACAAGACGGCTATGCTCTTGACTTAAATCAGTGCGACGCGGTGCATGGAGATGCTCGGCGGCCAACTCACGCTTTCTGTATCGTCAGGTAAATGGGGATAGTGGTCTTGGAGCGCGACGATGAGGCGGCCAATCCAGTTGCCACGATTCATTCTTGTCAGCATCGAAATCGGGCCCTTGAGACTCTTTGCGACGACCCGTATTGAAGGTGAATTGTTTTGTCAGCCGTTCCCAGAAACAAGTCCTCCCGAGAGAAAGCAGCTCCAACGAATAAGTCCGGCTAAGTTGCTCGATGGTGCGCCGACACCAGATTGGATTGATTTTGGTCTGGAGGCGATTGGCGAATGTTGGGTCGCGTCGATAAACAACCCACCACGCAAGCATAGGCTGCCAAATGATTGGCGGCCGCGCTCTCGTCAGCGAACGGCACCAATTACCAGCAGGATTGATAATTCGATCCTAATCCAGATCGTTCGCGGCGAATAGTTTTCGCGAGGCGATGTTATCTCTGGCTGAAACACTCCCCGCCCGGCTCTACGCCATATGCGTTCAGCCCGAATCGCTTCATCCGCACAGCGAGATGAGTGCAGAAGGTGGTATATCGCCGGAGAATCTTCGCACGTTTACATGCTTTCTACAGGTCGAGGAAATCATTGACAATGGTATAGCGATCACGCTTGCAGATTGGCTCAAAAAAAGCACCGATTGACTCCGTCGCGATCTCAAAAAACCCGCGGGGCAATTGGATATCGGTTTGATCCGCAATGGATAAATTGGTCACGGCGGAAATATACCAGCACAAGGGGCCGGGGACTTCCGAAATAGGACCAGTCTATGCGTTCCGAGCCTAATTGAAGTGTCCGTCAAAAAAGGCCCCTATACTAGACTCAGGGTCAAAATACATCATGTCCAGTGCACCCGAAGCCAGCATTGTGCCGCGGCACCCCGTTGTTGCGGATCCCAGGAAGCTCATCACGATTATCACTCCTTGCTACAACGAGGAACTGAATGTGCGCGAGGTACATCGGCGGGTGATGGAGGTTGCCGCCGGGCTCCCGCAGTACCGATTCGAACACCTGTTTATCGACAACGCCTCGACTGATCGCACAGTTGAGATCCTCCGTGAGATGGCGAGCGGAGATTCGGGCGTCAAAGTTATCACAAATGCGCGCAATGTAGGGGCTGACCGCTCTGGCATGCATGCATTTTTGCAGGCGCAGGGAGATGCAATAGGCAGCCTAGTGGCCGACCTGCAGGACCCCCCCGAGCTTTTAGTTGATATGATCCGAGAATGGGAGAAGGGATTTCCCATTGTAGCCGCAATCAAAAACACGAGTGAAGAAAATGGCCTGATGTACCGGGTGCGGACTTCCTATTATCGCCTGGTTGCGCGCCTCACCAACGTCCGCATTCTCGAACACTTCACCGGATTTGGCCTCTACGATCGCTCGGTGGTGGAGAAGATCCGCACCGGGTTTCCTGATCCCTATCCCTATTTCCGCGGAATGATCGCCGAACTTGGTCTGCCGATCGCGAAGGTCTTCTATAACCAGAAGCGCCGCGAACGGGGCATTACCAGCCAGAATTTCTACTCGCTATACGACCTTGCCATGCTCGGCATCACGAATCTCTCTAAGGTTCCGCTGCGCCTGGTGACTTTCACCGGATTCATCTCGGCCTTTTTGAGCCTTCTGCTCGGCATGTTCTACCTGGTCTACAAGCTGATCTTCTGGTCGAGTTTCACAGTGGGCTTCGCCCCATTGGTTCTTGGCCTCTTCTTCCTCGGATCAGTGCAGTTGATTGCACTGGGTATCATTGGAGAGTACGTGGGTTCAATCCATACCCTGGTGCTCAAACGACCGCTGGTGACCGAGAAAGAGCGCATCAACTTTTGAAGCCATCTTCTTTGAAACTCGATTCAAAGACGTCTGCCTGGCAATTTGTGCGCTATGTCCTTGTTGGCGGCTTCAATACTGCTTTCGGATTCGGCGTTTTTGCGCTGCTGAACTGGTCATTTCGTAGACTCGGCTCGTTTGCTTACATGTACGCATGGCTCCTCTCGAATGTTATCGCGATCACGGCGGCATTTCTGGCTTACAAATGGTTTGTATTTCGCACGCGCGGGAACTATCTGATCGAATTGATTCGCTGCTTCAGCGTTTATGGCAGTGGAATGCTGTTTGGCGCCGTGGCCCTGCCGATTACGGTTACGATCTTGCGGCGCATCATGCACAAGCCCGAGCAGGCTCCCTACATCGCGGGTGCCTTGTTGACGGTGGTTACGGTCGTTCTCAGCTTTCTGGGCCATCGGCATTTTTCATTTCGGGCCAGACCAAGTAGCGGAGACCCCGAGACTGGTTCCGGGGTCTAAACCCTGCTCTCAACCCGCCGATCCGAGGGAATCGCATAGCAGACAAGATCCCAGCCCTCAAGCATGTGAGGTCTGAGAAAAATCGAGTAATCCGGATTCAATTCGTGCATCAGCAAAGGCAGATTCCAAAGGTCAGATTGGCGATGATACGCCGAAATGGCTAACACGGGTCTATTCGCCTTGATCAGTTCCTTCGCACCATTCAGGGCCGCAATTTCCGATCCCTCGATATCCATCTTGATGATCGTGACGGACATACCACGGAGCGCGGAATCCAGTGCGCAGCTTTGAATTTCGTAATTGCCCTGCCCGACCTGAGACGAAGGACCCACTCCAATGGCCATCTTCAATCTCGTGTCTGATGCGCCATTAGCTGCTTCATACAAGTTGATTCTATGGCGAATCGCCTCCGAGTATTGACCGATTTTCGAGGAGAGCTTGGAGAAGTTTTCGGGATCAGGCTCGAAGGCGAATACTTTGTCAAAATGCCCGTCGGATTCCTGCAGAAACAGGTCGATCGAGTCGCCGTCAAATGCGCCGCAATCCACGAACACATCACGCCCGGTCGAGGCAAAGAGGCTTCGCTGAAAGTAGATGGACCCCGCAACAGGCTTCCGCAGACATCCGAAGTCCCCGAAAAGGCGGAAGCGTAATTGATTCAGATACTCCTGGCGCGAGTCGTCATCAGACATCAATTCGAAAGCAACTCGAACTTTATCTGCCTCTTCAAGCGCATGGTGGGGCAGGTCAATCGTGTAGTGTGGCAAGAACACATCGGAGAACTTCCAGTAAAGTGGGACAAAACTCACGACACGAGCACATCCCAGTTGCTGTAGGCGCGCGATCCTCGTCGCCATACGGTCATGGCCAAGAGCGCCCCAAATCGTGACAACGAAAACATCTGAACTGCCGTAGAGCCGTGCGCCTTCCTCCGGTGAATACACAGTCAGACCTTCAATTTGTGCTCTCCATCTATCTTTGTTGCTGTCGATGAAGCACTGAGGTTCGATTCCGAGTTTACGTAGTCCTGCAGCTGTTCGCCTGCCGAGACCTCCCGCACCGAAGAGTACAACATGAGCAGCATCTGTTCCGATGAGGTGATCAAGAGACCAATGTTCTCGGTGCCGCGCCTGATCCGTGCTTTCCCTCAACAGTTGCTCAAGCTCTTGTGTAGGGGTCATATCTTTGTCGCCTCTCCATTAATGCCATCGATGATGCTTCACCAGCAGGTGCGTCCACCATCTACCACGAGGTTTGAGCCCGTCATGTAGGACGATGCGTCGGAACACAGGAATAGAATTGCGCCCTGGTACTCATCCCGATTGGCCATGCGCCGCATAGGGATCAACTGCTTCAATCTATCGAGGAATACGTCCGGCTGTTCGTTGAATACGCCACCGGGCGAAATGGAGTTCACTCTTATGTTTGCTTCGCTCCAATAAGTGGCGAGGTACCGAGTCAGTCCGAGAAGTGCGGTTTTTACCACCGAGTAGGTCACCGGTTTGACTGGTTGACACTCGTCAGACAATTCAGGCTCTCGATAGAGGCGCTGGTCCGGTGCAATAACAGCGAGATCTGAGGCCACGTTGACGATAACGCCGGCTTTTCGTTTCGCCATTTCTGCACCAAAGACGCGGCTGCACAGGAAAGCACCCGTAAGGCCGACGCGAATGTCGGCGTCCCAGATGTCCAATGGAAAGGTCTCCAGCCGAGACCACCCCGTGTTGCCGGCCTCAACCTTGGGATTGTTGGCTGCGTTATTGATGAGGATGTCGATCCGGCCATACCTGTTCAAGATTTCGGACCGGCAGGCCTCAAGGGAAGCCTCAGACGTGATGTCGGCAGACAACCCAATCGCTTCCGCGGCGTATTCGGCACTTATTTGGCGTGCTCGAGAATCGGGATCCGCAGCAGGCAGATCAAGCAAAACGACACGTGCGCCCGCATCAGCCAGGATGGCTCCGTGGTAGTAGCCGAGCAGTCCTGCGCCCCCCGTGACAATGGCGACACGGTCGGTGAGGTCAAAGAGATCCCGAGAACGACCTTTTCTTTCGCCTGTCATGATTGAGATTCAGTTACCTCTCCTTCGAGCGAATTCAACTCAACCGGGCGGTTAGTTGTCATCGATTGTTTTGCGGCGAGGGCCATTCTGAGGCTCTGCAGCCCGTCCGCCAAGTCGACAACCGGCTTGCGGCGGGTCTTCACGCAGTCGAGGAAATGGCTCAGTTCGTCCACGAAGAGCTGGTTGCGGTCGAAACCGGGGAAACCATGGACTTCTGGAGCGTCGCAGTCCCGTTTTAAGACGGTAACGGTCAGGGCGCGGAGGTCCATAACGGCCTTGCCACGATCCCCAATGACTTCGCAGTGGCGGCTGGGCGGCCACTGCAGATAATCCTGATGTAAGTGGATGGGCAGGGGACGATTGTTGATGCGGAAGTTCATCAGGATGCTAGCCGTGTCCTCGACGTCGATCTCCAGATCGCTCCAGTGTCCACCGATGGCGTAGATCTGATCCGGCAGACCGAACAGGGAGTAAAGGTAATCGAACTCGTGAATCTGAGAGAGCACGACCCCGCCGCCAAGGTCGACATTTGATGCGTACATCTGGCGATAGTCCTCATAGGGGTGCCATTTTGGGAGGTATTCGCCAATTGTCGAGCGTACTGCAAGGAGATTGCCAAGCGAACCACTTTGAACCGTCTCCGCCAGCTTCCTGAAGCAGGGGTGAAATCGCAATTGGTAGCCGACCATGGCGATCCGCTTCTGTTCATTCACGGCGCGGATGATGTCAGGTGTACCAACAAGGGCATCGGAGAGTGGTTTTTCGACGAAGATGTCGCATCCGGCGCGGATGCAGGCCTGGGCCACAGGTAAGTGCATATTGCTCGGATTGCAGATGAGGGCGAGGGTGGGGCGATGTGAAAGTGCTTCATCGAGATCAGAAAACACTTGAACGGAGTACTCATTCTCCACATTTCGATTCGGGTCCACGTTCAGCTCTGGCGTAACAACGTGAGTCTGGCGGCGCACACGATAGGCGAGGATTTCGACTCCGGGCCCGAGCAGGGAACGAATGTTCCTAAGGTGGCGCTGGCCAATTCCGCCAAGTCCGGCAAACAGGATTCTCATCGGACATTCACCATCGCAGTCTCAATCTGCTTTACGAGCCAAGAACGGTTTTGAGCAATCCAGTGAAGTTCATCGCCGGGCTTTGGCCGGGCGATCTGCAAGACGTAGTCACCACGGTATCCCAATCTTGCGAGGCCGTTGAAGACGGAAGTGAGATCTGCATTTCCAGTTCCCAAAGGTACTGTTCCCCCACCTAACACGCGGTCTTTGACGTGAACGCTTCCGATTCGGTGTCCGTACGCAGCGAATTCCTCTTCAACCCGATAGCCAAGCGAAGCACTGTTTCCTGAATCGTAGTTGACGCGAACAAGAGAATCGTCGCAATGGGCGAGCAAATCAGCAAATTCTCTGGGCGGCAGTGCAGTTTCGAGATGGAGTTCAACATTGTGGGCCTTTGCGGAGGGGATGAGCTGGTCAACTATAGTCAGAGCTTCCCGGAACTCGCGCTCATTTTCGATTCTGGATTGATCGACGAATGGAATCACGACGCGTGTAATTCCTATCAAAGTACACCTGGAGAGAAGCCATTCCATTTTTTCGATCAACACGGCGTGTTCAGCTTGAGATACCCGAAGAAACGGACGATCCATAAAATAGTCAGCGCAAAGAGAGCGGATCGCTATTCCTGTGATCTGAGATAAGCTCCGAATCTCATCCAGTCCTGCATCGGATGCCAGAGGGTTGGTATCCTCGCCAAACACGTCATATATCCACTCGATAGCATCCAGTCCGGTTTCTGCAGCCAACGCAAATTCATCCCGCCACCGCGCTCTGGGAAAGCATTGGAAGCGACCACCCTCCGGAGGTATGAGTCTTCCTTGCATTGCAGCGATACAGGCCATGTGAACCTAAACCTTGACCGTTGGGTTAACCATGTTTGATTCGAATTCGTCGCGATCAAGAAAGGGCCACAGATCTTCAAGAGGCTTTGAAACAAATGATCCGTCCGGCAACTGAACAGATGAAACCTTCGGCTTGCGGACCTCATCGAGAACAAGGTGGACGTCGCATACGACAGGGCCTGGCGTCGCTAATACTCGCCGGATCTCGTCAGCCAGATTGCGCTGATCGTGAATAAAGTCGGTGGCGATGCCGTAGGCTCCCGCAACTCGCCGGATATCCGGGAGTGTCTGTCCTGTCGATGCGTCGCAGCCGATCCGGCAGCTGCCAAAGAATGCGGTTTGCGAGGCGCGGATCGATCCATAACCCTCGTTATTCAAAACGAAGAACTTAATCGGAAGCTTCATGCGGGCAACCGTTTCCAACTCCTGAATGTTGAATTGGAATCCTCCGTCTCCATCGACGCAGACGATATTCCGCTGGTCGCTCTGTTCCCGAACAACGATTCCGGCGCCAATGGATGCAGGAATACCGAACCCCATTGCTCCCAGTGCCGTCGTATGAAATATGCGTTGCCCGCGTTTTACTCGGAATGCAAGCAAGACGAGTTCGATCCCAGTTCCAGAACTTCCGGAGATGTAAAAATCGCCCTCATTCAGAACACTGGACATCACTTCAGCAAAGTTGTACGCGCTCACTCGACTTTCTGGGGTCTTGTGCTCGGGAAGAACCAGCGGGTATAGCTCTTTCCATTCAGCGCATCGTTTCTTCCAGGGCGATCGATTGCGCCTTTCAATTCCTGCCTTCTGGGCGAGCATCTCGCGCATGAACTCTCCGGCGTCGGCGCAAATCGGGAATCGGATGGACGTTCCCATCTTCTTCAGCTCAAATGGATCGATATCAACCATTACTTTGCAGGCAGAGCGAGCAAAGCCCTCCGGAGAGTAGCCGGTCACCACGCGATCGAGCCGCGCACCAATCGCCATCAGAAAGTCGCAGGTTTGCACCGCGAAATTAGCGCCCCGGGGTGCCAGCGTACCTGGGCGCCCAGCAAACAGCGGATCATCATCGGCCATCAGGTCAATCGCCAGCCACGTAGTCTCAGCCGGAATATCGAGAACGCGAAGAAGCGTTTCCAATTCCGCCTCAGCACGTGCAAGTCGAACGCCATTGCCAATGAGAAGAAGCGGGCGTTCAGCTCGGTTAAGTTGTTCGATGATGCACTTGATTTGGACCTTCAACTCACCTGGACCGATCAGGCCGCTATCGACCACCCAAATTTCCGCAGGGTCAAAGCCACGCAGCCTTTCCGGTTCATCAATTTCTACCGCTTGCACATCGAGTGGAATATCCACCCAGACCGGGCCAGGCCTGCCGCGCCGCGCGAGGAAAACAGCCTTCTCAAGGTGGTATCGAATATCGGCAGGTTCCAACACGACCACTGCGTACTTCGTGATTGGGTTGACAATGGAGACAATGTCTACTTCTTGGACGCCCACTTGTCGCATACCGAGCGGCTTGTTGTCGCTGTCAAAGGAGCGATCAGGCCGCTTCACCTGACCGGATATGACGAGCATCGGCGTCGAGTCGAGCCATGCACCGGCCACGCCAGTGATGGCATTTGTTCCACCTGGGCCGGTTGTGACCATGCAGACTCCAAGATTGTTGGTTGCCTTGGAGTAATTCTCTGCCGCCACAGCACTGGCTTGTTCATGTAGATTGCAGACCGGAACAAGCCTGTTCTCGCCCGCAAGCGAGTTGTTCAGGTGCATGGCGCCGCCGCCGGTTACCAGGAAGACATGCTTCACGCCCTGGCCGGCGATGAAGCGCACAACGTAGTCGGAAAGTTTCATGAGTTCAATGGAAATTGTATTTCGTCGTCGGAAAGTTTCGTGAGTTCAATGGGAATTGTATTTCGTTCGGGCTACCTGTCCTAAGGTTTGGAGAAGACTTCTTGAATATCGAGACCCTGCGCCGACAATACGGCGTCGACGAGTTCGCGCAGGGCGCCATTGCCCCCTTGGTTCACTGTTACCAGGTTCGCGCGAGCGAGCACGATGGTTGCGGCATTTGCCGGCGCGGCGGAGCATCCGGCGATTCCCATGGCAGGAAGGTCGTTTAGGTCGTCACCCATGTAGCAGGCTTCGGCCAACTCGACTCCGGCCGAGGTTGCGAAATCGCGGAGGGCTGTCGCTTTATCGCGGCATCCTTTTGTGACGAACGTGATCTTAAGCTTTGCGGCGTAGCGATCAACCAGGGGGCTATCCTCGCCGGAGATCAGCCCCACCTTAAGCCCGGCCCGACGGGCAAGGGAAAGTCCCATGATATCGGCGAAGCAGAAGCGTTTCCACTCCTCGCCGCCAGGACCCCACCATAAGCCCCCGTCGGTCAAAACACCGTCTACATCCAAAGCGAGAGCCCGGATCTGCCTGAGGCGGGTTTCAAGATGCGCTGCACTCAAGCAGAGCTAGACCGCCGCGCCAATGCGGCGCAGCTTCTTGATGATCGGGAATTCGCGTTCGTAGACTTTTTTGATTCCATCGCCCTTGGCCTGTTCCCACAGGCGAATGTCGCGCACCAGGCGGGAGATACCATTGGGCTCCAGAGACGCCGCTTGATCCGATCCCCAGCCGGCGCGGTCCAGGGTGATGTGCCGTTCTACGCAACAGGCGCCGAGTGTGGCAGCACACACGCTGGTCGGGATGCCGGTTTCGTGGCCGGAGTATCCCACGGGGACTCCATACCGCTGCGCCATGACCGGAATCGCTCGGAGATTCAATTCGTCGTAGTTTGCCGGATAAGTGCTGGTGGTGTGCATGAGGACCAGGTTTTCTTTACCGAGTACGTCGACTGCGTGATCGATCTCGGCATAGGTACTCATGCCGGTGGAGAGGATGACGGGCTTGCCGGTCCTGCGGATGTGCCGGAGCAGATTGTCATCGGTCAGGGAGGCAGAGGCGATTTTGTGAACCGGCACCCTGAACTGCTCCAGGAAGTCGACGGAACCCTCATCCCAGGGCGAGGCAAACCAGATCATCTTGATCGATTTACAGAATGCGTCGATTTCCTCGTATTCTTCCTGTTCGAATTCGAGACCATACTTGAGGTCGCCGTTTGTGGGGCCGAAAGGATTCTCGCGGGGATTTGCCAGTTCCTCAGGCGTGTACACCACACTCACAGTGCGTTTCTGCAACTTCACCGCATCACATCCCGCAGCGAGCGCCACGCTGATCAAGCGTTTGGCGGTGTCGATGTTGCCGTTGTGATTGATACCGATTTCGGCAATGATGAAACAAGGCTGATCGTCTCCTACCAGCCTGTTGCTAATCTTTACTGTGCTCATGATGAATCGCTCCCTGGTCTTCTACGAGAACTCCGCAGTGAAGCTCGCCCTTCTCCGCATATTGACCGTATATCCGCGGTCATAATAGCAGTTCCCTTGCAGGTCCGTCAGGGCTTTAGGCCTACGCAGGGTTTACTGAAGATATGCAGATATGCTGAAGAGGTTGGCCCGAATGCATCGGCCCTCTCAGGCTTCGGGTGAAAGAATAGTTCAAAAAGCAAAATGGTGACTCAACTCGGGATCCGGACGGTTATGCCGGTGGGGTGAAACCTTTGCTAACGGAGCACCTTGAGCATGTGCTGACGCACACTGGTCCGCTCTGGGAACCCGTACGCTACGTCATTTGTTTATAACGGGCGGAACGGGCTTCTTCGGTACCTGGCCTCGTGGAGACTTTCGCCTTTCGTAATCGATAGCTTGGTCTCAATGCAAGCGACAGTTCTCAGTCGGGATCCCAGGGTCCTTCAGACGGGAAGTCCGCATCTCGCCTCAAGAGAGCTCGATCAAAATGCTCCGGGGGACGTTCGCTCGTTCGCTTTTCCAGAGCAGCAATTGATTTCGTCCACGGCGCACTGTGGCATGGTTTTGCACCGGCGCTCATATCCACGCTGCGTCACCAACCTTTGCGGATGCGGCCTCTCGACCGATGGCTCTTATGCGCACAATCATCGACTGAACTGAGCATGTCGTTCAACTGGTCGAAGGAAGTGGCGCCAAGCGTTTTCTGTTCACGAGTTCCGGTGCGGTCTACGGTCGCCAGCCGGAAACCTGAGCTACATCTGCGAAGATTATCTGGGTGGATCGGACTGGCTCGACCCAAAAGTAATTTATGCCGAGGGCAAGCGAGTCTCGGAACAGATGTCGGCCATATCTGCCAAGGAGTCGAGCATCCGCTTTGCGATTGCGCGGTGCTTCGCGTTTGCAAACCACTGGACAGCACTTTGCTATTGTGAACTTCATTGGTGATGCGCTTGCCGAGAGGGAGATTGAGATCCGGGGCGACGGGCGCCGATGCGCTCTTACCTCTACGCGGCCAACCTCGTCATCTGGCTTTGGACGATGTTGCTCTGCGAACCGAATCGCATATGAATCCATTGCTGTTGAACGTCGGGTCCGGGGATGCGATCGGCATCCGCGACTTGACCGGGATCGTTGTGGAAGAATTAAAACCCCTACGATACAAAATCGAGATTGCACGGCATCCCGAACCGGGCCTTTTTCGGGAGCTACCAGATGTTCAAAAGGCGGGAACCTGTCTGGGCCTGCGTCAAACGATCGGTTTACGGGAGGCAATCCGCCGGACTGCGGCGTGGTACAGATGAACAATGAGCGGGTTTAACCCGCCGCGGTCTCCGTCTGCAGGTGCTTCTGCGCGCAGACACTCAGTTCCACCCAGTCGCACAGCATGTGGCCGCAGAGTATGTGACCTTCCTGGATGCGGGCAGTATCCCTGGAGGGTACGGGGAGAGTCACGTCGGCAAACTTCGCCATCGCTCCGCCGCCTTCGCCGGTGAGCGCCGCGGTAAATGCGCCGATCTTCCCTGCTGCCTCCATCGCGGCGCAAACGTTCTTGCTGTTGCCCGAGGTCGATATTCCAACCAACACGTCGCCAGGTACACACAACGCTTCCACTTGGCGCTCAAACACCTTATCGAATCCGTAGTCGTTGCCGATTGCCGTTAGTGCCGAGGTGTCCGTGGTCAGCGCGATGGACGGAAGCCCGCACCGCTCTCGGCGAAAGCGCCCCATCAACTCGGCTGCGAGGTGCTGGGAATCGGCGGCGCTGCCGCCGTTCCCGCACCACAGGACTTTCCTGCCATCGAGTAAGGCGCGCGTCATCTCGCTGGCGATGCGCTCCAAAGCAGGACGCAGGGCCGACATGGCTTGAATTACTGTGATGTGTTCGTCGATGGCGCGCTGAAAGATCGAATAAGGGTCCAATGAGGTTGTCATGTCCAATCCTTGAACGAGAATACCTCGTCCTACACCCGAACAAGCGGCTTTGCGTCGCCGCTGGCGATAGAGCGCGGTACGGCCTCGCAGTACTTGGCCACCGCGATGTTAACCGATCACGGTCGCCTCTTTGCCGCACCGGCCACAAATGCATTGCCCGGCCCGGCCGTGCAGGCAGCGCCGGATTCGATTTCGTTCGGGGCTGGCATACCGGGCAGGTTAGCGCGGTAGCATGTTGAAGGGAAAAGAAAAGGCGAAGGTCAACCCGGGATCATCTAGGCCCGGGGGCCTTGCACCTCGGGAAAGAGAGGGATCGAAAGGCGCGTGTATCAGCGGCCGAGTACGGCTACCTTGAAGCATGGCTCGCACCGCGAACAAAGCTGAGGTAGTTCGGCTGAAGGATGGTGGGCGTTTTGGTCTGTACGTCAGCATCCATCGGCCTGACTTCTATACGTATGCCTGGGCGAGCTCATCAGGCATTGCGCGTATTCTGGATCGCACCGATGCGGACTTCCTGCTGATCGCTCGGGACCGCCAAGGGTTCACCGGGATACCGGCTGAGTTCCGTGCCCGCGTGGTAACCGATCGCATCAGCGCCTACTGGTTGGTGGGCCACTGGGCGGAGAAGAACGCGGCCGGCGAGATCGAAGATTGGCTTGGGTACTCGTGGCTATTCGTAAAAGACGGTCCTGCGGTCACGGCCGAAGAATGGGTGGCGGCGGCTGGCGAGCTGTCCGACCGCTCATTCGTCATCAGGCTCGGCGGAGAGATCACGCAGCGCAGGCGTGACAGCACCGTCGAGCGCACCCTTCCAAACGTTCGGACAGTGGAGGACGCATGGGTCAACCTGGCGAGGTCCTCGACCTATCGTGTCGTTGGTGATGGTCGCGAGTTCGACCCGGCTTCTTTTTGAAAGAGCCCGATAACATCTCGGCCAAGCGGTCCTTCGCGGCGATCGGCGCTCAGTACATTCGAACGGCCTACCCTAAATAACCTCACGAATCGCGGCTGATATCCGGCGGCCCTCGTGCTGCGCCGGTATTAGCTTTGATGCGTCCAGTTCTCACACCTGAATACCGATTCTTCCTCGACGCGCAGAAGCGCTGCGCCCGGTACGGTTGGGGCTTTGGCTTCGAATGCTTCGGAGACTCCCTGCGCGTCCTGGGTAAGCCTCCAACGCTCATACATGTCCTCGTGCGACTGGATCGGAAGCGGCCATACGAACCGGGAAACGTCGCCTGGGTGCTGCTTACAGATAAGCCTGAGAAGCCACCACAGCCGCTGAAACCGAAGCCTCCACTGCCGTATATGGCTGATCCGTGGGTGATGTCTCCCGGGACTTGGTCGCATGAAGGTTCCAGGGAAGTAAGAGATGTTGCGGGAAACAAGACGTTCTCCTGGTCATAGCGACTGGGAGGGCGTTTTGTTTTGGGTACCAGTTTGAGAACGGCCATGCAGGTCGTGGGGTTAGTCTACCTCACCACATCTGCAGTCGCGAGGCTCGCGTGATGAAGAGGTCGAGAAGCCCGTACTTCAAGAGCAAATACGCGGCCTCGTCCAAGGCGTCGTCGGCGAGTTCACTGTCCACGGGATCACCTGCTCATGGAGCCAGCGGAGACTGGCCAGCAAGTCCACGGCCTCGACGGCTTCGTCTCTGGGGTAGGTAGGGATGCGCATGAGGTGGCCAGCATACACCCGTGGTCACCGGCTTCGACCTGCGGTGCCCAGCCGGACACCAGGTCCGATGATAGCTACGATGGATCCCCAGAACAGCACGAAAGGGACGACGATGATGGCAAGCCCGAGGAAGAATAGGGCCAGAGTCACGTCTCCTGAATCATCCTGCGTAGGGGGTGCGGCTGGAAGCAATGCAGCGTCTTGCTGCTGAACTACCGCCCCGGGTCGGGCGGTGGTGATGACACCCGTGGCGCGGCACAGGCCGAAAGACGAAGATGAGGCCTCCGGACAATACCAGGAACATGAGGCAGAGATGTTTGAGATAGTTGCGCAGTGAATGTTTTATGGTCGTTCTCCGTGTAGGAGCATGTGGAATGCCCGGCTTGATTTGTACCAGTGACTAAGAGACACACTGGAACGAGGAGAGCGTATGGCACGAGGAGAGCGTATGGCACGAGGCAAACGGTATCAGCCTGAGCAGGTGGTGAACCTGCTTCGACAGATCGAAGTAGCGATCGCGAATGGGAAGACGACGGCACAGGCGTGTAAGGAAGCGGAGATCGTAGAGCAGACCTACTTCCGCTGGCGCAAGGAATATGGCGGGATGCAGGTGGACCAGGCGAAGCGGTTGAAGGAGCTTGAACAAGAGAACGCGAAGTTGAAGCGACTGGTTGCGGAGCTGAGCCTGGACAAGCTGGTGTTGAAGGACATCGCCTCGGGAAACTTCTAAGCCCTGAACGACGGCGCAGTGCGGTCAGCCATGCCTATGAGCGTGGCGTCAGCGAACGGCATGCGTGCCTTCTACTGGGGCAACCCAGGGGCACGCAGCGCTACCGGCCGACACAGCGCGAAGATGAGGATGGTCTGACTCAGGCCATCGTTACGTTGGCCAGCCAGTATGGCCGCTACGGATATCGCCGGATCACGGCGCTGCTGCAGCGATCTGGCTGGGAGGTGGGTAAGGACCGAGTCGAACGCATCTGGCGTCGTGAAGGGCTGAAGGTTCCGAAGAGGCAGAAGCCGAGGGGCCGTTTGTGGCTCAACGATGGATCGTGTGTGCGGTTGAGGCCGACGCACTCGAACCATGTGTGGAGCTATGACTTCGGCGCGCCATGATGGCGAGGAGGAGGAGATGAGTTAGTGATCGAGTCTTTTCGCCTGCTGGCTCTTGACAGGGCCGCTGTGATGCGGTCCAACTCAGGAAGGAGCCTGAGTTGAAGGGATCTGTCCAAACGTATCGTGTTCCGATGATGCGCGGGAAAGCTGACGGACTGAACTGTACCGGGTATCGCCATCATCGGTGTGCCGGGCTACCAAACATTTTATGGTGAGACAACGAAGCATACGTTGGAAGCCTCTGTCTTGAATAGCGCAATGCTCCCGCAGTGGGTCAGATGGGACCGGGAGTCTATGCGATCAGAGTTGGTGGGGCTTGAAGTTCTCCACTAACGGGTCCGGAAATCGGACTCAGCGACGGCGATCTCCTCGCAGGTTGTCGCTCCGAATCGCCAGGGGTAAAGTATGCCACCTACAAGATGAAGGTCGAGGACTGGAACATGGGAACCCTGATTCGCCGCCCGGCAACGGAGCCGGGCTAGCCACGCAGACTGGAGATGGTGAATCGAGGGGGCGGAGCCTACGTAGTAGTCCGAACACGGGAAAGCCGCGTACATGGCGAAGGCAGGCAAGGAACCGACGGAGTTGCGAAGACGGAGGGACCATCGATGGACTTGGGTGATCAGGCTGATGAAGCCTGGCTCCTCAGCGTGCAACGCAAGCTCTATCAATGGAGCAGAACACATCCTGAAGACAGCTACCGTGACGTGTTGAACTGGATTACAGACATCCGCAACTTGCGGTGCGCCTGGCGGAAAATCGCTCTCAACAAAGGGCGTCGTACTGCTGGGGTCGACGGCAATGGGTATGGAATTGTTCCTCGAACAACTCCATAGCGATCTGAAGAGTGACCGGTACAAGCCGAGCCCCTCACGAAGGAAGCTAATCCCGAAGCCGCGCCAGCCGGGGAAGTTCCGACCCCTCGGCATCCCGACCGTGCGTGATCGCGTGGTTCAATGCGCGGTCAAGAATATTCTGGAGCCGATCTTCGAGGCTGGCTTCTGGCATGTGTCGTACGGGTTTCGACCTGGGCGAGGCTGCCATGGCGCCTTGGAGCATATCCGCATGAGCATGCGTCCGCGAGCAACGGCAGAAGATGGCCGGCGCCAGCGGACACCCTACCGATGGATCATCGAGGGAGACATCAAGGGCTGTTTCGATAACATCGATCACCACCAACTGATGGAGCGGGTTCGCACTCGCGTCACAGACGGCAAGCTGACGAGACTAATCGGACAGTTCTTGAAAGCTGGAGTTCTGTCGGATGGCTTTCTATTACCGACGAACAAAGGCACTCCG
>DATAYL010000500.1:0-5420 GCA_036272575.1 Bryobacteraceae bacterium | reverse complement strand
GGTAGTCGGCAGCGCTTTCTTCTCGCGTTCCCGGAATAGTGCCAACTGCTTGCGCAAGAACAGATTTTCCGCTGCCAGAGCCAAGCGGCGGCGCCCGATATTCGCGAACAAACTCAAACAATCACTGACGATCCTGCGCAGGTTCCGAACGAGCTGGGAAAGCCGCCTGAAGACGTTAAACATCTTTGCAATCGTCTCACCGCTAACTCACTCATTTCGCATGCCCATCGGATTATGGCGTAGGACAACATGCACGCGTCGCGAAAGAGGGAATCCGAAACGGTCGGAGCCGGCTGGCAGAGATGGCGCCAGCTTCGCGACCAGCGGCGGTTTGCCGTCTTTCGTTTCCGGCCGCGAAAGATCTCCGTAACCTTCCGGATACTGAGACGTCTCAATATCAAGCTTGATTATGGCAAAACCAGACTCCCTTCAGGGATCGCTCGATTTGCTCGTTCTAAAAATCCTGTCGCGGCGGCCACGCTTGCATGGCTACGCCATTATGTCGGCGATCAAGGAGTCTTCCGGCGATGTGCTGCGCGCCGACGAAGGCTCCCTCTACCCTGCGCTGCACCGGATGGAGGAAGCTGGCTGGATTCGCGCCGAGTGGGTCACAAAAGATACGGGGCGTCGGGCGCGCATCTACGAACTGACCGTGGCGGGTAAGAAACAGCTTGCCGATGAGGAGTCACGCTGGCGCGTAATCACGGCTGCTGTAAATCGAGTGCTGAGGACGGTGTGATATGTCGCTGTGGTCTCGCATCGCAAACGTGTTTCGCCGGGACTCGTTGAACCGGGACATCGAAGAAGAACTCCAATCGCACCTTGCGGAAGCGATCGCTGAAGGCCGCGATCCCGCCGAAGCCCGCCGGGCGTTCGGCACGCTTTTATACCATCGCGAGAGGAGTCGTGACATTCGGCTCGTTCCATGGCTCGAATCGCTATACGCCGATTCGGTCTTCGGCTGGCGGCAGATCGTAAAGAGAAAGACGACTTCGGCGGCGGCCATCCTCTCCCTCGCTCTCGCCATTGGGGCGTGCCTGGCAGCCTTTCGCCTAACGGACGCCATGCTGTGGCGCCCGCTACCCATTTCCGCGCCGGAGAGGCTCTACATTTTCTCACGGGACCTCAGAGTTACTGGCGGCAAGGTCTGGACGGGCGACCAGTTCGAGTATCCGCTCTTCCGGCAGATGCGGGCCGTGGTTAAGGACCAGGCCGAGTTGATCGCCGTTTCAGGCGCCGACCGCATCGATCTTACGTATGGGTCGGATCAGGAGACCGAGAAGGCCTATCAACAGTACGTCTCGGGGTGGATGTTTCATTCTTTCGGCATCCGGCCAGCGCTGGGGCGTGTATTCACCGAAAACGACGACCTCACGCCTGGCGCCCACCCGTATGCGGTCCTCTCTTACGAGTATTGGAAACGGCGGTTTGCGGAGGACCCGGCTGTACTTGGGCGGACATTCCGGACGGGCAGTGACGTGTACCAGATCATCGGGGTGGCCGAGGGGCCCTTCACGGGCACGGAACCTGGGAGGGCAACGGATATTTTCCTTCCCACGATGATGATGAAAAACAATGCGATCGTCCGGTCCGATTACCAATGGTTTTGCATCTTTGCCCAATTGGGAACGGGCGTGAACGCAGCGCGGATTGCCGAGGAACTGCGGCCCACCTTTCGAGCGTTCGTGGAAGAGCGGGCCAAAGTTTCGGTCGGAAATCCCGAAGTGGCAACTCTGCTACGACAACAAAAACTCGTAATGAATCCCGCGCCGGCCGGTGTTTCGAGATTGCAGAAGGAATATGGGCCGGCCCTGTTCGCTCTCGGGGTCCTGGTGATGTTGGTGCTTCTGATTTCGTGTGCCAACGTCGCCAACCTGATGACTGCGCAGGCAACGGCGCGCCGGCGCGAGATGGCACTGCGAGTTTCGATCGGCGCTGGGCGATGGCGGCTGGTGCAATTGGTCGTGGTTGAATGCGCCTGGCTGGCCTTTTTCGCCGCAGGCATCGGCGCCGGCTTCGCCTGGTGGGCCGCGCCGTTGGTTGTGGGCATGATCGGCACTCCCGAATACCCCGTTCGCCTGATGCTTCCGTCCGACTGGAGGGTTCTGGGATTCGGCGTCGCCATGGCGCTTGGCTGCACGATCCTGTTCGGCTTGGCGCCGGCCCTGCGTGCTTCCGCCGTGAAACCGGTCAGTGCTCTGAAAGGCGGGGACCCGCACACGCGGCAGCGCATGATGCGCCTGCTGGTTGCAGCCCAGGTGGCCTTTTGTGTTCTCGTCCTTTTCGTGGCCGGACTCTTCATGGCCACTTCTAACCGGCTTTCCCGCCAACGCACGGGATTCTCAGCCGAGCGGCTTCTCACGTTGGAAACTGTAACAGCACAGCCATTGTCGGACGTCCTCTGGAGCCAGGTTGCCGAGCGCTTGCGAACGGTGCCGGGAGTCGAAGCATCCGCCCTTTGCGAGTGGCCTCTGATGACTGGGGGAAGTTGGAACGGATTCATCTCGGTCCATGGGGCCGCGCCAGGCCCGGTGGCATCCTACTTCCTCAGTGTCTCCCCCGAATGGCGGGCGATGATGAAAATTCCTTTGCTCCAAGGCAGGGACTTTCGTGCCGACGATACTCAGCCCGGTTCGGCTCTGGTCAACGAGTCATTCGTCCGGCAATACATGGGCAGCGGAAGTCCTGTCGGGAGGCCGTTCGACGTGGTGCTGAACGAGGGTCACCGTGTCCACTATCAAATCGTGGGTGTTGTTGGGGACACGCGCTACCGCGACATGCGCGAGCCGATGCGACCCATCGCCTACTTTCCGTTCAAAGGCAAATATAGCCGCGCGACATTCTTGATCCGCACCACCAGCGCAAACCCGCTGGCGATGGCATCCGCTCTTCGCGCAGAAGTGCCTCGTGCGCACCCCGGCTTTCGCGTCAGTAACATCCGAACTCAGACAGCGCTCATCGAGCAGCATACGGCTCGCGAGCGGCTGTTGTCGATACTCGCCCTGTTTTTTGGAATGGCGGCACTGTTGTTGGCTGGTGTCGGTCTGTATGGGGTTCTCGATTACTCGGTGCTCCAGCAGCAGCGAGAAATCGGCATCCGCATGGCTATTGGCGCGAAACCCGCCGCCATCGCACAGAGTCTGGTCATGCGTCTCTTCGCACTGGTGCTAGCGGGATCTTTGATCGGCATCGTTCTTGGATTCGTATCGGTCCGATTCATCGAAAGTCTGCTCTTCGAGATCAAAGCCACCGATGTAGATGTGCTTGCATTGCCCACCGCAATGATCTTCGGAGTGGCATTGCTTGCCGCACTACCGGCGATCGTCCGGTCGGTTCGAATTGACCCGGCTACAATGCTGCGATTGGAATAGTCGGGCCGTTGTCCCTGGGGGAAAGGTAGGTAGATTGGCTGGATAGAACGTCGAAACGGTTTTCCAAGGTTTTCAAAATGGCGAATTCTATTTCGTAGACTCACCCATCATGTTGGTAAGCGCGAATAACGCCAACATTATGTGGCGTAGTTATGAACGTGCACCGCGCCGCAGGGGCCATTTCCATATCAGCGCCACATAACGCCCTGCGCCACAGAAGAGATCAAACTGGACGGCTATCGCGCTCTCGCCATCAAAGCTGGCGGCAAACTGCAACTCCGCTCGCGCAATGATAACGACTTCAGCATTCGTTATCCGTCGATAGCGACCGCACTCAAGGCCATTCCCGACGATTCCGTCATCGACGGAGAAATCGTAGCACTTGACTCCGAGGGCAAGCCGTCATTCGATCTCTTGCACAACTACGACGCATTGGCTTTCAGTTCGTGATGTCGACACGCGCGCCGGACAACAATCCATTCCGCCAGCATCCATGCGGCTCCGATCGCAGCCAGATTATAGGCATTGCTACCAACAGCTACATGGTCATGGAGAGAGGTGATCGCTCGTGGCGCCGATGTGAAGATGCTGAATACGGTTAGCATCACTGCGAGGAGTCGAGCAGCAAGAACGTCCAGAACTCCCGACACTATGGCAACCCCTGCGAGCACGAAGGCTACCCCGGTTAGCGTCGCCCAGAACTCGCCTCCGAATGGAATCCACTTCGGGACCATCGCTGACACGAATTGAACTGCAGTGAAGTGCGCTAAGCCGAAATCGATTGAACTAAGTCCAAAAGTCCACCGGGCGAACAAGGGCGCTATCACCCCATCGCGTTTGTTTAGCGCAAGGTAGACGAGCACTGCGGCCGCGACCAAAATCAGTTCCTGGCCGACCCCGACCAGCAGCCCGACAATCACCGGGACTCGAAATCCAAGGGCATGAACTGCCGTGTAGAAGCGTGGCAACCAGAACACTGCAAACAAAGAGTAAACAACCCCCAGTATCACCGCACCAGCTCTGATAGTGCGGCGCCATAGAAGCGCCGCGCCTGCCGCAATTAGGCATACGGCAACAAAGAAGGCGAAGACTCGTTGCCCAGGGATATGATCACCGAACGCCTGGATCGGTTGATGGGCCGGTTCGAAATTTCCCCATACGATATTGACAACGCCGGAGGCGATGGACCCGAGCGCGTATAGCGAAATTGCGGCTTTGACAGACAAGATAGGTATCATCTTACCGGCGGATCCACCGATTTTGGTAGGGCCATCTTCAGCGATGCAGTCTATGGCGGTTTGGAGAGAATCACGCGCCAGTCGAGAGTTGAAGAGATCATTTCTGGTTTACGTTCGACGAATCGCTACATCGAAACTTAAACTCTCGGCGTTCGGTGGCTGCCGCGGGATTAGCCTTCTTCGTTCGGTATGGGTCCTGAAAAGTCTTCTTTTCGTCTATAACTCCATTCGGCTTTGTTGTCTGCACGTCTGCACACAAGCGAGGATCGTTATGGCGGAATCGGAAAAGGATCGGATCGCTCGACAGACTGCCGACCTACGGGTCGTTTTTGATATGGCGCTTTCGAATAAGCGGAAGTATCCCGTGAAGGAGTTCAATGACTTTGTGTAAAGCGCCCGGCGCTACATCGAGCTCACGGCTGGTGATCCGATGATCCACAGGAGCGTCGTGCAGGCAGTGAATGGATTGCGGGAGTTCCTGCAAGCGGAACGGAAGCAAACTCCTGGAGATATTCTGTTTGAGGCAGACAGACTGGAGTGCGAGTTCTTCGATGGTTACGATCCCAGCTTTGCCGGCGATGAGCCTCCCGGCTTATGAGTCATGTGCGAGTCAGAACCGTCCTGCCGCTGCGATTAGTAGACCCTTCGCGACTACAGCGGATCTATCACCGCTTCCAAATTCGTGCGCTCCCATCCGCTGGGACCCCGTGCGGCGATCTGCACGAGGAACCGCGGATCGCTCAAAAATTCACCTGCCGCGATAGTGCCATTTTCGCCGATTCCGGCCGCAATCACCTGCATTTGGCCTGTG
>DATAYL010000499.1:0-2948 GCA_036272575.1 Bryobacteraceae bacterium | reverse complement strand
CACGAGATCGAGACCCTACTTGCGGCGTTTAATCGCGTGGTGGCCGACGGCAGGCCGGAATTGGTGCTGGTTTCCGGCTATTCCGGAATCGGCAAATCCGCCCTCATCAATGAATTGCACAAACCCCTGGTTCCTCCGCGTGGCCTTTTTGCGTCGGGCAAGTTTGACCAGTACAAGCGCGATATCCCGTATGCGACTCTGGCGCAGGCCTTCCAGAGCCTGATCCGCCCTCTTCTGAGTAAGAGCGAAGAGGAACTGAGCAAGTGGCGCAATGCCCTTCGTGAGGCGCTAGATCCGAACGGGCAGTTGATCGTCGGGCTGGTCCCAGAATTGAAAGTCGTGATAGGAGAGCAGCCCCCGGTTCCTGAGCTTCCGCAGCAGGACGCCCAACGCAGGTTCCATCTGGTATTCCGCCGATTCATCAATGTATTCGCGCGCCCAGAACATCCCTTGGCCCTGTTTCTCGATGATTTGCAATGGCTCGACGCGGCGACGTTGGACCTGATGGAGGATCTTCTGTCGCAGCCGGACGTGAAGCACCTGCTGTTGATCGGCGCGTATCGGGATAACGAAGTGGACGCCACACACCCGTTGATGCGCAGGCTACAAGGCATGCGCCAGGCGGGGGCGTTCCTAACGGACATCGTCCTCGCACCTCTGGCTCCTGAAGACTTGGAGCAGTTAATTGCGGATTCTTTTCACTGTCCATCGCGGCATGCGACCCCGCTCGCGGAACTGGTGCATGCCAAGACCACAGGCAATCCCTTTTTCACCATCCAATTCATTTCTGCACTCTTTGAAGAGGGCTTGCTCACCCTCGATCCTAGCGAACGGCGCTGGTCTTGGGATCTGAATCGTATTCAAGCCAAAGAGTACACCGATAATGTGGTGGACCTCATGGCCGCAAAGTTAACCCGTCTGGTTCCCGAAACCCAGAACGCATTAAAGCAGCTGGCCTGCTTGGGTAACAGTGCGGAGTTCACCATGCTGGGCATGGTCTACCAAGACTCGGTGGAGCAAATGCATGCCCAACTTCGGGAAGGGATCGGGGCGGGTTTTATCTTCCGCTCAAAAGATGCGTATCGTTTCCTTCACGACCGCGTTCAGGAAGCAGCGTATTCTCTAATTCCGCAAGAATTGCGCGCGGAGGCTCATCTCCGAATCGGCAGACTGTTGGCGGCGCACACCCCTCCCGACAAACTTGAGGAGGGGATATTCGAGATCGTCAACCAACTCAACCGCGGCTCTCACCTGATCACGTCGATTGCGGAGCGTGAACGCATCGCAGAACTGAATCTTTTTGCGGGTAGGCGCGCAAGAGCTGCAACGGCGCACGCCTCGGCGCTTACGTACCTTCACGCGGGTCGGGGATTGTTGACAGACGAGACTTGGAAAACTAACTACGGCCTTGTCTTCTCGATGGAATGTCTCCTGGCCGAGTGCGAAATACTGACTGGGCATACGGCTGCTGCAGAAACTCGGCTTTTGATGTTGGCCGAACGGGCGAAGAGCTCCCACGATATCGCTCTCGTCACACGCTTGCGCCTGACGCTTTATCAGCGCTTGAATCGCAGCGACCGCGCTGTGGAAGTCTTTCTCGCCTTCTTGGGGGCTCGCGGCACGGATTGGTCTCCGCACCCCACCCGAGAAGAAGTGATGCAGCAGTACGAGCGAATCTGGTCCTTGCTGGGAAACCGTCCAATCGAGGAACTTGTTGACTTGCCCGTGATGACCGATCCGGATGCGCTCGATGTCCTGGAAGTATTCAATGATGTGTCGTCAGCTACGGTGTTCTTCGATACCAATCTTTTTGCTCTCGTAGGGTGTCGGATGGTCACCCTCAGTCTCGAGCACGGACACACCGACGCATCGTGCTGCGGCTATGTATCTTTCAGTACCGTTTCTGGGCCTGTTTGCGGAAACTATCAGGCCGGATTTCGGTTCGCCAAGCTGGGCTACGATCTGGTGGAGCAGCGGGGTTTCCGTCGCGATCAAGCCCGTGTCTATGTGGTTTTTGGGACGGTCTCCATGCCTTGGTCGAGACATGTCAGGACAGGGCAAGAGGTCGTGCGTCGCGCTTTCGATACCGCGAACAGGATCGGTGATCTCGTCTTTGCAGGATACTGCTGCAATTCCCTGAACACGCTTCTTCTGGCAGCGGGAGATTCTTTGGCCGAGGTGCAGCGTGAAGCTGAGACAGGTTTCGAGTTCGCGACGAACATCCGATTTGGTCTCGTCATGGAGAGCATTACGCCCCAGCTCTTGCTCATCCGGACACTGCGTGGCTTGACGGCGACATTCGGCGAGTTCAGTGATCAACACTTCGACGAGCGGCAGTACGAGCGTCGTTTGGCAGGTGACCCTGTGCTAACTTTGCCGCAGTGCTGGTATTGGATCCGAAAGTTGCAAGCGCGTTTCTTTGCGGGAGACTATCCCGCCGCGGTTGAGGCGTCACTGAATGCAGAACGCCTGCTCTGGAAATCAATTTCCTTTTTCGAAGTGGCCGAGTATCACTTTTACAGTGCACTCTCGCGAGCTGCGCTTTTTGATTCCGCAACGGACGGCTCGCGGCAGCGGCATTTCGAGGCCCTGACTGCTCACCAGAAACAGCACTCGATCTGGGCGCAGCATTGTCCGGAGAATTTCGAAAACCGAGCCGCGCTGATAGGCGCGGAGATTGCCCGGATCGAAGGCCGGGTGCTCGACGCCGAGCAGCTTTACGAACAGGCCATCCGCTCGGCGCACAGCAACGGCTTTGTCCATAACGAGGCGATCGCGTACGAGCTTGCCGCGCGATTTTACTCAGCACGTGGTTTCCAAAAATTCGCAGACGCGTATTTGCGCGAAGCCCGGTATTGCTATGAGCGCTGGGGTGCCGATGGCAAGGTAGCCCAACTGGACCATTTGCACCCTCATGTCAAAAAGGAATTGTTGACCTCTACGCCAAC
>DATAYL010000498.1:0-52961 GCA_036272575.1 Bryobacteraceae bacterium | reverse complement strand
GGCCTCTGACGGTATACGGTTTATCGCGCTGTGGAAGAAACGGGTCCAAGATCCCACAGCGCCGAAGGGCCGCCGGATCGTCCACGGCGGCTCCTACGACCTCGGTCCAAAGGCCCGCCATGGATCTGGATTCACCTCGCTCAGCGCCGCGCGGAAGCACTGGGCGACGATCGCTAAGGGTATCGTAAGCCGATCTGATTCTCCCGCCCCGCCACCCTCAGGCAAGATTCATCCGCAGGTGACGTTCCGGGAGTATTGCGAGAGGTCGTGGCTCCCGACACGCAAGGAACGGTGGGCTGAGACGACAACAGAGAACAATCTCTACTACTTCGAGTCCAAGCTGTACCCGGCATTCGGTGATACCCGTCTCTGCGAGATGACAGAGCCCGTTATGCAACGCTTCCTCAACGATCTGGTCAAACAGAAGTACTCGAAGACGGTCATCCAGCATTGCCGGGTCTACCTCATGGCGGTAATCCAACACGCCCACAAGAGAGGCGTCATACCCGAGGATACAGCGTTCGAGTTGCAGATGCCACGCGGGATCCGGAGGGAGGATCGACCATACCTCTCAATGGCTGAATACCAGCAGCTCCTTGTACCCCTGCCCACGCAGAAGGACAAGATCATGACCAAGCTGCTTTACCTGGGTGGCGTCCGGCGCGGGGAATTGTTCGCTCTTCGATGGAACGACTACAACGGAATTTCGCTGCTGATTGACTCTCAAATCAACAGCAAGGGGAATGAGGGCCCGCCTAAGAACGAGGCCAGCCACGACTACATCGCCTTGCCTACGGAGCTTAGGGAGGACCTGGATGAGTGGAGGACCTGGTGTCCGGATTCGTCCCCCGGTGCTTTCATATTCCCCTCTCACGCGGGAAGCCCGATAAACCACACCAACTGGAGGCGACGCATTCTTGAACCGGCGGCGAAGAAAGCTGGGCTACTAAGGATCAACTTCCACATGTTCCGACGCGGACTTGCCACTGAGATGCATCACGACGGCGCGGTGGACAAAAGCATCCAAGGTCAGTTGCGCCACGGTGACCCCAACGTGTCACGTAGGATCTACATGCAGACCGTCTCTAAGGAGCAGCAGGCCTCAATCGAGAAGCTTTCAAAAAAAGCAAAGAAGGTAAAGAAGACAACATGAACACCTATCCTATGGGTTTTTTCGTCCAGCGGGTTTTTATTTTGGTTTTTTCCTCCAGCGACGCCGAAAATGTGGCTTTGGGCCCGGCAAAAAGTACCGATAAAACGCTGAAAACGCTAGAACCGCCATTACTAAACCTGCCTTGGGCGCAGGGGGTCGTGTGTTCGAATCACACCGCCCCGACCAAACCTTCTGTGGCGTCGTAACTGGTGGGATATTATGCGGCATCAGAAACGGCTTACCTGTTTCAGTTGTTAAACAGACCAGCTTGTTGCCGGCCCCTAGAACAACGGGGAGAGCGGTCACGCTGAACCTTCAGGCAAGAACGCGCAGCACCACCAGTGTCATGTCGTCGTGCTGGGGAGCACCGCCTGCGAATCCTTCAGCGGCGGCCAGGGTTAGCGACATCACTTCAAAGGCAGCCAATCCGTGGCAGGTTTTCGCAAACTCGATCAATCGGTCTTCGCCCCATTCTTCGTCAGCGGCGTTCATGGATTCGGAGACGCCATCAGTGAAGAGCACAACCAAATCTCCGGATTCAAGGTGAAAGGATCCCTGCTGATAGCACTGCTGTAGAAGCCCGATTACCGGACCGCCTGTCTCCAAACGGAAGACTTGGCAGGCCGCAGCGGATTTGCGCAGGATAACAGGCGGGTTGTGACCCGCATTGACGTAGGAAAGCCGGCGGGTTCGGGGATCGTACGCGGCGTAGAAAAGAGTGGCGTAGCGGTTCGCCGAGGATGCCGCGTAGACCAGGTTGTTGACTCGCTTCATCAGTTCAGCCAAGTCATGGCCGACTGAAGCGAGAGCGCGCAGGGACGCTTCGAGGCTTGCCATCATCAAGGCTGCGCCAATACCCTTGCCGGAGACGTCTCCGATAGCGATTCCAAGTCTGCCCTCGGGCAGCTCGAGAAAATCATAATAGTCGCCGCCCACCTCTCGCGCCGGCCGGCAGCGCCCGCAGTAATCCAGCTCCGGCACTGCGGGAAGGCGCTGAGGAAAGAGATGCTCCTGCACTTCGCGAGCAATTTCCAATTCGCGATTCAACCGCTCACGCTGAGCCGTCTCCCGGCCGATGGCAGTCGTTAACCGGGCGACCTCCAGCGCCAAAGCGGTCTGCCCCGCCGATCTCGCGTCAAGACCGCGGAGAGCGCCTGCAACAGCACGGCGTGTGAACTCGTCGGTTTCAATTTCCTGCCAGGCAATGAGGTGCGCGGCGAGACGCTCCTTGTCCCGATGGTTTCTCAGCGCGTTAGCGACAAGTTGCCGCAGACGCCCATCCGCAGGAGATGAGATGTTGCCGAGAAAATGGTCGAGCGCCGGACCGCCAGAGTCCAGAAGCTGCAGAAAAACACGGCGGGCCTCACGAGGGTCCTCCACCGCCAGCTGCCGGAGTCCCTCGTAGAGAATCTCAGGCGTTTGCATAGCGCTTCGACCGTAACTGGAACGCCTCCCTTCCGCCTTCGAGGAGGTCGATGATCTGTTCACGGCACTCATCAACTGTTCCGGACTTCTCAACGACGCCAACCCGGCCATCCGAGTTCATGACCAGTACAAGGTCCGCCTCCGCTAAAACCGGAATGTTCGCATTGTGAGTGATGAAGATCATCTGCCGGCGTCTTTTTAATCGCTGCACCGCGTTCACGACTGTCTCAAAGATAAAGTGATTGTCCAGATTGTCTTCTGGCTGATCAATAATCAGGGGGCTATCTCTTCTCGCTAAGAGAATAGGTAGCAGTGCCGTGCACTTCTGACCGCGGGAAAGATCGGATGCGTCCTTAAAATTGGGCTGTCCCGCAGAGGAAACATTTAGCTCAATACCAATTCGATCTTCGATTGCGATTACCTCAAGAGCGAGCGGATCGATGCTCTCGCGGAATGCATCCAGTATCCGGCGCGAGCGCTCCCTTCCGAAAGACGTCAACTCTTCGAACGAGGCGCAATCGTTGACCTGAATGAGCTGTGCGAGCTGCTCCGGTCTAAGCTGCATGAGCGCAGTGATGATCTCATCATGATTCCGCACCCTCGCGCCACGCAGCGCATCCACAAGCATCTGCTGGTATGCGAGATGGTCAGCATTGCGCATAATGCGGATACGTACGCGCTCACCGGCTTCGCGCTGGAGTTCAGCGGCGACCTCGTCACGGAGGGTTGAAATCTGATCCCGCATAAGGATGTGGGCAGCTTTGAGAGATTTCCGCCGGTCGAGCAGTGTCCGTAACTCGGCATTCACTTCCACACGCTGCTCCTCCAGCCCTTGAAGCTTAGCCACTTGCTGCTCAAGCGTTGCACGTATTCGCGCTTGTTCGCTTGCCGCTTCATTGACTGCGGTTAACCTGGCCAATTCGCTGGCGTGACTCGTGTGCGCCCGGACGATGCTTTGGCGCGCCTGAGCTACTGTGCCCTGGGCTTTACGAATCTGATCGCTGATTGCCGATATGTGTTTTTCAACTGCCCCTAAGGAGGCTGCCAGTAAATCGTCATATTGGCGAAGCATGTCCGCGTTATCAGACCGCTCTTCCCCGAGACGCGCCCTGAACACAAGCTGTGCTTCTCTTCGTAGTTGGTCGAGCGTTTGGCCTAGCGTCTTAAGATCTCGATCCGCAGTGTCTAATTTGACAGTTTCGCGTTGATTGAGCTGCTGCTGGCGTGAAAGGCGGACAAAATCTGCCGTCGCTTCACGATCGGACGGGGCGAGCACGCTCAAGCGGGCTCGGACGTCCCCGAGTTCTTCAATTTGCTCGGTCAGGTCTTGGCTCGTTCGTTGCGCCGTCCGAATACGATCCGCATTTGCATCCAAGGCCCGCGCGCTCTCGGCCAGGGATAAATGGATGGCACGCATCTGCTCGCTACGGAGTGCGTCCAAGAGATTTCGGCGTGTCTGGCCTAGGACTTCATCCGCTATTGCCTCAATTTCGGGGCTACTATAGGCGTCCAGCGGCAGAAATGTGCCGCGATCAAGATCAACAGCGTCAATTGCCCTTCCGTCGGAGGTCAGAAGAACGGGTTGTTGCTTGAGACCCCTTTTGATGATGTAGCGATTTGAACCTTCAGCCAGGGCTGTGATTGTCACCAGCGCACCGCCTGCAAGGTTCGCCTGAACGAGGTCAACACAATGCTTCGGCGCAGCTGATATGCCGCAGATCGCAAACCGTATTGACTCGGCGAGTGTTGATTTGCCGCTGCCTCGTGCACCGATTATGCAAGTTAGACCCGTGGGAATGCTGATGCTCAAGCCAGGTAGAAACCCGCCGCTAATTTCGATTTTCTCCACGAGCCACATAAGTCCGACCTCCACCGCACGCGAACTGGAGCGGTATGGACTACCCGTACATCGCGAGCTTCTCTCAGACCCGCCTTGAAAAGCGGAATCAGCAGCTTACGCCACTGTACTCCAAGACGGTACAAGAGCCAACAATTCCACCGGTGCCGAGGTTCATTCTCCGCAAAAACTGTTTTGCGGCCATGGGGCGGACAGATTATGCTACGCAAAGAAGGGGGCAGAACGATGCGAGAGCGGGTACTGAGGATTGTAATTGTGCCGGTGGGATCCTTGTTTGTCGCAGGGCTTTATCCTATCGTGATGTTCATGTGGCGACCAGGGAACCAGCCGCCCGGTGACACAATGATGCTCAGTCTCTATGTCGCGCTTGGAGTTTTCTTGCTCTTGGCGGTACGTGACACATCGGCATATCGCAGCCTCATCGCGTATGCAGGATGGGCGAATGTTGCTCATGCCACGGTGATGGTGTTGATGGCAATCCATCCTGCCAGCGACCGCAGAGGTCTTCTGACCGCCGCGGCCATATTTGGTCTTATAGGTGTGGTCTTGATCCTTTTGACGCCGGCAAAATCATCTGGCGGGCGGGCCTCGACCACCGCTACACCGAGTACTATTCGGTAACTGAAGGCCATCCGGCTGCCTTCCTCCAGGTTTTGTTGCCGTCAATGAACACCGTTTTCAGCCTGAGTTGAGCCGCCCGGATCTCTGAAGAGTTGCGCAGTCGCAACTCCCAAATCCGTTAAACCCCAGTCACATTACTTCGACAGTAGGTCGAGGGAAGGCAGCGCGAGATCCTCCGGATCGACCGATCCGGGCCCCGAGGCATTGGTCAGCACGATAAAGCCGACGTCCGCGTCGCGATTCATGTATAACGCTGCCTCATATCCGGGAACTTCGCCGCCGTGTCCAAATGCAGTATATTGATCGCGGCGCATCACCACAAACCCAAGTCCGTAGCCCTCGCTCAGTCGTGAGTTCGAGGGCACTTCTATCTGATCCAAATATTGCCCGAGACTACGGGTCTTCAAGACAATATCGGGGCCGTTTCCCATAAGAAATGAAGCGAATCTCGCAAGATCCGTTACCGTCGTATAGATAGCTCCATTCGGTACTTTGTAGCCGCGCCCCGCCTGCTCGCGTCGCGGAGTTTCTGTGTTTATCTTGCCTCCGTCCACCTGGTATCCATTCGATAATTGTGGCCATGACTGAGGGTTCAGTTGCAGAGCCGTATTCTTCATACCCAGAGGCTTGAAGATATGTTCGGGCAAGTACTGTAAATAAGATTCGCCTCCGGCGCGGGCCAGCGCTGCGCCGAGCGCGGCGTATCCGATGTTGGAATAAGAAAAGCGGGTGCCCGGTTCAAAGATGTAGTGCAGATGCGGGAGTGCAGAGATTAGCATCTTCTCCCAATCCGCAACGGGGCCTTGAACATACTTGGCCATATTATCTGGTTCTCGGCCCAATCCCGATGTGTGCGTGGCGAGCTGGATCAGAGTAATTGGGGGCGCGTCGGTAAATCGTCCCTGTACCGTCTTGATTTCCGGCAAGTATTTTTCTACCGGATCTGAGAGGTGTACTTTGCCAGCGTCGACAAATTGTTCGAGCATGACAGCGGTGAACATCTTTGTAATGGAGCCGATACGGTAGATCGTTTCCTTGTCAGCGGGCAGATGTTTCTCCATGTCTGCATCGCCGTAGCTCTTTGTCCAGATGAGCTGATTACCGGATACCACGCCAACCGTCACGCTGCCGACAGGATTTTTGGTGTAAGCCGCCGCCGTCATTGAATCGATTTTTGCGAGCTGTACACTTAGGCTCGCTACAGTGGCCGGCACTCTCCGCTGGAAAACTACGGGCGTTGGCGCACCCTGGCTCCAACTCCCAGTAATTGTGCGTCCGTCGGCGCTCAGCTCTCCCTTGTAGGTTCCGTGGACTGCAGGAACCGCAAAGCTGAAAACTGTACCCGACAGAACGAGTTGCTCACAGGGAATCCCAATCGCTCCCTGTTCGACGCTATCCATTGTCCCCGTAAGTTTTCCTGTCGAGTCTCGCTGAACATGAAGCCTCAGGTGAAGTGGACCCAGCGTCCCTTCATAGTCACCCACGACCGAAGCTAAGGACGTTTGTGGGTTAGTGAGCTTCGCGCACGCTAGCCAGATAAGCGCGATAACGAGCAATTTACGCCGCATCGCCCTGAGCATTGGCAGTCTCCCAAGTAGTAAACGCAAATCATTCAGGTCGTCGGGCATAGCTTTTTAAAAGTAGACCGGGCAGCAACTCTCCTGCCAAAGCACGTGCTGAAAACAGCTATGCACGTCTGTTCCTGAGCCAGCTCAACGTTGCAGATGTCCATTTTCGGGATTTGTCTGTTCGGGCTCGGCTGCAAGATAAGCCAGGTCTACGTATCGGTGTTTCACATTCCCAAAACAGCTATCTGAGCCAGTTCCCAAAAAAGGTTGACACAACAGTCGGAATCCGCTATAACAAGATACGACTGTGACACAAGATTTGAAACGCTTCTTGCCTCTTTCACCAGCGGCTTTGCACATTTTGCTCTCTTTAGCCGGTGAGGAGCGCCACGGCTACGGAATTATGCAAGATGTCGCCCGTCAATCGAATGGCCGCTATAGGCTGGGTCCGGGCACGCTCTATGACAATCTCCAAAAGCTCTTAAAGGAGCGCATTGTCGAAGAGACAGAGAATTCCTCGACCGGTGCCGAGTCCAGACGCCGCTATTACCGGCTAACTAAGCTCGGCCGCGCGGTCCTTTCGACCGAGATCGCGCGTTTAGAAGAAGCCATTCGCGAGGCGAAACTACATCTGGGGTTTCAAAGGAGCGCATTGTGATTCGCGGCCTTTATCGCGGTTTGCTTTGGTTGCATCCGATTTCATTCGAAGAGCGATTTGGGGAAGAATTGCTGTGGATCTTCGATCTAAGGCGAGCATCCGAAATGGGCATAACGCTTCTCCTCGATTGTTTCGTGTCCCTCTGCCGGCAATGGCTTTTCCGCTCAGGACTTTGGAAGTTTGGCATAGGTGTCTTGGTGAACTTGATCCTCGGTCATCGTCTGATTTTGTTTTGTTTGGGTTTAGGCAAGTAGAAACACCGAAAGTGTGCGAAAGACAATGGCTCAAACGGTGAAATGGCGAGCGCTTCAGGCCAGCCTGCCATGTTTCAGGTGATTCTCGGTTGGCTTCTTTGCCTGTTGCTCGCGTTTGTTTTTCTGATGTTCGGTGGCATGAAGCTGCTGAGCAAACCTGCCATGGTGCGGGAATTCGAGCAAGTCGGTCTCGGGCAATGGTTCCGATACTTTACCGGCACTCTTGAAGTTATCGGCGCGGCAGGTCTCCTGGTTCCGAAATTTAGTCGATGGGCGGCGTTGCTGCTTGCAGCCGTCATGATTGGCGCTCTCGTCGCGCATTCGACCGTCCTGCACAGTGCTCCTACCTTAGCGCTTATTTTGCTGGTGCTGGCGGTTCTAATTGCGTGGCTCCGCCGTTGAAGGTTTAATTTGATCGCGTCGTCAAGAAGGCATTCAGTGCTCGAACTTCGTGGCGTAACAAAGCTCTACTCCAGCATTCCGGCCGTTAACGACGTCAGCTTCATTGCTCATGCGCGAGAGATTACTGGTTACCTCGGACCGAATGGATCAGGCAAGTCAACCACGCTGAAAATGATTGCCGGGTTGATCGAGCCAACCAAGGGAACAATTCTCTTTGGCGGCGAGCCGATTCAGCGCAATCGAATCGAATACAAGCGGCGCCTCGGCTATGTGCCCGAAGAGCCGCACCTTTATTCGCACCTCACGGGCCTGGAATATCTGACAATGGTAGCCCAGTTGCGAAATCTTCCGCGGAAGTCCTCAACCGAGAAAATCGAAGGGCTGCTGCGGCTGTTTTCCCTATACGGCGACCGGCACCTGTCGATCTCTTCCTATTCGAAAGGTATGCGGCAGAAAGTGCTCCTTTCGGCGGCGCTGCTCCACAATCCTGATCTCATCCTGCTGGACGAGCCTTTTTCCGGGTTGGATGTGACTTCAGTGCTGATGATGCGCAGCCTGATCGGCGAGTTCGCCGTGCGCGGGAAGGTGGTGCTGTTTAGCTCACATGAATTGGAAACGGTGGAGCGTATCTGCTCTCACGTTGTGATTTTGCATCGCGGAAAGATCGTTGCCGATGACGCGATCGAAAGGCTGCGGACGCTTATGGCCCTCCCAACACTCGAAGAGATCTTTTCTCAACTCGCTGTTGAGCAGGACACGGCGGCCGTTTCGCGCGAGATCGCGGACCTGATTCTGGCGTGAGGCGCGAGCTCCATGACGAAACTTCAGTTCCGCGTGCTCTATCGCGAGTTTCTTTTCCGCATCATTGACCTGGAACTGCTCGCTCCCCAGGGCGATATCAGCAAGCTCCTGGGGCAGTTTGCCGCGCTACTGCTTTTTGTCGGGCTCTGGGTATTACTTCCCGCGGTGATCATGAGCGACGGCCCTCCGTCCGAGCTGACCCTGCTGGTCACCTGGACCACTGAACACTTTATTATTGCGACCACGATGCTGGCAGTCGGCCTGTTCGCGGTTTTAAGTTGGGAATCCATGTTTCCGGACCGGCGCGATGTGATGGTGCTGGCTCCGTTGCCTGTGCTGGCGCGCACCCTATTTCTTGCGAAGGTCGCGGCCGTAACCACTGCCTTAAGCCTTACCGTGATTTGCTTGAACATTCTCCCCGGCCTAGTAGCGCCATTTGCTTTCTCCACCGCCCCGGTGCTGCCGTCGCCTAAGTACGACGCCGCGATGCCTCCGGTACACGTAACCGACTTGCAACCTGTGCTCGATCGCGAGATAGCCGCCGCATGGAAACCCAGAAATGGCAGAGTCGGGCTCGGAAAGGACGCGGGAATTGCCATTGGGGTCGTAGAGCATGGGGTCCGCCGCGTGTTCACGTATGGAACCGCGAACGCAGATTCCATATTTGAGATCGGCTCCATCACCAAGACCTTTACCGGCCTCCTCCTGGCCCGCATGGTCGCGCAAAGAAAGGTCAGCTTCGACGAGCCCGTGCGCGATCTGCTACCCGAAGGAATCGTGGCCAAGCCCAAAGGCGCTGAGATTACATTGCTTGATCTGGCGACTCAACACTCCGGTTTGCCGCGGATGCCCGACAACTTCAATCCCCTGGACAGAACCAACCCTTACGCCGATTATCGTGCGGCCAATTTGTACGCATTCATCGCCAGGCGCGGTGTTACGAAGCCGGCGCATCCGTCCTTCTTATACAGCAATCTGGGTTTGGGACTGCTTGGACAAGCGTTGGCAGATAATGCGGGAACGACTTATGCGAAGCTCCTGAAGGAAGAGATTACTGGCCCGCTTGGCATGAGCGACACCGTCGTGTCGCTTTCACCGGAACAACGCGAGCGTTTCATCCAGGGACACAGCGGCAATGCACCGCACAATCCGGTCCATGCCTGGGATCTGGACGCACTCGCCGGGGCCGGGGGAATTCGCTCGACTGCGGGCGACATGCTCACATACCTCGAAGCGCAACTGCATCCGGAAAGATTCCCAACGCTTTCGGCGGCGATGACCGAGTCCCATCGGCTTCGAGCCGCCGCAACGCCCGGGCACCATATCGCGCTCGCGTGGTCCCATGACGACCACTCCGGAATATTCGGGCACAACGGTGCAACCGGCGGCTACAGCAGCCATGCAATCTTTGATTCCAAGGGCGACTACGCCATTGTCGTGCTCCTCAACACCGGGCCGAATCTGGGTCTAGCTCCCGAGCGAGTTGGGGAGCACATTCGCGAGAGATTGACGGGCACGCCCGCTGTTTCGCTTGCCAACCCACTCCTTGCCGGCAACGCCGGTTTCTCGAGCACGCTGCGCTCGTTCGGCGCATACTGGATCACGCTATTAGCCGCCGGCGCTTTTATCTTCTGTTCCGTACTGACCTTGCAGGGATTGGCGCAATTGCTCCCGCGGCAGATATTTCTGCGCCTCTCATCGGTTCTGCAACTGGCTTGTTTCTGCCTTTTCCTGTTGGTCTACTTTCTGCAGCCGCCCTTCGCCGGGCTGGATGTCATGGTCAACAATCAAGGACTGCTGCCATGGCTGCCGTCCTATTGGTTCTTCAGTCTCTTTCAAGCTCTCAATGGATCTCTGCCATCCGAGCTTGCTCCTTTAGCGCAGCGGGCGTGGACTGGTCTTGCGATCTCGTTATGCGGAACCGCCGGCGCGTATAGTATTTGCTATTTCCGTACGCTGCGCAAGATTGCCGAACAGCCCGATATCCTGCCTGCGCCCTGGCGCCTGCTTTGGCTGCCACCGTTCGGGAATTCGCTCGAAACAGTCGTCGGCCAATTTGCAGTCCGCACCTTGTTCCGCAGCCGCCAGCATCGAGTCGTTCTGACTTTCTATCTGGGAATTGCGCTCGGATTAGGAATTTTTATATCGAAAGCACCTGTTCTCGGCAACCCAGGCTCGGCCGGCGAAGTTTGGTATCAGATGAATGCACCGCTTCTGGTGGCGAGCATCCTCATAATGTGCGCTGCAGCCTTGGGAACCCGCTTGGTGTTCTCCCTACCGCTGGAGGTTCGCGCCAACTGGATCTTTCAAGTCGTGCCGCCTCCTGGAGTCCCGGAATGTCTTGCGGCGACACGGCGAGCACTTTATGGGCTTGCTATAGCGCCCGTTCTGGGGGCTATGGCGGCGCTATTCTTCCGGATCTGGCCCTGGCGCGCGGCGGCGGCCCACCTGGTAGTTCTTGCGCTTCTAGGAGTGATCGTTAGTGAACTCTCGCTGCGCCGTTTTCAGAAAATTCCCTTCACTTGCTCCTATTTGCCTGGCAAATCATATTTCCACATGGCTGCCCTGGTTTTCGTGGGGTTCGCGTATAAGCTCAACAAGGGTGCCGCGCTCGAACGCAGCGCCCTGGAAGATCCCAGACGCTACGCTGCCCTCGTCACCGTTCTCGCCATAGCAGTCGGCGTGATCCGTTGGCGAACCGCAGTGCACGCGAAATCGGAAGAAGCGGTCGTGCATTTTGAGGACGAGCCCGAGCCGGCGATTCTCAGATTGGGCCTTCATCATGGGGACGGCGTACTGCCGACGCAGGTGTCACCGCCGGCATCTCGTCTCCCCTGAAGCTCTGCTGCATAAAGTCCGAATAGCAGATCACACCGCCCGGCAGCTTTGCGGAAATTCATGCGCTGGAAACATCGCTCCTCTGCTCGACGCAATATCTGCTCCGTGCCCAAGCATATGGATTAAAGGAACACGGTGAAGAGAGCACAAATCGTGATATGATCGCAGGCGCTCAAGTGACCGACGATAGGTCTCTTCAAAGTAATAACCCAGGCGGGTCCAGTGGGCTTGACATTGTTCCAGGATCAGCTTGAGTTTGAAGCATGCAATCACAAAGGTGGTGGAGCTGTGACGGAAACTGAAAGTTCATTCGTGTTTCATTATCGTCAGCGTGCGCTGACGGTTGTGTTTCTAACCGCAATTGCGCTGGTGGGCACGGCGTCTGCGCAGACGGTCGATGCTCCGGCAAGTAACGATCCATACGTAAATTCGCCTTTTTACCTGCAGGCGGAGGCTCCGACCTGTTCTAGCTTGCCAACGACGAGCATGGCTTATTCCTACGATAACCATGCCGACGTAATGTTCAAAGGCGCGCAATCCATTCAGGCGGTCGTCACAATAACCGATGATCCCGCTCCAACGCTCTACGTGAAGGCATGGAGTACCAATGGCGATTTGTGCATGAAGACACTTCACCTGAATATTGGCGGGGGAGTGACAGTCTCGTCTCCCGCACAAGACGGTACTGTCTCCGGTAATTTCCATCTAACTGCGCAAGCGGCCACCTGCGGTGGGCAAACTACCAGCAGCATGGCGTATACCGTTGACTCGAATAAAGACACCGTCGTTACCGGCGCCAAGTCTCTGAACACGACAGTCAGTGCCCCGGCGGGTTGGCACATACTGCGTGTAAAGGCTTGGGGTGATGGCGGCGCGTATTGCGAGACAGATGTTCATATCGACAACGGGGGAGGAATCCAGCCGCCGCTGAATGCAAATAGCGAACCGAATCTCGAGACCGACGGAACCTATCCGGATTCGGAAGGCTATCAGACATGCGGCAATGCTAAGGGACCAGACACGAATCTGTGGCAAACGCAACCCGATTGTGGAACGTTCAATACCACTTACAAAAACCAGCATCCCAGCTTCGGAAGTACGAGTCAGGTGTCAACGCCCGTCTACGGCGGAAATTCTAAGTCGAGAGATTTCACGATGTCCTACTACGACATCGGTGAAGGCGTCCGCTGGTTTGATGCAAGGTTGTACAAGACCACCAACCCCAATGATGATCTTGACGATCATTTCCTTTACGATACGTATGTCTACATCCCTGACGTTACCCAGGTCGAAAACATCGAAATGGATGTGAACCACTCTGTGAGTTCGACGAATACGCTTTATATCCTTGCCGCCCAGTGTTCCCTCGACGCGGGTGTGTGGGAGGTTACGGTAAATCACGGGTGGAAGCAGACAGACATTTCTTGCCAACGCTCGACGGTAACCCCAGGCACGTGGCATCACTTCCAGATTGAAACCCACCATGATTCGAGCGGCTCGCATTACGATGCTGTCGCTTTGGACGGCGTGGTGAGCAACGTCACCTGTGCCCAGTCCGACTGCGGTGTGAACCCACCCACAGTGCCCGGTTGGGGCGGGGTACTCGGTCCGAACTTCCAACTTGACGGCGAGAAAGCGTCTCCTGATCACGCTGGTGAGATCGTTGGAACGGCAACGGCCTACGTTAACAACTTCACCATCTACCATTGGCACTAGTGGCTTATGGGAGTGTAGCCCTCAAAGTTGGTCAGCCTGACATCTTGCTTAGGTTCGGGTAATCCTGTATCTCAAGCCCTACCGCAGGCCGGCGGCGGCGAAATGGGGCATAGTAGAACCTGGTGGCGAATCATATGGCTGATGTCAACGCTAACGACTTTGAGGGCACGTTGGATTTCTTTATTCTTAGTGGATTCAGCGACGGACCACGGCGAATGTCGGAGATTCAGCAACGCATCAAGTGGGCAGAAAGGCTCTTGTACCTGGCTGCCGCGCGAACGGGAAAACGAGGTCACGACTCCTTGTTTGAAGCGCTAAAGAGATTGCAGAGCGAGGGATGCCTAAAGCTTGTGCGACGAAGTGAGCAACCGGGGACAGAGAAAATCTACTCCCTTAGTGATCTTGGAGAGCACCGACTTGAACAGGAGCGGGCGCGACGAAAATTAGCCGTTTCGCAGTTTATCGAGGACGCCGATCTGGATGCATCATTCCGTAGATTTCTGGACCGCAAAGGTCCACTCTGGCCCAGTTAGCCGGAGGCTCACCGATGCGGCGAAGACCGTTAAGGGGCACTCTATGAAAGCGGTTGTGCGCACACAATACGGATCGCCGGACGTGCTGCATTTCGCGGAGATAGCAACACCTACGCCCACAGACAGTGAGGTCATGATCAAGCTTTGCGCGGCGTCGGTAAATCCCCTGGACTTGTTCTTAATGAAAGGTGCGCCGTGGAACCGCCTGATCCCCGGGCTGCGCACACCAAAACACAAGGTCCTTGGGTGTGATATCGCCGGGCAAGTGGAAGCGGTTGGTAGAAACGTAAAGCAGTTTCATGTAGGCGACGAAGTGTTCGGGGTAACCGGTTTTCAAGGGAACGGGTTTGCCGAGTTTGTATGTGCGAAGGAAGAGAAATTGGCGACAAAGCCGGCCAACGTATCGTTTGAGGATGCAGCAGCGGTGCCAATCGCAGCAAGCACAGCGCTACAGGGTCTTCGTGACAAGGGACGTATCCAGCCAGGCGACAAGGTTCTTGTTGAAGGCGCTTCTGGTGGTGTGGGTACGTTTGCCGTGCAGATTGCCAAAGTGTTCGGGGCGGAAGTCACTGCCGTGTGCAGCACCAGGAATATGGAGACGGCGCAATCGATTGGCGCAGACCGTGTCATCGATTACGCCCAGGTGGACTTCACGCGGAATGGTCAGCGCTACGATCTGATCCTGGCTGCGAACGCTCATCATTCGATTTTCGATTACAGGCGTGCGTTGACTCAGGACGGAATTTACGTGGCCGCCGGCGGTGGGGTGCTTCGGATACTCCAAGCACTGGTACTTGGGCCATTCCTGTCATTAATTGGACGCAAGAAGATGCGTTTCTTTCTCGCGAATATCAACCAGAAGGATTTAGCTTTTCTGAAGGATCTTCTGGAAGCCCGACAAATTGTTCCCGTTATCGATAGACGTTACCCTTTGAGCGCCGCCGCGGAAGCCCTGCGCTACCTAGCAGAAGGACACGCGCAAGGCAAAGTTGTATTAACCGTCCAACCCTGTGCCCGCGCTTAAGGAGGTGGCTACGCCAGGTCCTATTCTTAGCAGCCAGTCCAACCGAAACCTCCGTTGTCCCTTCAGCCGCTAGAGCAGCTCTTCCCGCTCTTGCCCGTCGAGCGTTTTGACAAGCTTGCTCACATCCTGCGCATGCGCCCTGCTTGCGACCAGCAGCGCATCAGGTGTGTCAACAATCACCAGGTTATCGACCCCGACCAACGCCACCGTCTTATTCGCGTCCACATAGTTGCCCCGGCTGTTCTCAACCACCAGGTCGTTCTGGCTGGCATTCTGATTCTCATCCTTATCGGCCAGGTTGTAGACTGCTTCCCAGCTGCCAACATCGTTCCAGCCGATGTCGTCAAGTGCGATTCCAGTCACCTGGTCTGCTTTCTCGATAATGGCGTAATCGACCGAAATGTTCTCGCAAAGCGGATAAACCTCCGCCAGTTTGCCGCCGAAACTCTTGCCGCGGAACGATGGCAACCCCGCTAGCAGCGTCGCAGTTTTCGCCTGGTGCTGCCGCATCAAGTCCAGCACCGTCTTCGTCGGCCAGAAAAACATCCCGGCGTTCCAGAAAAAGTTGCCTCTCTCCACGAACTTTTTCGCCGTTTTGGCATCCGGCTTCTCGCGGAAGCTTGCAACTTCGAGTGCCTCGGTACTTCCCGGCTTCACCTTCCTTGGAAATTCAATGTAGCCATAGCCCGTTTCCGCCCACCGCGGCTGGATCCCGAGAACAACTACCCGGCCTTCCTCCGCGGCGCGAAAACCTGCTTTGACAAAGTTGCGGAACCGCGCTTCCTTCAAAATCAGGTGGTCGGCCGGAAATACTCCCAAAACCGCTTCCGGATCGAGTTCCTGCAGGATCTGCGCTGCCAGCGCAATGCACGGTGCCGTGTTCCGCTGCGCTGGTTCGGCGATAATCTGCCGCTTCGGCACTTCCGGTAGCTGGTTCCGAATCTCCGGCTGCAGCAATTCGTTGGTCACCACCCAGATGTTTTCAGGCGGAATGATCGCCGTCAGCCGATCGACCGTCTGCTGAATGAGGCTTCGCTCTCCAAAGAACCGAAGCACCTGCTTGGCGTTGCGCTTTCGACTCCGCGGCCAGAATCGTGTGCCGCGCCCGCCAGCCATGATTAAGCCGTACCGGTGGTTTGCCATCAGTCTCTTAGTTTAGGTAAAAAGAAAAAGTTCTTAGTTGGTTGCGCTACGGTTCGGGATTGCCCGGGTTCAGCGGCAGCGAATGATTGGGCAACTGCGCATCGGGAAAACCGCGAATTACCCGGAACGTCCTCGACCACCTGGTTCGCGTGAAGAAATGCTCGAACAGATCCGTCATGTGCGTGAAGAGCGAATCCACCGAAGTGCCCGCCAGATCTTCTGTTGAGGCTCGATAGGACCAATAAATCAGCAGCGGTTTGCCGATGATGTTGTCGCGCGGCACAAACCCCCAGTAGCGGCTGTCGAGCGAGTTATCCCGGTTATCGCCCATCGCAAAATAAGAGTCCGGCGGCACCACGATCTCCCCGTTCACCACGTGATGCTGGATCATGTCCCGCTGAAACTGTCCTTGTAAACCCTCGTCCGGCGATGCCTCCCCCGGAAAATTGTCTCTCGAGTCGAGATAGGAGAACTTGTGATACGCGTAGGGTTCGTTCAGCTGAACGCCATTCCGGTAAACCACCCGGTTAACCATCTTCAGGTGATCTCCCGGGACGCCAATCACTCGCTTTACAAAAGTCTGATTGATGTCTACCGGGAACCGAAAAACGATAATGTCGCCGTGCTTCGGCTGCTCGTAAGGCAAGACATACTGACTGATCGCCCCGGCCGGAGCATAGGCCAGCTTGTCGACTAACAGGTGGTCTCCGATCAGGAGCGTGTCTTCCATCGAACCCGTCGGAATCACAAAGGCCTGCACCAGCGTCGTCGTCCCGAATAACAGCAGCAGAATGGTTACTGCCCACTCTGCAATGCTGTTTCGCGCCTGCGTGTCTCGACTTTTCTCTACCGGGGGCGCCTGGCCCGCCTGGGTCTTACCCGACTGGATAGTTGCCGTCTTATCTGCCATTCCGTCCTGTTGTCAACTCTTGTCCTGAAACTGTTATTGTATCTTTCAGACTCGGGCTGAGCGTCCCGTTTTCGAAACCCGGGGATGCCGGCGAGACCCGACGCGCTTTGCTAAAGCAATCGTTCGATGGAGGATTTCATGAATCGTACTCGAGTAGCTATTTCGGCCCTCTTGACCGCAGCCTTGTTCTCAGCGGGTTGCACCAAGAAAACTGCTTCCGACCAAAGCCTGGTTACCGCTATTCAGTCGAAGCTCTATGCCGATGACGCGACCAGAGCGGCCGGCATTAAAGTGGATGCCAAAAATGGCGTGGTCACGCTGAGCGGCGATGTCCCGAGCTCGGACGTCGAACTGGAGGCCATGAAGGTCGCCAACGCCACGCCCGGCATTGCCTCCGTGAACGACCAGATGAAGGTGAATGCCGCCGCCGCTCCGGCCAACAATCCGCCGCCACCGGGCAACAATCCACCGCCATCGGCCAACACCCCGGCCCCCTCGGATACTTCGGCCCCCGCCCAAACGGCTTCCGCGCCGCCGCCACCCCCTGCCCAGGAACCTACGCCGGCACCCGTCCCGGCAGCCGCCCCAATCACCCCCGCACCCGCGCCCAAGCCGGTCAGCTATACCGTGCCCGCGGGCTCTCGTCTCCAGGTCCGCATGATTGATGCCATCGATTCCCGCAACAATACCGTGGGGCAGACTTTCCGGGGCACCCTCGACGCACCTCTCACCCGCGGTAATCGCGTCATCGTACCTGCCGGCGCCCCGGTGACTGTTCTACTCACCAATGCAAGCAGCGCCGGACGCATCCGAGGCAACAGTGAACTCCAGGTGCGAGTCACTAGTATTACTGCTCATGGCCAAGCTTATGACGTCGCAAGTGACGTCTACGATCAGGCCGGCAAAGGCAAAGGTAAGCAAACGGCGATTCGTTCAGGAATCGGCGCTGCCGCCGGTGCTTTGATCGGTGGCCTCGCCGGCGGCGGCAAAGGTGCCGCGATTGGCGCTGGCGCCGGCGGCGGTGCCGGTCTCGGCTATCAGTTCTTTACCCACGGTTCGCAGGTCAAGATCCCGTCTGAAACTGTCCTCACCTTCAAACTCTCTGAGCCTTTAACCATCCGCCGCTAGTTCTCCCGTGGGCCTGTCCCCGCGTCAGGCCCTCTCCAATTCCCTTTTCGCCTCAAAAAACACGCAAACCACTCATTCCGGCTCATCTTTTTTCCTGAAAATGCCGACTAGTTTGTAGCAGCCTTAAAACGCGGCTAAGAACAAACGGGAGTTGAGCCAAGGTTTCGCGTGTTTCCGCACACATTTCCAACGTCGAATAAGCTTGCTCGCTTGCGGGCACGCCGTGTGCTGCCGGTTTTCGCTTTTCTTTGGGTCAATGGCGTTTCTGCGGCCCCCGACCTGCCCGTTCTCCACTCTGTTTCACAAATCCGTAGTCTGTCTCGTGAGCAGGCAAACCGCTCCTACCCGGTACACCTGACTGGCGTCGTCACCTTTAGTTATGCCGCCAGCCTGACTGACAAAAGCATTCCACCCGAGCTGCTCGCCAACTTATTCATCCAGGATTCCACTGGTGGTAATTGGGTAAAACTCCTTCAGCCCGCTCCCGACCTCATCGCTGGCGACAAGATCGAACTCACCGGGCACACTGTCCAAACCGACTTCGCGCCTGACATCGCTGATCCCCACTGGCGTCACCTGGGGCGAGCCCCATTTCCCGTGCCTGTTCACGCGGAATTCGGACAACTCGCTTCTACTCAGGACGATAGCTTATGGGTTGAGATGGAGGGCATCGTTCGTTCGGCGCAAATGATCGGCCGCCGCGATCTGCAGCTCAAGATCCGAATGAATGGCGGTGATGTCGCAGCTTATATTCCCGATTATTTCGTTCCCATTCCGGCCGGGCTCCTGCACGCCCGTATCCGGGTACGCGGCGTTTGCGGCAGCGACTTCAATGCGAAGAACCAGCTGCGGGGCGTCTACCTGTTCGTACCCTCCTTCCAGCAAATCAAGATCCTCGAAGCTGGCTTGACCGATCCCTTCACCGCGCCAGAGCGTACCGTCGGCGGCACTCTGCGCTTTACCGTCGGCGGCGCCACTTCTCACTTGGTGCGTGTGAAAGGCATTGCCACTTTGCAGCGCCCCGGGAGCTTCCTGTTTATCAAAGGCACGGATGGCAGCATCCGCGTGGATTCAGACGAAAAGCTAGTCGTAAAACCAGGCCAGGTGGTGGAAGTCGTGGGCTTCCCGGCTCTCGGTGAATTTGGTCCGATTCTCGAGCAGGCTCGTTTCCGAATTGCTGGACCGGTGGTCTCTACAAAACCTGAGTATGTATCTGCGGCGCAGCTTCTGGCCGACGATCGGACCGGTGACCTGATCGCCGTCAGCGCTACGCTCCTCGAACGCATCGTCACCCCGCTGGAGCAGACGCTGATTGCGCGCATCGGCCAAACCATCGTTCAAGCCCGTTTGGAAGACCCCGAATCTGTTGCGTTTCTCTCTTCCCTCGCGCCCGGCACTTCCCTCCGGCTCACCGGCATTGTCGAGGGCATTTCTAAAAACAGCACCTTTTTGCTATTGCTGCGTTCGCATCGCGACGTGCTCGTCCTTTCCCGTCCACCATGGTGGACTCTGCGCCACGCGATCTGGGTCTTCGGCATCATGGCGCTATTAATCGCTGCCTCGATTGCCTGGCTCGCGATTCTGCGCGGCAAAATTCGCGCTCAGACGCTCCTTATTCAACAGCGCCTCGAAAGCGAAACGGCTCTTGAACATCGCTACCGGCAGCTTTTCGAGCGCAACCTCGCCGGCGTATTCACCATGGACCAGCAGGGTCGCATCCTTGATTGCAATGATGCTTGCGTCGGTATCTTTGGTTATTCCGATAAGCAGGACGTTCTCGCAGCCGGTTCGCGCGCTGCTCTATCTCTTCACCGTGCCATGGCCGGCAAACTTCGGCCCGGCGAAGTAACTACTTCTGCTGAGTTGAAACTCCTCCGTGCCGATGGCCAGGAAAGCTGGCTGTTGCTGAATTCCACTCAGATAGAAAGTGATGCGGGCCCTCTCACCGAAGGCACTATCATCGATATCACCGAACTCAAGCAAACTGTCCGCAAGCTGGAAGAACGCACCACGTTTCTAAACACTCTGGTTAGCAGCAATCCCCTCGGCGTCGCCATTACCGACGCCAACCGGAAAATTGTTACCTGCAATCACTCCTTCGAGCAGATGTTCCTATATCCCGAAAGCGAAATCATCGGCCTCACCCTTACTTCGGTTCTGGGCATAGACGCCACCGAGTTCCGGGGGGCCCTCGATACCTTGGCCAGTGGTCAACCGATTTTCTCTGTTACTCGCCGCAAGCGTAAGGACGGCGTTGATCTTGACGTCGAAGCTCACGGTGTTCCGATCGTTGTCGATGGCAAGGTTGTGGGTGTCTGCGCCATCTATCAGGACATCAGCGAGCGAATGGCTGCCGAAGCTGAACTTCGCGCCACCAAAGAAGCTGCCGAAATGGCCAGCCGCGCTAAAAGCGAGTTCTTGGCCAATATGAGCCACGAGATTCGTACGCCGATGAACGGCATCTTGCTGGCGGCTGAACTTGCCTGTGCCGACAATCTTACGGTCGAACAGCGGGAGTATCTGGAAACGATTCGCACGTCCGGTAATTCGCTCCTTCTGCTGCTCAACGACATCCTCGATCTATCTAAGATCGAAGCCGGCAAAATGGAGCTCCATTCAGCCGAGTTTTCAGTCCAGGACTGCCTGACCGATTGCCTTAGTTTAATGCGCAGCCGCGCGCTTCAGAAAAATCTGGATCTGACCTTACGCCTCGATCCATCCTTGCCGGACCATGTCGAAGGTGACTCGCTTCGTCTGCGCCAGGTGATCCTCAATCTGCTGGGTAATGCATTGAAGTTCACTCAACAAGGCTCGATCGCGGTTGATGTAACCTTGCTCGAGAGGCGCGGCACACAACTTCAGTGCCGCTTTTCCGTGTCCGACACCGGCATTGGCATCGCTCCTGAAAAATGCTCTTCTATTTTCCGCGAATTTGAGCAGGCCGATAGCTCCACTACCCGGCGCTTTGGCGGTACCGGCCTCGGTCTCGCGATCAGTTCGAAGTTAGTTGGTCTGATGGGCGGCGTAATCGATGTCAAAAGCCAGGTCGGGCAGGGAAGTACGTTCAGTTTCACCGCCTGCTTCTCCGTATCCGCCTCACTTTGGGCATCGAAGCACCTCGCCATCGAAACCAAAGCCCCTCGCCCGCTCCAGCATCTCCGTATCCTGTTAGCTGAAGACAACGCCATCAATCGTAAGTTAGCCATCCGGCTTCTGGAACGCGCCGGTCACTTAGTCGTTCCCGTCGAGAACGGCAGAAAAGCGATCCAAACGTATCTCGAGCAACCCTTCGACGTCATTCTTATGGACGTCCATATGCCCGAGTTAGATGGCATCGAAGCCACTAGGCAAATACGTCTCCTCCAGGCCAACCATGGCCGGGTTGTGCCGATCATCGCGGTTACCGCCAGCGCCATGAAAGAGGATCGCGAGGCGTGTCTGGCCGCCGGTATGGATTCTTATATCTCCAAGCCCATTTGCACCGACGAACTCATCGCCGCTCTCGAAGCAGTTTCACCGTCCCGCGCCGCGTAACCAACCGCAACCTCAAAACGAAAACCGCAGTTGTAAATCGATCCGTCGCTGATTGCTGGCCACCGATTCCGGCCCGAACCCGCCCGTAATCCCCGTCGACTCCAAAAACAACGGCGACGTCAGCACCCCAATCGGTGCGCTCAGGTTCTCGTGATTCAAAACGTTACGCGCCATCACGGAAAAGGTCAGATTGTAACGATGGCTTCCTGATTCGCCGCCCACGCCCGGCGGTCCACCTCCACCCGGTCCACCAGCTCCGCCTGGAGGTCCGCCGCCGCCTGGAGGTCCGCCGCCCGAACTGCCTCCTCTACTGCCACCGCCGCCACCAGGTCCGCCGCCAGGAGGCCCACCCCCTTGCTGCGCTCTGGTTCCGCCTGACATGCCCTCGAATTTTGTCGTTCCAAAGCTCCAGGTCTTGCTCACTCGCATGTTCAATTCCACGAACCCCGGTCCGTTCCCTGCATTCCGCTCCAGGATGGCCTGTCCGGCGGCTGGCACTGTGTCCAGATACCCGTAAGCTGTATCGACAATATTCAATCCCGGACCGCTCGCAATTCCCGGTCTCGCCGTCGCCGCGATCTGCCCTACTCCATACAAATCCGTGCCGGTCGTAATGTTGAATGGTATCCCGCTATGCGCGATGAAAAACGGCGAGATCCGGATTCCCCACGGCGCCGAAATCGAACCACCCACAAACAGCATGTTCTTGATGTCCAGCGACGAACGTCCCCACTCGTCCGCAAAGTTGTATGGGTTTGCCGGCATGGTCGTCAGCCCGTCCGTGTCGCTATGCGCTGTGCCATAAGCGTAGCGACTGAACAAACTAATCCAGCGCCCGACAGTCGAATTCACTCCCACCGAAACCTGCGTCTGTTTGAAGGTCCCTGTCGATTGGTAATCGTAAATGTCGCCCGGATACGCATACGGCCGGATACCTGAATTCGTCTCCGCACTACTTGCGTCGTACACATAACTGCCCGCAACCGGCGCATTGATATCTACCGTGCGCAGCTCATGCGTTCCTCGTGAATTGATGAAATTCGCCGAAAGCGACGTATGCGAGAAAAGTTGCCGCTCCACGCCGAGCACCGTCTGCATCAATCGCGGCGCTTGCAGATTCCGATCAATGATGTACTTTTGCACGCTCGTTGATAAATCCGAACTGCTCAATGCCGGTGTCAACGTAAACGTGCTGTTGTAAACCGTCGGATCTTTCACCAGGTAAGTGACTTGATTCACTCCGTTATAGCGGTAAGCATTCAGCACGTTTGTGGCTTGAAACCGGTCGTAAAACATTCCCCAGCCGCCCCGAATCACCGTCTTCGCCCGGCCGTTGCCGGAGTGCGAGTCTGGCGACCACGCGAAGGCTATCCGTGGCGCCCAGTCATTCTTGTCCGGAATATTTGTTTGCGATTCCCAGCGCAAACCGAGGCTTACCGTGAAGTTCGGCCGCACTCGCCAGTCGTCTTGCACAAACGGCCCAAAGTCCAGTTGCGAAAAACCTACCAAGGGCTGCCCCGTACTCACTGAATACTGCGAGGGTCCATAGCCCATGGCAGTCACTTGCGCGCTCGTGTATCCCTTGTTGAGCAGCTGCACGGTCATCAGGTACTGATTGATCGACGACACACCCGTGCTCGTTCCCAGAAACGCAAAGGTCCCGTTGAAGTTCTGCGGCGAGAAATCAGATACTGCATCGGCCCTGATCCGTCCGCCGAACTTGATCGTATGTTCGCCGCTCGTGACGGTCGTGTAATTCTGCAGCTCATATTGATTCTGAATGTCGTAGCTTTTCGCGTATTCAGTCGAGCTGTAACCCGAGCCGCCCGCCACAAAAGAATTCGTCACGTTGATCTGCGGCGCGGACGATTGGCTCGCTTCGTTCACGCTGTCGCGCGCGAATTGAAAATGTGTTTCGTTTATCACCTTGGCGCTCAACACAGCCGTGTCCACCAGTTGAAACAGATGTTCATTCGCAGATTCGCTGTAGCCGCTGCTCGGCAGAGTGACGCCGCTCACCGTCGTCGTAGGCAAATCGAATTGGCCGATGCCGGTCAGCAGGTGATCGTTCTCCAGGTAGGCATAGCGCAAGCTGAGCGTGTTCGTCGAACTCAGCTGATAGTCGATGCGTGGGCTGATGGTTGTCCGCCGCTGTGGTGTCGGGTAAAACGTCTGCAGCTGGCCGCTTGTCAGAAAACTCGCGCTCGGCACCGTCGCATTCACAATTCCGTTGTCATCGATGTTTCTGCGATCCACATCGATGAAAAAGCTGGCCTTCCGGGTCAACGGTCCGCTCACATTTCCGCCAAACAACTCGGTCCGGAACGGCGGCGTGGTCGTCAGAAAAGGATTGCGCGAGTTCCATACCCCATCGCTTGCGCCAAAGTAACCTTGCCCGTGAAACTTGTCCGTGCCGGGTTTGGTGAAAATCTCAATCCGCCCGAATCCCAGCTTGTCGTACTCCGAAGAAAACGGATTCGAATTGATGCGTATCTCTCGAATGGAAGATTTCGGTGGAAGCCGCCCGCCGGTAAATCCATCGATAAAGATTTGAGTGCCTCCCGGTCCCGCCGAAGGCCCGGCTAAAGCTTCCAGATCCGATTCCAGGTCGTCCGGGTCGTCCGGCAGCGCATCCAGATCTTCCTGCCGCAGCACGAGCGCTGAAGTATTATTGCTCGCTTCCGTACTCACTTGATTCTGCCCGGTATCCGCCACGGTGAGTTCCTGTTTTTGTGCCTGCACGACCAGCGAGATGTTGACCGTCGCGACGGCGGCTGCTCTCACCGTTGCCTGCAGCGGCTCTCGCTGCTCTAAACCCGTAAAGCTGCTGCTGATCTGGTACTTTCCGGGACCCAGCCCGTGCACTGCGTAATGTCCATCGGCTTCTGATTTCGTCTGCCGCTGTTCGCCGCGCGCGCTTGTGATCACGATAGCCGCGCCCGGAACCACCGCGCCGCTGCTGTCTTTTACAGTCCCTTGAATGACGCCGCTAGTGGCCGCAGCCGGCATTGAATCACTCTGTCCGGCATGCGCCGTCGCGATCATCGGAAAGCAGAACGCCATAAACAGCGCGAGCTTGTGAAACGGCATACTACGAAATCTCCTGAAAAGGTTGGGTCGCTCCTAGTTGCCTAGCCGTAACTGTTGAGGGGTGAGTTGGACGGCTTAGAAGCGACCCGTCGGGGGTTGATCCTAGTTCAACAGCTGCTTGTAAAGTCGTGATTAAGACCGCGGCGTTTTTTGTAAAGCTAGAGTAAAACGCGCTCTTAGCGTTAAAACACAAGTCACAATGAGGAAGATGGCGTCCACTGCAACCGCTGATCCACGCACCAGAGTCCTGGTGGTCGACGACGATGTGAAACTCTGCCGCTTAATTCACGACTATCTTGAACCGATGGGCTACGACGTTGTCTCCGCGCACAGCGGCAATGCCGGCCTGGAGCTCGCTCTTCGCGAACCCTTCTCCGCCTTGATTCTGGATGTCATGCTGCCGGGCATTGATGGTATCGAAGTCCTTCGCCGCTTGCGTGCTGAATCGAACGTACCTGTGCTGATGTTGACCGGCCGCGGCGAAGAACCTGACCGCATCGTCGGTCTCGAACTCGGTGCTGACGATTATCTGCCCAAAACTTTCTCCACCCGCGAACTCCTCGCCCGCCTCCGCGCTGTCATTCGCCGGTCCTTAGCGTCCATCTCTCAATCCAACGACAAGCCCCCGGAGACCATCGCTGTCGGCGATTTGTCCATCGATACTGCTGCCCGCAGCGCGCGTCTGCGCCATGAACTCCTGTCTCTCACTGCCGTCGAGTTCGATCTGTTAACCGCGCTCGCCCGTTCCGCTGGCCGCGTCAAATCCCGCGAACAACTACTGCTCGATGTGGCTGATCGCGACTTCGATGTCTTCGATCGCTCCATCGACGTCCACATCTCTTCACTTCGCAAAAAACTCGGTGATGATCCCCGCCTCCCCCGCTTCATCGTCACCGTCCGTAGCGCCGGCTATATGATGCGCAAGCCCGGCGCCGATTCCGAACTATGACGCCGCGCCACTCGCTCTCACTCAAAATCTCGTTGCTCGCGTTTCTCAACTTTGTTCTGTTGGCGATCGTCTTATACGTTTTTGTGCGTGTACAGTTCCGTCTCGATCTGGGTTCTGTCCTGTTTACCCCCGCGCGCGACCGCATGCTTTCTGTATCACGGCTGCTCGCCTTGCAGCTGCCTGAGGAGCCGTCCTCCAAATGGACCGATTCTCTCGCCCAATATTCGAGTAATTACGGCGTCCAACTCTATTTGTTTTCCAACCGCGATCGACAGCTGGCTGGCCCCGCTGTCGAGCTGCCCCGCGAAGTTTCCGACTGGATAGCCCGTGATTCTTTCCCCCATCATCATGAGCAGGAACACCGGCCCGGGCCGCCACCCATAGGTAGTCACCCTCCTTTGTTCTTCACTCGGGCTGGCCAGCCTCCCGAATTTTGGGCCGGCATCCCGATCCCGCTCTGGACCCAGAATCACGCCGATCCGCTCCACTGCACAGTGGTCTGGCGCTTCGCCGCATTTTGGACCAACCCCTTTTTCTTCGATTACCGTCCCTGGCTAGCCGTTCTGCTGGCCATCATCGCAGTATCTGTCGCCTGCTGGTTCCCGCTTATTCGCGGCCTGACGCGCACCATTACCCAAATGACTCGCGCCACCGGTCAAATCGCGGAAGGCCATTTCGAAATCGCGCTCTCTACCCGCCGACGCGACGAACTCGGCCAATTGAGCGAATCCATCAATCGCATGGCCCAGCGCCTTTCCCAATATGTACACGGGCAGCGCCGTTTCCTGAGCGACATTGCGCACGAGCTCTGCTCGCCAGTTGCTCGTATGCAGGTCGCCGTCGGCATTCTCGAACAACGCACGGAAGAAAGGGCGCTTGCGTATGTGAAGGATGTCGGCGAAGAGCTCACTCACATGTCGGGCCTGATCAACGAACTTCTGTCTTTTTCCAAAGCGCAAATCGGTCCAGCCAAAACCGAGCTAGCCAAAGTAAATGTAGCGGAAGTAGCGCGGCGAGTGGTCGAGCGTGAAGGTTCTCCTGACGCCAGAATCGAAACCGCGATCGATGAAGGGCTGCAAGTGGTCGCACAGCCCGATTACCTCTATCGTTCGCTGGCCAATCTGGTCCGCAACGCGGTGCGTTACGCGGCTTCCGGCGGTCCCATCCTCATCTCGGCTTCCAACGGCAAGAGCACGGTTTCGATTGCCGTCACCGATCACGGTCCCGGACTGCCCGAGGAAGAACTGGAAAACGTCTTCAAGCCCTTCTATCGCCCAGAATTTGCCCGCCAGCGAGATACCGGCGGAGCAGGTCTCGGCCTTGCGATAGTCCGCAGCTGCGTGGAAGCCTGCGGTGGCGTCGTCGCCTGCCGCAATCTCGTTCCGCACGGTTTAGCTGTCGAAATCCAGCTGCCCGCCCCTGAACTGCCCTGACGATCTTTACAAGCTCTTTGCAATTCTGTCTGCGGACTACACATTTGCTTTACGCCCGTCTGTTTCACTGGGATCATAAATATGGCAAGCCCCTCGAATCGCTTTTCCCGCCGCGATTTCGCTCTCGCCAGCTTTGCTGGTTTCGCTGCGTGGACTCTCGCCGGCGCGCAATCGCTGGTCGCCGAACCAGCGGCCAGCGCCTGCGGTGCCCTGGACGTCGAACTCACCGAAGGTCCCTATTATCTCGATCGCGGAATCTACCGCCAGCGCATCACGGAAGATCGTCCCGGCCTGCCGCTCCACCTTCGATTGACGGTACTCGACGCGCGAACCTGCCAGCCCATTCAAAACGCCGCTGTCGAGATCTGGCATTGCGATGCTGCCGGCCTTTATTCCGGTTACACCAGGATGAATCCAAACGGCATGGGTGGACCTGGCGGCCCGCCTCCCGGCCCACCACCGGATTTCAGACCCTCTGCGGATGGCCACCCACCTTTTGGCCCACCGCCCGGCGGCGGATTCCATAAACACCAGGCGACTGACAACTCCACCTTCTGCCGCGGACTTCAGCTCTCCGATGCGCGCGGGCTCGTCGAATTCGAAACGCTCTATCCCGGCTGGTACATGGGCCGCGACGTTCACATTCACCTCAAAGCCCACTCAGGCGGCGCGGTTCAGAACACAAAATACCAAGGCGGCCACATTACGCATACCGGTCAGCTCTTCTTCGCCGATGCGCTCACTGAAGAAGTGGCCAGCCTCCAGCCCTATGCTGCTCGCACTGATGTTCCCCGCACCAAACTGGATGAAGACATGGTCTATGGTGACGCGCACGGCGCCGCCGTTATGCTCTCATTCACCCAGATCAAATCGAATTCTCTGGAAGCGGGCCTGCTGGCCACCGCCACGCTGCACATCGATCCCACTGCTACTCGGGTTGAACACGGGCCGGGCGGCGGACCTCGCCGCGATTCTTAACTGCCGCCGCCCTCACTGCACTGTCGGAGTCTCTTCGCTATAGGCGTGCGGAGCCGGCTGCGGCACCACTCCCGGAACTACGTCGTACTCCGGCTTGTTCTCACCTTTCAAGTATTTGTCGAACCAGCCAACGATGCTCTCCAGCCGCTCCACCCGGTGCCACGGCTGTCCCGATCTCGATAGTTCATGCGATTCGCCGGGAAACCGTAGCATCACCGTCGGCTCCTTCATGTACTTCAACGCGCGGAATAACTGCTCCCCGCCGCTCGTGGGCGGGGTCCGGTAATCTGCATCGCCCAGAATAAACATCATCGGCGTCTGAATCTTCTTCACGTAGGTAATCGCCGACCGGCTCCGAAAATCATCCGGCACGTTGAATGGTGCTCCCTTAAACCACGTCGGCTGGAACAGCAGAAAATCGTCGGTGTACCACCACGAAGTCCAGTCCGAAATATCGCGCTGCGAGACCGCCGCCTTAAAGCGGTTCGTGTGAGTCACCGTCCAATCCGTCAGCACACCACCGCCGCTCCCGCCTGTCACGCCCAGCTTTTGTGGATCCACATAGCCCCGCTTCACCACTTCATCCACCGCTAGCATCAAGTCGCGGTAGTCATCGCCCGGATATTTGTGTTGAATGATGTTGCCGAAATCCTGCCCATAGGTCGTCGATCCGCGTGGATTCGGATACACCACCACGTAACCCTGCGCCGCCATCCATTGAAATTCATGATCGAAGACCCAGCCATACGCCGAGTGCGGACCACCATGTATATCCAGAATCAGCGGATACTTCTTCCCGGCGTCGAAATCCGGCGGCTTCTGCACCCACATCTGTATGCGCCGTCCATCGAAGCTCCGGAACCAGATCTCTTCAGGCTCGGTCAACCGCAGCTGCCCAAACAATTTAGCATTCACATCCGTGTGTTGCTCTTGCGCACCGTCGTTGCCGATCGTGTAGAGATCCGCCACGCGAACCGGCGTCGAGATGATCGCGGCCAGGTGCGCCCGATCCGCCGATTGCCGCGCCAGCTGCACTGCTTGCTGCCCATGCGTAAACTCCTTCACTTCGCCCGTGCTTACCGAAATCGAAACTAAGTTCGCTTCACCCTGCTTCCCGCTGACATCAAGCAGCGTCTTCCCGTCCGCCGTCCACAACGGCGCCATTGATCCGGCGGCCCGCGGAGCTGCATTATCACCGCCCATGCCCTCGCCTAAATCGAAATCATAATTTGCCGTCAGGTTCCGCGGCTTCGCTCCTCCACTGAGGTCCATCACCCAAAGGTCAGGCTGCGAATATGATCGCTCGCTATCATTCGCCGAAGCATGAAAAGCGATTGTCTTCCCATCCGGACTCACCGCGAGCTCGCTTGCCCGAAATGGAAACTCGGTCACTCGCGCTGCTTCACCCCCGTTCACCGCTACTCGATCTAGCTCGTTCCGCGGAGGTTCGTAATACGGCTCGTCCTTCTTCGTGGTCAGAAAATAAACCCCGCTACTGTCTGCCGACCAAACCGGATCCTGCTCGTTGAACCGACCGCTGGTCAACTGCCGTGGCTGCGCCACGTCCATGCCGGGCGCCGGCACATCCACCATCCAAAGATGACTCGGGTGTGCATAGTCGATGTACCCTTCGCCGTTCATGCGGTACATAGCGTGCGTGATTACACGCACATCGCTCACGTGTTCCTCGGGCTTTACGCCCCCAGCTTTCGCCCGTTCGGCTTTCTGTATGTCCTCGGGTGATGTCGTGCTGCTGAAGAGCAAGTGCTTGCCATCCGGCGAAAACAGAGGTGCCCCCGCCCCATGCGCCACAGACGTAATCGCGCGCGGCTCTCCGCCCGCAAACGACAACAAGTAAATCTGCGGCGGCTGCGCTTTGCCATTCTCCTCGCCGCTCCTCACAAACGCGAGCGTTGCACCATCTGGCGACCAGCGCGGCGCTGAATCATGCGGCCCGCGTGTGATCTCGACCGGCTGTGCTCCCGCTTGCTTCAGATCGAGCAGCCACAGCGAACTCTCATATCCATCCCGTTTCGCGTTCACCTTCACTTCCACCAACACCGCTCGCGCACCGTCGGGTGAAAGAGTAGGATCGCCAATCCATTGGAAATTGAACAGGTCTTTTTCCGTGATGAGTCGCTTCGATGAAGCTTCCGGCGCCTGCCCCAGCGCGCACACCCCGGACATGCACAGCAAAACTGTAGCCGGCCAACGAGCCATGAGGTTCCCTCCTCGTGATATCCGGCTACTGTAACATTCAGCCGCCGACCTTCACTGAAAAGCGGTTCCTCGTGTCTTCAAATCCGTGTCCGCCGGCGCTTATCGGCGGTCAAATGTTCTTTCGCTTTTGTGTCGACCCCTGCGGAAAACCACCCACAGCCCGAGTGCTCCCATGCTGAACAGCGCCATCGTGCCCGGTTCCGGAATCGCCGAAATTGGCCTTCCCCCAATCGTTACTCCGTCGATCGCCAAGCCCGACTGGAAGAAAGTGTCATCCCAATTCGTCACGCCAATCTGCAGCGAATAGATGCCGCTCGTTGGAATCCGATAGCTCGAGCGCGCCCAGCCCGTATAGCCGCAGCCCACGTCAAAGCACTGCCCTGAATCGCCGCCGAGCGGTGTCCAGGCCGGTGCTCCTCCGATGATCGGAATCGAAGCCGGTGTCAATGTGGCGACCGGAGCGGGCATATCAAAACCCGGCACCACACTACCGCTCGCCGCCGTGCGCGCTGTAAACAGCAGGGCCACTGGAGTGCCGCTCGCATTCAGCAAACGCGCCCACGCGTAATCTGAAAATCCCGAGCCGTCCGACGTCACGTAGTTGAAATAAAACTGAACCGGCGCTCCCGCCGTTCCCTGAAAAGATTTGGTGGTCAGCGTCGAACCGTTCGTCGGCGAGCCAGTGCCGCCTACTCCCGGCAACGCGCCGACCCCGTCCAATCCGCTATCGGTTGAGATCCACTCGTATGTACTATTGCCAGCAGGCGAGAGCGTCACCACGCCATCTGCGCCGCTCACACCGCAGTTACCGTCGCAAGTCCAACCCGCCGGTAAACTCTCCGCTGCAATATCGCTCGTCCAAAATCCCATAGAACAGACAGTGGCCAAGATTGGCATCCAAACCAACGATTTTCGAAGTGACATTCGAGAGGTTCCGTCCGCCAGACTAGACGACCATTACTTTCACTACAATTACAATTTGATATTTGCGAGGCGGATGCAGTACTGTCAGTATTCGACGATTCGTTGCTTCCTGTCAATCAACTTATTCATGCCGCAACGCTCCTAATGGATCCACCTTACTGGCGCGTCTCGCGGGAATAAGCGCAGATACAACTGCGGTGAGTACGAGCAGCAGCACCACAACGCTGTAAGTCAACGGGTCACTCGGCTTGACATCGAACAGAAACTTTTCGAGCGCGCGTGTCGCGAGCAGCGCGCCCATGCCGCCGAGCATCACACCCAATCCAGTTAGTTTCAACGTCCGCAACAGTACCAACCGGATTACCGCGTCCCCTTTCGCGCCCAGCGCCATCCGAATCCCAATTTCTCTCGTGCGCTGCGCAACCGAATAAGCCAGCACCGCATAAATTCCAATCGCGGAAAGGATCAGCGCTAACAGGGAGAATACGCCCAGTAACCGCGTGCGAAACTCTGGCTGGCTGGTTGCTGCCGCCATCTCGTGCCGCATGCTGCTGATCGATTCGACCGGCTGATCGCGATCCACCGACCGCAGCACTTGCCGCATCCCTCCCGCCAAGCTCTCCGGATTCCCGCGTGTACGCACGATGAAGCTGATGTGGCTCAGGAAAAACGGCAGCGACACCTGCCTGTAAGGCCGATACACCGCCGGGCTCGGTTTCTCAGCCAGGCTCTGCTGCCGCACATCGCCCACTACGCCCACGATCGTTAACCAGTCACTCTCCGTCGGATGATCTTCCATCGAGAGTCGTTTGCCGATCGGATCCTGGCCGGGCCAAAGCTGCCGCGCCACCGCTTGGCTGATGATCGCCACGCCCGCGCTGCGCGCCGTGTCCCGTTCCGAAAAATCACGCCCTCCCAGCAGGCGAATACCCATCGCCCGAAAATAGTTTGAACTCACAACGGGCTTGTCCACTTGATACCCGGGCGGCAGCTTCCGCCCGTCCGGCAGCTGGAAATCGCCACGCACTAGATTGGGCCCCAACGGTATCCAGTTCACTGATGCTGCCACCATCGCGCCCGGCAGCGCTGCCATCTTGTCCAGCACGACGCGACTGAACGCTTTCATCTGCTCTGCCGTCCGATAGGTTGTCTCCGGCAAGTCGACTGTCATCGTCAACCTGTTCTCCACTCGAAAACCGGGATCGACCGTGCTCATGCGGCGGAAGCTTTTCAGCAACAACCCGGCGCCCGTTAGCAAAATAAGTGCGAGAGCAATCTCCGCCACTACCAGCGCGCCGCGCAGCCGTTCGTAGGGCAAAGTAAATCGCGCTGCGCTCCCATGGCTTGAGTTCTGATTCACGCGGATAGCCGGCGCCAGCCCAAATATTAAGCCGGTTACTAAGGCCACTGCCAAGGTGAAGAACAGCACGGTCCCATCCACACGCACACTCTGCGCGCGTGGAATACTTCCCGTGGGCGCCAGGGCCAGCAGCGCGCGCACACCGCCTATGGCCAGCAGTATCCCGGCCAGTCCGCCGCCGAGCGCCACCAGCAAACTCTCGGTGAGCAGCTGCCGCACTAAACGTCCGCGCCCCGCGCCCAAAGCCGCCCGCACTGCCATCTCGTGCTGGCGTGCGGTCGCCCGCATCAGAAACAGGTTCGCCACGTTTGCGCACGCAATCAAGAGCACCAACGCTACGGCGCCCGCGAAGATCAGCAGCGAACTCCGGACGTGTGCGACCATTAACTCTTTAAGCGGAATGATCCGCGACACCTCTTCCAATCTGCGGAAGCGAGGTTTCCAGTGCGCTGCAAATGCCTCCAGTTCCGCCAAAGCCGCCGCGCGAGAAACACCGTTTCGCAACCGCCCCACCACCGCCCGTAGATACGAATTACGTGAGTTCACTTGAACGGCCAGTGGAAGCCACAATTCCGTCTCATTGGGAAAGCCGAACCCGCGTGGCATCACTCCCACCACGGCATAACGGTCGCCATCGAGCGTGATTGTCTTGCCTGTTATCTGCGGATCTGCGGCAAAGCGGCTCCGCCATAACGCATCACTGAGCAGCACCACTTTGTCTTGCCCCGGCTCCCCTTTTTGTTTCGCAAAACCGCGCCCAATAGCCGGGTTTACGCCCAAGACCGGCAGAAAACCCGGCGTTATGGTCTCCCCATTCAACCGAACCGGCTCTCCCGCGCCCGTCAGCGTCACCGGCTTCACTCCGAACGTCGCGATTCTCTCGAAAGAGCGTTCTTCTCGTTCAAACTCGAGATAATCCCGATCCGAAAGGCCAGGCTCTAACGCTATTGGCCCATGTTCTGGCACGTGAGAAACCAAAAATAATCTACCCGGATCCCGAAACGGCAGCGGTCGCAGCAGCACGCCTTCAACGACTGTGAAAACCGCCGTATTCGCGCCGATTCCAAGCGCCAGCGCTGCCATCGCGATCGCTGTGAACGTCGGGTTGCGGCGCAGACTGCGCAGCCCATACCGCACATCCTTCCCCAGCATCTCGAGCCACGTAAGAACATCGGCCTCCCGCGTCCGCTCCCGAATCGCAGTAGCATTCCCGAAACGCCGCTGCGCGTCTTGCTTGGCCTCTTCTGCCGTCATGCCCGCCCGCAAATTATCCTGCGTGCGCGCCGTCAGGTGTCCTTGGATCTCCTCGTCCAGTTCGTTGCGCCAGGAGCCGCCGCGCCACAAATTCCGCAGCCGATTTATCCATGCCATGCCAGTCCCTCCTAAGCAAACCGGATGACCCGCGCCACCGCTTGCGTCAATTGCGCCCAGTTCTCTTCTTCCTCGCGCAGTTGCTTCAGGCCGCGCGCCGTGATCGAGTAATAACGCGCCCGGCGATTGTTTTCCGAAGCGCCCCAGGCTGCCTTCAACCAACCGGCCTGCGTCATCCGGTGCAGTGCCGGATACAGCGATCCCTCTTCTACCCGCAGCACCTCCTCCGAGATCTGTCCGATATGCAGCGTAATTCCGTAACCGTGCATCGTTCCGCGCGAAGCGAGTGTCTTTAAAACCAGCAGGTCAAGCGTCCCCTGTAAACGATCGTTCGCATGCTTTCTCATAGCCAGCTATAGAAAGCCTAAGCTCGCCGTGCCGCTCTTGTCAACTTGCTCCGTATCCAGGAGGAACAACGCTGAAAGGAACTTCCGGCCGGATCACTCCTCGATCACGCACTACGGTTGCTGCTGACGCAGTTGAACTTGGAGCTGGAGCAATTGGCCATGCGCCTGGCCGTGACGGATGCGCTGATTCAGCAAATGGTGCATATACCGCCGGGATGACTTATTCCAACTTCGGGACTAGCGGTACGGCAAACTACTTACGCCTGGATGGTGTGCTTCTGGTAATAGTAAGCCTTTCCTAAAACCGTTACGCTGCTGTCGTGTCTCCCCTCGCGCGCCTCTTTGTGTGTCTTTCGTTCGGCGTCTTTGCCGCGAACGCTCAAATTCAATTCCACGCCGGCGTCGCCGCTGGCGTTCCTATTACAGATACGCTCTCATCGTCTTCATCGAGTTCTCTGGACGGCCAGGACTATTCGTTCAGCCGGTTTCATTCCGATACCAAGCGTCTCCTGATCGGGCCGTCCTTCCGTGTCGATCTGACCAAAGCTCTGGGGCTTGAATTTGACGCCTTGTATCAGCGTGTTGACTACGATTCTGCAAACATCAACAGGGTTCCAGAGATTCCCTATCTCTATCAGAGTTTCGAAGCGGTCCACGCAGACCGATGGCAATTTCCGTTACTGGTCCAATACAGCTGTGCAGTCCGTAAAACGAGGCCCTTCGTGGAGGCAGGTCCAGCGATCACCACGATCGGCAACAGCAAAGGTTCTTTCAGCAGTACCTCGGTCATCAATCTCGTGAATAGCGGTTCGACCAATTCGATTTCTGGGGGGCGAGACACAAGGGCGGGCATCACCGCGGGGGCGGGCCTGGATGTGCCTATACTTCATGCCCACGTCCGGCCGGAGTTCAGATATAGCCATTGGTTCCAATCAACCGGGGCATACGGAATAGCTAGTGTGGGATTCGAGTGGTTCCTGCTGGGAAACGTCGCGAGTACGCCGCTTCGGAGTGAACAGAATGAAGCAAGCTTTCTATTAAGCCTGAGCTTCTAAGCGGGATTAAGCCGGCGGGAGCAAACCTCAAAATACGCCCGGACTCGCACGCCAAACCGCACGCCGCGCCGATCCGACGACGGTGGAAATCTCTTATCTGCTAAGTCACGGATAAATCAACTGTAAGCGCCTGATGTACAAAAGGCTGAATCAACGTTCCCGTTGAGTTCAGCTCTAAGCCGTGGAAGGCCGATACTTGCCCGAATATAGATCTTCCAGATGCGTCGCGATTCGAAAATCCAGATCGCTCAAGCGATTCCCGATACTGTGCGTCGAGAGGTGGACGCGCAGCTCGTTATAGACGTTCTCCCAGCGTGGATGGTGATCAGCCGCCGCGATTTCTTTCGCTGCCGCGAGCATGAAATCGAGTACCGCTTCAAAACTCGCGAAGCGGTAGACCCGTTTCAATTCGCTAGCAGAATCTACGCGCTCCACGCTCCATTCGGGCAGCGGTTTTAGCCGCTCCGTGATTTCTTCAGAGCTTAGCGCCTTGGGTGCGGTTCTCAAGTGTTCCCTCGTCGCTCCTGTTCCCGCTCTATGGCCTCGAACAGAGCTTTGAAATTACCTTTGCCGAAGCTGCGGCTGCCTTTGCGCTGAATAATCTCAAAGAAGACTGTTGGCCGGTCTTCCACTGGTTTGGTAAATATCTGCAACATATATCCATCGTTGTCACGATCCACCAAAATGCCGAGCTTGGCCAGTTGATCGACGGGTTCGTCAATCTTCCCGACGCGCCCGGTCAGGTTCTCGTAATAGGTTGTCGGCACTTGTAGAAATTCGATGCCCTGCGCCGTCAGCCGAGTTACGGTTTCAACAATGTCCTGAGTCGCCATGGCTATATGTTGAATGCCCGGGCCGCCATAGAAATCGAGATACTCTTCGATTTGCGATTTGCGCTTGCCTTTCGCTGGCTCGTTGATCGGAAACCGGATTTTTTCGTTGCCGTTCGTCATGACCTTTGACATCAGGGCGGAGTACTCGGTCGAAATGTCCTCGTCATCGAAGTGCTTGAACATGCGGAAGCCCATCACGTCCTGGTAAAAACGCACCCAGGTATTCATTTCCCCCCAGCCGACATTACCCACCATATGATCCACGTACAGCAGACCAGTGCCGCGCGCGAGTGCATCAGGCCCCGGAGCCTGTACGAATCCTGGCAGGAAAGCCCCGCTATAACTGCCGCGCTCTACGAATGTATGGACAGTATCCCCATATAGCTGGATTGAAGAAAGCTTCACTTCGCCCTGCGCGTCTTTTTCAATTGACGGCCGCTGAGCACTTACCGCCCCGCGCGCCGTCGTCTCTTCCCAAGCCGACTGTGCATCCGGCACCTGTAAGCCAATCGACTTGACGCCGTCACCGTGTTTGAACACATGCTCCGCGATATCGCCGCCCGGCGTCAGCGCGGTGGTCAGCACGAAGCGGATCTTGTTTTGCTCAAGGACGTAGGACACCCTATCGCGCGTGCCTGTTTCCGGCCCACGATAGGCCACCAGGCTGAATCCCCAGGCAGCACGATAAAAATAAGCCGCCTGCTTAGCGTTTCCCACATAGAATTCGATGTGGTCGGTGCCCTCGATCGGCAAAAAGTCCTCTTGAGACATAACCGAACTCTTCGTTTGTTCAGTCAACTGCGGCATAAGCATGAGTCTCCATTTCCTGGCGCATCTGCTGAAGCGCCGAAACCAGATATTCGTTCTCTTCGGGCGTGCCAACCGACACCCGCAGGCAATTAGCCAAACCCGTTGCGGCGAGCGGTCGCACAATCACTCCGCGCGCCAGTAATCCTTCAAACGTCTGCCATGCCGGGCCCTTATCGGCGAACACCAGCATGATGAAATTCGCTGCTGACGGCACTACGCAGAAATCCATCTCGCGCAAGTTCCGATAAAGATATGCCAGCCCTTGCGCGTTATGCGCGACTGTTCGCAGCATAAATTCGCGATCTTCTATCGCGCCAAGCGCCGCCGCTTCCGCCAGACCTGCCGGCTCAAAAGGCAGTTTTACCTTCAGCAAAACAGAAATCAAATCTTCATGCGCAAAACCATATCCGACGCGCGCCGCCGCCAGGCCGTAGGCCTTCGAAAACGTCCGCAGCGTGATGACGTTGTCGAACCGGTAGTGCATTGAATCCGGATACAACGGCTCAGCAATCGCAAATTCGTAATAAGCTTCGTCCAGGATGACTAAGACTCGTGGAGGAACGCGCCTGTGAAACTGCTCGAAAGCCTTCCGCGTGAAAAACGTACCGGTCGGGTTATTCGGATTAGCCAGATAGATGAGCTTGGTACGTGGTGTGATGGCATCGGCCAGCGCAGATAAATCGTAGTGCCAGTCGCGGTACGGGACAGTCCGGTAAGCAACCCCCCGCCCTCGCGCCAGTACCTGAAAACCCTGAAAGGCGGCTTCGGTTGTCAGGATCTCGTCATCGTCCGCCAGAAATGTGCGCACGATATGCGCCATGATCCCGTCGCTACCGGCGCCCACAATCACATTCTCAGTGTTAACCCCAAACAGCGCTGCTAACTTCTCGCGTAAAGCCAGACCGCCCGCCGGATAACGTGAAATCCCGGCCAACGCCCCCTGCGCTCGCTCCAGAGCCCGCGGCGAAGCCCCCAACGGATTCTCGTTCGACGCCAGTTTAACCACTCGATCAAGGCCAAACCGCCTGCTCACTTCCTCGATCGTCAGCCCCGGTTGATAGGCATCAAGCCGGAGAATGTGCTGCGGAACTAGGATCTCTGAATGGCCGGAGTTCATATCGGCTATCAACACCAAATATATTTGTAGTATATTGCAGGCTTAACGGCAAGAAATGCCCAAGCTCAAGAAAGACGCGGTAAACGGTACTTTGGCGGAACGCGCTTATGGGCTGCTGAAACACGGCATCCTCCATGGCGAGTTCACGGAAGGCAAATTTTTGCAGGAATCCGACATTCTGTCACGCTACTCCATCGGGCGTACTCCATTCCGCGAAGCCTGCAACCGGCTCCATAACGAGCAACTGCTGGCCGCCGTTCCCCGCCGCGGCTATTACGTGCCCGAACTTAGTTTCCGCGGCGTCCGAGACCTGCTCGAAACCCGTATCATTCTTGAGGGAACCGCCGCCGAATGGGCCGCTCTCCGCGCCGATCCCGCTGAAATCGATCAGCTCGAAGCCTATTACAAGCAAGCGCTTCAGGCGGCGCGCCTCACTAGGAGCCTCGATGCGCTTATAGAATCGAACCAGCAGTTTCATTTGCAGATCGCCCGCATGTCCCATAACCGCGAGTTCGAAAATCTGTTGCGCGGCGTGCTTGAACGATCCATCCGTCTCATTTACCTCGCCGCCAGCGGTTCGAAGCAGGTCCCGAAGGATATCGAGACGCTGCTCAAACCTGTGCTCGATGCGATCCGCGCCAAAGATCCCATTGCCGCTCGCAAGGCTGTCACAACCGACATCGCGCATGGACAACTGAACGCGCTCGGTCGCGATTTCTGGGGCGAAGCTTCCAATCACAATCTCCCGCACGTCCCGCCCAAAACGAAATCCATCACGAAAAGGGGAACCTAAATGCCTGTTTATCGCCAACTCGGAGAAATACCCTCCAAGCGCCACAAAGTTTTTCGAAAGCCCTCCGGCGAGCTTTACGCCGAGGAGCTGGTCGGGAACATGGGCTTCACCGGGCCCTCGTCTCTGCTCTATCACGCCCAGCGGCCCACCGCCGTGCGCGCCATGCATACGTTGAAGTGCATCGATTGGCAGCCATCCGATCCCGAACCGGTGCGCCATCGTCACTTCCGCACCAAACAGCTGGATAGACCCGGCGATGCCGTCCTGGACCGCATCCCGCTGCTCTTCAATCGCGATGTTTCCCTCGCCATCGTCCGGCCCGCGGAAGATACTTCGAGCTTCTATCGCAACGCGCAAGGTGACGAGATCGTCTTCGTCAGCGAAGGAGAGGGCGCGCTCGAATCCCCGTTCGGCAGCATCGCTTTCAGCGCCGGCGACTATCTCGTGATTCCGCGCGGCATCCTTCATCGCTACCGCTTTACTTCCCCCAAACGTCTGCTGCTCGTCATTGAAAGCGCTGGTTATGTCCGCACGCCCAAGCGTTACCGCAACGAATACGGGCAGCTCACCGAGTCGAGCCCTTACTCGGAGCGCGACATCCGCGGCCCCCAAAATCTCGAAACCCATAGCGAGCCGGGTGAGTTCCGCTTAATCGTGAAGAAAGCCAATACCCTCACCGAAATGGCGCTCGCCTATCATCCGTTCGATGTCGTCGGCTGGGATGGCTTCTACTATCCTTGGGCAATCAACATTCACAACTTCGAACCGCGCGTCGGCCGCTTCCATCTGCCTCCGCCCACTCACCAGACCTTCGAAGGCGATAATTTCGTGGTCTGCTCTTTTTGCCCTCGCCCCTATGACTTCGATCCCGATGCGGTCCCTGCCCCGTACAGCCACTCGAATGTTATGTCGGACGAAGTGCTCTATTACGCCAATTCGGAGTTTATGAGCCGCAAAGGTATCGAGTATGGCTCCATCACTCTTCACCCGGACGGCTTAGCGCACGGCCCTCAACCCGGCCGCACGGAAGCCTCACTTGGCCAGAAGGAAACCAACGAACTCGCCGTAATGATCGATACCTTTCACGGCCTTCACGTCAGCCGCCAGGCCTTCGAAATAGAAGACCGCAACTACTATCTATCCTGGTTGGACTAATGTTTCGGACTGATATTTCGGAATGATCTTAAGATTCACGTGATCGACGAAACGCACGATCCCGCCCTGCGCAGCTGGGTCGAATCAGCGAATCGCCCCGGCTGCGACTTTCCCATTCAAAATCTGCCTCTGGGTGTATTTCGCCACGGCCGTAGTCCGAAGGACTCGCTCGGGGTCGCTATCGGCGACATGATTCTCGACCTCGCGCCTTGGCTTCCCGGCGAAACACTGAATAGCTATTTCGCGCTCCCTGCAAGCGATCGCCGGAAACTTCGGCATGAGTGGAGTGCCTGTCTGCGTGCGGACTCGCCCGTCCGCAATCTCACTCCCCAAAACGATTGCCAGATGCTCCTGCCGGCCGCGATCGGCGACTTCACTGACTTCTACGCCTCGATTCACCATGCCGCCAATGTCGGCAAAATCCTGCGTCCCGAGAACCCGTTATTGCCGAACTACCGCCACGTACCCATCGCCTATCACGGCCGCGCTTCCTCAATCGTGGTCAGCGGAACTCCCATTCGGCGTCCCCGCGGTCAATTGCGCGAAGGGCAGTTCGCGCCCACCAAGGAGCTGGATTACGAACTCGAATTAGGCGCCTTTCTTGGACCCGCCACTGTGCTCGGCGAAACCGTTCCCATCGCTCGCGCCGAGGAACATCTCGCCGGCGTGTGCCTGCTCAATGACTGGTCCGCGCGCGATATCCAGCGTTGGGAATACCAGCCGCTCGGCCCGTTTCTCGCCAAGAATTTTGCGACCTCTATCTCCCCATGGGTCGTAACCGCGGAAGCTCTCGAACCATTTCGTACGTCACCCCCACCGCACGAAGTCGCTCCTCTCGCTTATCTACAATCCACCCAACTGACGACCGCTTTCGATATCTCGCTTGAAGTCTGGCTGCTTGCCGCAAGCGCTGCCGAACCCACGCGCCTCAGCCAATCCTCGTTCAAAGAAATGTACTGGACGCTCGATCAGATGATTGCCCATCACACTTCAAACGGCTGCCCCTTGCGTCCTGGCGATCTCATCGGCAGCGGCACTATCTCCGGACCCGAACCCCACAACCGCGGCTGTCTTCTTGAACTAACGAAGAAGGGAAGAGCGCCAATCAAACTGCCCGATGGCCGGCAGCGTTGCTTTCTCGAAGACGGCGACACGGTGATCTTGCACGCTTGCTGCCACCGCGAACATTTCGCCGACATCGGTTTCGGCGCCTGTTCTGGGCAAATTCTGGCGGCCACCACCACCTGAAAGTGGTGGTATCATACAAGCGCGTGAGCTTATGGCGACCACCGTCTCTCCGGGCCTGACCACCACCGAGGCTGCCTTCATCGAACAGGCGCGCGAAAATCATCAGCTTTACATTCATCAGCCGTACGAGCTGTATTCCGCCGAAAATCATGATGCTTGGCGCTCCTTGTACACCCGCCTTCAGCCGCGCTGGCACCGCTACGCCAACGAACACTTCTTGCGCGGCATCTCTTCGCTCTGTCTCGATCCCGAACGCGTGCCTCGCCTCGACGATGTCAATCGCTTCCTGAACCCCCTCACCGGGTTTCGTGCGAAACCGGTCAGCGGTTACGTGCCCAGCTTTGTGTTTTTTGATTGCCTCCGAAATCGCGAATTCCCCACGACCATTACTATCCGCCGCGCTGACCGCCTTGACTATCTCCCCGAACCTGACATCTTTCACGACATCGCCGGTCACGTTCCCATGCACACCGACCGGCTCTTTGCCGAAACCCTGGTGCGTCTGGGCGAATGCGCTCACACTGCCGCCGATATCGTGGCTTCCACGCGCGATGAGGCCGAGAGACTGGAACGGCTCGAAAGTATCATCCGCGCCATGGCGCGATTTTTCTGGTTCACCGTCGAGTTCGGTTTGATGCGCGGAAACAATGCCCTCAAGGTTTACGGCAGCGGACTCCTCAGCTCCTTCGGCGAAATCGAGCACGCCATCGAATCCGACCAGGTGCAGCGTTATCCGCTGCAGCTCAGCTGGGTCATCAATCAAGGCTTCGAAATCAACCGCTTTCAACCGCTTCTCTTCATCGTCGATTCCTTCGATCATCTGTTTCATCTGGTCGATGAACTCGAGAGCTGGATGCGTGCTGGCAAACTAAATAATGTGGCGCCCGGCGAGCCTGCTGTGAATGAGCAGGACCTCCGGAGTTTCCTCAATGTCAAGCACTGAGCTAGGAGCAACGATGAACCTGAGAGTCCTGATCTGCCTTGGATGCCTGTTTATCCCGCCCGTACTGGGCGCGGAAACGCTGGGCTTTGTTGAACAGAAGTTCAGTGATCTCCATTTCGAGAAAGGCCGCTGGACTCGGACAGTGGAAATGTCCCCCTGTTTGACTTACGTAGCCCAGGAGGACGGAGCCGTCGTTGAGGTACTACGAATCGGCATGGGCAATCTTGTTCCGTTCAAGGCCGCGAAAGGTCTCAAAGTGATTGTTTGCGGCTCCACCGCGGCCTTCGACGAAGGATTCGAGGCCGGTGCTCCAATGACCAGCGCGCCAGCCCCAAAACAAACGCCCTGAACCTGTCGCAAAGATCGGCTCGCGCTCACCCTTCCTGCAACATCTTCAGCACGCCGTCAGTTGTAGCTGTCTCACCCATTCGCGAAAAAATCTTCTCGACACTATGCCGGTGCGAGTCGGCATCTCGGTCTGTCATCGCATCTACCACTGCCACGACGTTGTAGCCGTAATCGTAGGCACTCCGCAAAGTAGACTCCACACCGAGACTCGTCGCAACTCCCGTCAGGAACACCTGTGTTACCTCGCGCTGCCGCAGATAATCGTCCAATGATGTGCCGATAAACGCGCCCACCCGCCGCTTGCTCACGATGTGATCCTCGGGCTTCTGCTCCAACTCCGGAACAAGCTCCGCCCAGTCCGCTGGCAGCGAAGACATGTTGCGGGCTCCCGCATCGGTGCGGCCCGGAGCAATACCCGTCACATTGACGAGAACCACCGGCAGACCTCGTTTGCGGAAAGCGCGCGCCAGTTGGGCAGTGTGAGCGATGATCTCGCCAACCGGGTGCACCGTCGGTATGCTGACAATCCCTTTTTGCAGATCAATCACCACCAGGGCAGCGGTGCTATCGAGTTTTGTAAGAGGCATAATTTTTCGTTTTCGCTGTGCTGAAGCGCATCGCGCCGCCTAACCAGTTATCTGGCTTCCTTCTTCGCAAATTGCACGCTCAAGATCGTGCTTATTAGTGCAATACCTGCAAAGAAAACAAGAAGCACTGAATAGTCTCCGCTCCAAACCTTTCCGACCCGAAACAAAAGATAACCAACGGCCAGATTAAAGAGCGCCCAGACGACATTCACCATTGGCGATGACAATCCTTTTCCGGGAGGGTGCGCAAATGGTGTCGGGAAACGGTCGCCCGAAATGCCCTGCACGAAATGAGGCACGGTATTCGCCAGAAACATGCCGGCGAAAAAACAAGCGATGTAGTGATACCAGTTCATTGCGGTCTTTCCTTTCTTATATGGCAGCTTCGTGCTCATCCGAAATCAGCTCGACGTCGTTCCCAGGCAGCAGCCCCTGCTCCTGGTAGATCGGCCGCATCACCGCCCCTACTTTCGGCATCTCGAGCGTGAACCATAGCGAGCCGGCGATGCAAAACGCCCCGGTAACGATCACCGTGTGGGGCGCCCCCAACCGATGGGCCAGCGCGCCCGCCAGCAGACTGCCGAAAGGCGCCGCGCCAAAAAAGGCCATCGTGTAATAGCTCATTACGCGGGCGCGCTTGTCTTCCGTCACCAGAGATTGGATGACCGTATTGCTTGCCGCCGCGCCCTGCATCAGTCCGAAGCCCACGAACACCATCAGTATCAGCGATAACCACAACGTACGCGACAATCCAAAGAGAATCAATGCGCCTCCGAGCATCGCGGCCGCGACCTGCAGCATGCGTGTCAGCCCGGTGACCGACTTCCGGACTGCCAGCGAAAGCGCCGACACCAGCGCCCCGATCCCCGAAGCTCCCGTCAGCCACCCAAGAGTATGTGGACCCCCGTGCAGCACCTGTCCCGCGAAGATCGGCAGCAGAATGGAGTACGGCCATCCCATCAGGCTGAGCAGCGCAAACAACAGAAGAATCGTGCGGATGGGCCGAAACGTGCGAACGTAATCCCAACCCTCGCGCATCTGTTCGAGCATGCTGCTCGCATTTCGGCGGATGTCCAGCGGCTTGATGCGCATCAGCAGCAAGGATGCAATCACGGCAAAGTAACTGACACCATCAATCAGGAAACACCAGCCTTCGCCGAAGGCGCCGATCACTAAACCCGCAATAGCCGGCCCAACGAGCCGCGCGCCATTTGCCATCGAAGAATTGATCGCGATGGCGTTACTCAGGTCGTTACGATCTTCGACCATCTGTACCAGAAACGATTGCCGCCCGGGCATGTCGAACGCGTTAATCAACCCCTGCAACGAGCTGAGCGCGATGATTTCCCAGAGCGTGATGACGTGCGCTAGTGTGAGCGCGGCGAGCGCGAGCGACTGGACCGCCCCCAGGCCCTGGGTCCATACCAGCAGCTTGCGCCGATTGAGGCGTTCAACCCAGACTCCCGCAAACGGCCCCAGCCCAAACGAAACAATCTGCCCCGCAAAACTGACCACGCCCAGTAGCAGCGCCGAATGCGTCAGCCGGTAAACCAGCCAGCTCGTTGCCAGCCGCGTCATCCAGGTGCCAAGCACGGAGATGCTCTGACCGGCGAAGAAGAGTTTGAAGTTGCGGTGCCGCAGCGCTCGCCACGCATGCGATATCGAACCTCCAGCCATAGACCTATTCTGCGTATCCGAACCGGTCGCGCGCCTGGTCACTTCTCCACTAGGCGCCTCATGATCTCGCCGGCCGTGAACAGCGTCTCCCGTTCCTGTTCATCGAGCTGGGCGATCGCCTGCGCCAGCCACGTCCGTTTGGCATCGCCGGCACTCTTTCTCACCGCAGCGCCTCTCGCGGTTAGCCCGATATTCACTTGCCGTCCGTCGGTCGGGTGCGGCCTGCGCTCGACCATGCCCATTTCCTCGAGCGCCGCGATCGTCGTCCCCATCGATTGCGGTTTCATGCCTTCCGCGCGCGCCAGCTCGGCTGTCGTTGCCGGCCCGTTCTTAGCAAGCCGTCCCATGACAGCCGACTCAGTCAACGAAAGGTCATGCGAGGCCGCCGCCGCCCGCACGCGACGCACCAATAGCCCAATGGCCTGAGTAAACTCGGCTACTGCGATTTCCAAGCTCCTTCGCGGCACGGCAATTCATTATACCCAGAAAGACAGGTAACCTTGCAAGTCTAACTTGCAATAAACGCGCCTGAACTCACCAGGTCCGCCCCTGGTCTTCGCAGTAGCTACAGTGAGGAGAGGATATTCATGACGCTCGTCGTGCCATGGCCTGATGTCGCTCTCAGGCTAATTCTCACCGTGCTGGCCAGTCTTCTGATTGGCGTCAATCGAATCGAGCGCGGTCGCCCCGCCGGCTTACGCACCAACGTGTTGGTCGGTCTCGCCGCCTGCGTGGCTATGCTGCAGGCCAACCTTCTTATGTTGAGCACAGGCAAAGCACCCGATTCCTTCATTGTCTCGGACCCTATGCGCTTGCCGTTAGGAATCTTGTCGGGCATGGGCTTTATCGGCGCCGGAACGATCATCCACCAGAAAGACAAGGTCCAGGGCGTTACCACCGCTGCCTCCCTCTGGTTCGTCACCGTCGCTGGTCTGTGTTTTGGCGGTGGCCAACTAAAGCTGGCTTCCGCGACGACACTTCTCGCGCTGGCCGTATTAATCGGCTTGAGGCCGGTCGAGCAGCGCTTGAAACAAACTCGCCACGCGACGCTCAGCATAGTTTGTTCGGCCGGCTTTCCGGCAGATCACGAGATCCAAAACCTGCTGAGCGGAACCAGCTATCACGCCCGCCTCCAATCGTTCACCGACCACACTACCGGCGATCAACATTGCCGCTTCGCTTACGAAGTGACGTGGCGGGCCGCGTCAACCTTCGATCGCTTACCGGTATTCGTCAATCAGTTGGCCCGCTATGCAGAAGTCGTTCGCGTTGGATGGGACCTCGCTACCGAGGATTAGTCCAAGTCCGAACCGAGCAGGAAGGGTTAGCGGACACTATCTTGCTTCCCGAAACAGGTAGGCGACACAGTAGAAAAAGACACTTACGTGAGGTAGCCTACCAAATGGGTGCCATTGTCTTTTCATAATTATCCTAGCTGCCCATTTCGAAAGAACCTGAATCGATGCGCCTATACCGCTACCGCCATAAAGAATCCGTTCTGCTACTCGGGAGTTCAAACTGTAGCAATAATACGTTAGACATCCCAAAGAGAAGTAATGTCCCTCGACCCAGTCTCGTCTTCAGCCAACTCGCATTCCTCAGTAGACGAGCCGTCCGGTCACGTCGTTCAGCAGGATTGGAGCCCGCCGCGCGGTAATCCCTTCCCGATTGTCGGTATCGGTGCCTCGGCCGGCGGCCTGGAGGCGTTCGGCCAGCTTTTAGCTAGCTTGCAACCCGATACTGGCATGGCCTTCGTTCTGGTGCAGCACCTCGACCCGCAGCATGAAAGCCTGCTCGCGGAAATTCTTTCCCCGCTCACCAAAATGCCGGTGATCGTAGTCGGAGATGGCATTCGTATCGAACCCAACAAGGTCTACGTCATCCCTCCTAATGCAAGCATGGTCATCGAGGGTGCTCATCTGAAATTGGCCCGCCGCGAAGCTGGCCTCCATCTGCCCATCGACATCTTCTTTCGCTCTTTGGCGAGCGTCCAGGGTAGTCGCGCCATTGGAGTCGTGCTCTCCGGTAACGCCTCGGACGGAAGCCTGGGTCTCCGTGCCATCAAAGCCGAATGTGGGCTAACGTTTGCGCAGGAGGAATCCACCGCGCGCTTCGGCACCATGCCCCGCAACGCGATCGCTACCGGCGCTGTTGATTACGTACTCAGGCCTGCAGACATCGGCCGCGAACTGTCGCAACTGGGGAGCCATCCTTACCTCATTCCTGCTCGCCCCGGCGTTGCTGAATCGGAAACCTTGCCGGATGGCGCCGGCGATCTCAGCCGTATTTTCGCGTTGCTGACCGCCAGCACCGGTGTCAATTTCTCCCATTACAAGACCACCACTGTCCGTCGCCGAATCGGACGACGCATCATGGTCTTGGGCCTTAAGAACCTGGCCGAGTATGCCCGCTACGTCGAGCATACTCCTTCCGAGTTGCGTGAGCTCTATCGTGACCTGCTGATCAGCGTCACCAGTTTCTTCCGCGATCCCGAAGTTTTCGAATTTACGAGCAACCTGATCTCCGAGATGCTCACCTCCGACGGACAGCGGCGTGAGCCGGTCCGCGTTTGGGTTCCCGGATGTGCCACCGGCGAAGAGGTGTACTCGCTGGCAATCTGCCTGCACGAGCTCCTTCAGGACCGGCAACTGGCACTCCCCGTCCAGTTGTTTGGTACCGATCTGAGTGAATTAGCGCTCGAACGGGCTCGTCGTGGCATCTATTCGGAAGCAGTTTGTGAGAGTCTATCGCCCGAGCGCTTACGCCGCTTCTTTAACAAAGTCGACAGCGGCTATCAAATCGTCAAGTTCGTTCGGGAAAACTGCGTCTTCGCCCGCCATGATGTCATGCGTGATCCGCCTTTCTCCCGCGTCGATCTCGTCAGCTGCCGTAATGTTCTCATCTACCTCGATGCTGCCGCGCAGCGGCGCGTTCTCCCTGTCTTTCACTATGCGTTGAAGCCGCAGGGCCTACTCCTGCTCGGTAGTGCCGAAACTACCGGTGTCGCGACCCATCTCTTCACCCAAATCGACAAACAGCATCATATTTACGGCAGAAAACCAGGGTCCGCGCACCTGGCCTTTGAGTTGACTGGGACCGCTCCCGCCCTTGACCGTCCTCTTGCCCTGGTGCGGACCACCGGATTTTCGGATGTGGATCTGCAGAAGCGTTTCGAACGCGTGATACAGAGCAAATACTCTCCCGATGCCGTGCTGGTAGACGATACTCTGCAGATCGTGCAGTTTCGCGGGCACACTAGTGCTTATCTGGATCCCACGCCCGGCGACGCCACCCTGAACTTACTACGTATGGCGCGCGAGGGTCTCGTCGTGCCATTGCGTCGCGTCCTCCGGACCGCTGCCGAAACCCAACGCTCTGTCAGGGAAACCGGCGTCATACTCGAGCTGGACGGCAAACAGCAGGAGATTGCCCTCGAGGTCACTCCCATACCCGGAGAAACACCTGCGGACCGTTATTGGCTCGTCGTCTTCGCTCGCTCTGAACGCCCGCTAAACGGCGACCTGTCACCCGCCAGCTCTCTCGCGGCCGACGAGAGCCGCTCCGCTCAACTCGAGCGCGAACTCGCTGAAAGTCGCGAATACCTGAGCAATCTTCGCGAGGACTACGAAGCCCATGCCGAAGAACTACGTGCCGCCAACGAAGAGGTTCGCAGCGCCAACGAGGAGTTGCAGTCCACCAATGAAGAACTCGGCACCACTAAGGAGGAACTTCAGTCAACTAATGAAGAGCTCACCACTATTAATGAGGAGCTGCAAAACCGAAACGGCGAGCTAAGCGCCATCAATAACGACCTGCAGAACCTCCTGGCCGCTGTTAGCGTTGCCATCTTGATGGTGGATTCCGAACTCCGCGTCCGCCGTTTCAACGCCGTCGCCGAAAAACTCTTCGAGTTGCGCCCCATTGATATTGGCCGCCCCGTTGCCCACCTCCGTGGTCGTCTCAAAACGCCGGATATGGAAACGCATGTACGCCGTGTCATTGAAACGTTACACGCTACCGAGCTGGAGATCCAGGACAACGATGGCCACTGGTATTTACTCGTCACTCGTCCCTACCGAACGCTCGACGACCACATTTCCGGCGCAGTTATCACTATCCAGGACATCGATCCGCTCAAACGCGGACTTGAGGCCGCTGAGGACGCTCGCGACTATGCCCAGGGCCTGATCGAAACCGTCCGCGAACCCCTGATTGTCCTCGATGCCGATCTGCGCATTCAGGACGCCACTCCGGCTTTCTACGAAACCTTCCTGGTTTCCCGTGAAGAGACGCAAGGCCGATTCTTATACGACTTGGGAAATGGACAGTGGAACCATCCCCGCTTGCGTGAATTGATTGGCGCTGCCTTGTTTCGCAACGAGCCGTTCCACGATTTCGAGATCGAGCACGACTTCCCGCATATTGGCCGCCGCAGCATGGTCCTGAACGCCCGTCGTATCCCCCGCCAGGAAACCCGCCATCGGGCCTTGCTCCTCGCCATCGAGGATGTCACTGAACGTCGCGAAACCGCCGAAATCCGCTTCCAACGTCTGTTTGAAACTGCCAAAGACGGCATCGTAGTCGTCGAATGCGAGACCGAACTCATACTCGATGCCAATCCCTGCTTTTTGCAATCCACCGGCTTTTCACGCGATCAGATTGTTGGAAAAAAACTACCGGAGGCCGCCCCTTTCCGCGATGTGCCGCAGATGGCCACAGTGGTCTCCGCTCTTGGCAATCGCGAAACCATTCGCCACGACGACCTGTCTCTCCGCAAATCTAGCGGTGACGCCATCAGCATGGAGTTGGTAGCAAATCTATATGAAGTTGGTAATCAACCGGTCGCGCAGTTGAACTTCCGCGATATTACCGAGCGGAAACAGCAGGAAGAGGACCTTCGCCGGTCCGTCGAAGAGAAGGCTGTGCTCGTCCGCGAAATACATCATCGCGTCAAAAACAACTTGCAGGTCATTGTCAGCCTTCTTAGTCTTCAAGCCGGCTACACCAAAGATGCCAAAGCACTCGCCGCCTTCGAAGAAACAGAAGGACGTGTCCGCGCCATTGCTCACATTCACGAGACTCTCTATGCGACCCCCGACTTAGCTCAAATCGAGTTCTCTGCCTACTTGCGGAATCTTGTGGAAGAACTGCTTGCCCTTCACTCCACTATTCCGGACGGAATCAAGTTGAACCTGCAGGCCGAAGAAATGGTGCTCGACATGGAACAGGCCATCCCTCTCGGGCTCATCGCCAACGAGTTGATTCTGAACGGCCTCAAGCACGGCCTGCGCTCGGGACGCGGCCACCTTACTGTCGCGCTTGTCTATAAGCGGGATCCCGAGCGACCCCTCCCCGGCGAGGCACTTGATACCGGTTGGGTTCAACTCCGCGTCTCTGATGATGGTCCCGGATTCCCGCCCGGTATCGATCTATTTCAGGCGGCTTCCATGGGATTCAGGTTATTGCAACTGCTCGCCAGGCAGTTACATGGAATAGTGGAGTTCGGACCGGGCCCGGGTGCCACCGTTTGCGTCGAGTTCCCCCTGGCTCCCCAGGAATTATGAGTCTCCGTATATTGATTGTCGAAGACGAACAGATCGTCGCGGCCGATCTCGAAAACAAGCTGAACCGTATCGGGCATCAGGTTGTCGGTACGGCCTCATCTGGCGAGGAGGCCATCTCCGCCGCTGAGCGATTGCGCCCCGAACTGGTCATGATGGACGTTCGCCTCCAGGGACCCATGGACGGCCCCGAGGCTGCCCGCCGCATCCAGCGCCTTACCGGCGCCCCCATCATCTTCATCACTGCCTACGCCGAAATCTTCCTACGCGAACCGGCTCTCATGTATCCGCCCGGCATCTGCCTGAGCAAGCCCTTTTCCATGCACCAGCTTCAAACCGTGCTCGAAAACGTCCGCTAACCCCTCATGGCGTTTTTTGGAGCCCTAGCGCAGCCATGGTACCGGTGCCCCACCCGCATCGGGTCCACCTGGTAATTTTGCCTTACTCGTCCGTTACGCAACCAAAACTGGCATTCTTCACCAGCTTGATGTACTTCGCCAGCGTCCCCCGTGCCGCCTTGTAAGGCGGCATCTTCCACGCCAACCTCCGGCTTTCGAGTTCGTTTGGCGAAAGTGCCACCGAGATGTCGTTCGAGTTCGCGTCAATCGTCACCATGTCCCCGCTTTTGAGCAGCCCGATCGGGCCGCCTTCCTGCGCCTCGGGCGTCACGTGGCCCACGATAAAACCATGCGAGCCCCCAGAGAACCGCCCGTCCGTTATGAGCGCCACATCCTTGCCCAGACCGGCCCCCATGATCGCCGAAGTAGGCGTCAACATCTCCGGCATCCCGGGGCCGCCCTTGGGGCCCTCGTAGCGAATCACCACCACGTCGCCCTTCTCGATCTCCGAGCGCTCCAGCGCGTGTAGCATCGCCTCCTCCGAATCGAAGACCTTGGCTGGACCCGAGAAGCGCAAACCTTCCTTACCCGTGATCTTCGCCACCGCCCCCTCCGGCGCCAGGTTACCCCTCAATATCTGGATATGCCCTACGCTCTTGATCGGATTCGACAAAGGATGAACAATTTGTTGCCCCGCCGTTAAACCCGGCAGGCCGGCCAGATTCTCCTGCAGCGTGCGTCCGGTCACCGTAAGGCACGAACCGTCGAGCAGCCCCGCCTCTAGCAGCAGTTTGCAGACCCCCGGTACGCCGCCCACCCGGTGCAGATCTTCCATAACGTACGATCCGCTCGGCTTGAAATCCGCCAGCAGCGGCACGCGATTGCTCACCTCCTGGAAATCCTCGAGCGTGAGGTCCACCTGGACCGCACGCGCCATCGCAATCAGGTGAAGTACAGCATTAGTCGACCCTCCCAATGCCGAAATGATGGTAATCGCGTTAATGAACGCGGCCTTGGTCATGATGTCGCGTGGCTTGATGTCCCGCTCAAGCAGGTTCTTAATGGCCGCCCCAGCCCTCAGGCACTCCTCCAGTTTTAAAGGATCTTCCGCCGGCGTCGACGAACTGTAGGGCAGCGACATGCCCAGCGTCTCGATAGCCGACGCCATTGTGTTCGCGGTGTACATACCACCGCAGGCGCCCGCCCCCGGACAGGCATAACGCACGATCGATTGCCTCTGCTCTTCGTTCACGCTGTGCCCGAGAAACTCGCCGTAGCTCTGAAAAGCTGAAACAATGTCCAGCTTTTCCTCTTTCCCCGGCGCGTGCCCCGCCCGAATCGTCCCGCCGTAAACCATGATTGCCGGACGATTCAGCCGGCCCATCGCGATGAGACAGCCGGGCATATTTTTGTCACAGCCGGGTATCGTGATCGCAGCGTCATACCACTGCGCCGATACCACCGTCTCAATCGAATCGGCAATCAAATCCCGCGACTGCAGCGAGAAACTCATGCCGTCGGTACCCATCGAGATGCCGTCGCTCACACCGATCGTGTTGAAGCGAAATCCCACCAGCCCCGCAGCCGCCACTCCTTCTTTCACCTTCTCGCCCAGGCGGAGCAAATGCATATTGCAGGGGTTCCCCTCAAACCAGACACTCGCCACGCCCACTTGTGGCTTGCTCATGTCCGATTCATTCAGACCGGTTGCGTAGAGCATTGCTTGTGACGCGCCTTGCGATTTAGGTTGCGTAATTTGAGCGCTGTACTTGTTTAATGGCTTAGACATTGACCTTCTTGCAGTGTAGTAATTGTTTTCAGCCGTTCTTCAGGAACCGTTGTTGAGATAAAAGGAAGACTGTGGAGTGTCAACGTACTTGTTTCCTGATTTTGAGCGCAATCCTGTTAGCCAGAGCAATTCCCGCGCAGTCCAGCGGCCAGGAGCTAACTCTGACCCTGCGCGACGTGCTCGCCCGTGCCGCGCAATATTCCAGCCAGGTGCAGACCGCCGATATCGCCAGGCGGCTCGCGCATGAAGATACCAAACAAGCCAGGGCGGCCACGCTTCCTTCCGTCGACGCGCTAAATCAATTCATTTATACAGAAGGAAACGGCACGCCTTCCGGTGTATTCGTCGCCAACGACGGCGTGCACGTCTATAACGAGCAGGCTGTTGTGCATGAAGAGCTCTTGTCATTTATCCGTCGCGGCGAAATTCGGCAGGCGGCCGCTGCGGAAGCGGTCGCAAAAGCAAAAAC
>DATAYL010000497.1:0-4746 GCA_036272575.1 Bryobacteraceae bacterium | reverse complement strand
GCGCAACCCGGAAATTAGGAGGATCGAGGCGGACTTTTCGGTACGTTTCCGCCTTAGCTACGAAATGCGGGCCGAGAGGCTTCAGCATGTATGCGAATCATCATCGGGAGGAATCGAACTGCATATATCTCCGCCGGGTCGCGCGCGTGCAAACGCTGGATACAATTTGGACCATGGTTTTTCACGGCAAGAACGTGGTTGTGACCGGGGGCGCAAACGGCATTGGTCTTGCTATCTCCCGGAACATGGTCGCCGCGGGAGGCTCCGTTTGGATATTTGACGCGGAGTCCGAGAACCCCGCCGAGGTGGCTCAGAACATGGGGGCTCAGGCGTGTATTGCCGACGTAACGGATCGTGCGTCCTTAGAATGTGCATTCGCCCAGATCCCCGTTCCCGATGTTCTCATCGTGAATGCCGGGATCGGTCGGCCCGCGTCAGTTGACGAGACGACACCGGACCTTTGGAATCGCACTCTGGCGGTGAATTTGAGCGGCGCCTTCTATACCTTGCAAATCGCGGGGCAGCGAATGAAGAGCGCTCGTAAGGGTTCTATTGTGCTCACGGCTTCCACAAACTCTTTTGATGGTGAAGCCAACCTCGTCGCCTACAATGCCAGCAAGTCGGGCCTGCTGGGACTCCTCCGGACCGCTGCAAATGAGTGGGGACCATATGGAATTCGCATCAACGCTGTATGCCCGGGGCTGATCCGAACCCGCCTGACAGCTTCCAGCGTCTCGAATCCAAGCGTCATTTCGGAGTATTTCAAGCACATCGCTCTTGGGCGCGGTGGTGAACCGGAAGAAGTTGCGCAGGCTGTGATGTTTCTGGCATCGGATTTGGCATCCTACATCACCGGTACCACGTTAGTCGTGGATGGCGGGCAGATGGCATCCAAGTTCGGCCCATGGGGCAGCGAGGCCGACCGCTTTGATGGCCAGCGCTGGATCCGGAGCGCTTGATGCGAATTGTCAGCGTCCATGCCCACCCGGATGACGCCGAGATCCTTGCGGGTGGCAATCTGGCGCTGCTCTCCCGGCTGAAGCGCGAGATCTTGATCGTGACCCTCCAGCGCCGGCGATTGCGGCTCGGCGACGCACGGACCGGACGAGATTGCCTCGATTCGAAAAGCCGAGGCGACCGATCCGCGGCACTGATCGGCGCCGGTTACCGTTGGTGTGGCTTTCGCGACCTGGCAATTTTCAGCGATGACCCATCGCGCCGCATAGTGACCGGACTCCTCCGCGAACTTCGTCCCGATATTGTTCTCACCGCCGCCCCGATCGATTATCTCTGCGATCACGAAGCGACCAGCCAGCTTGTTCGCGATGCCTGCTTCGCGGCGTCCATTCCAAATTACAAGACGCCGGCGCAAAGCCCGGCCAAAAGCAGTGGCTGCAACAGCAGCAGGGAATGAAGGATTACCTCCAGCAAATGGAAGATTGGACGCGCGCCTGCGGGGCGAGAGCGGGAATCATATGGGGCGAAGCTTTCTGGCAATACACGGTTCATCCTTATCCCCAGGAGCCTCTGCTTGAGCAGGCGCTCTTGCCATATTTAGCCAAAGGACTGACAGTTTCGGTCAGTGAGAGCGAAGGTACTGGGAAAATTGAGATAGTGTCGGGGCCAAGCGGGCGCGATTTCAGTTGCGATCCGAACTTATCGTTCCTAATGCTGCCAAGTGCGTGTTTGGCTGAACTGATGGACTAGCACGCCGTTTCTGGACGAGCGGGGCTTAACAGCGACTGGAAAGGGCTGTTCTTCCAGTGGACCCATCTGTAAAGGAAGAGGAAAGAGGGTCTCAGCTTTTCGGCTATGATATCCGGTGCCACTTCCTGCACGGAGAACTCGTTTGAAATCGCGCCTTCCCCTTCTTCTCTTGCTCATCGCCCTGGCACTTTCACTATCTGCTCAGACTCAGCCACAACCGGCTACATTACGAAGCCTTTTGCTGCATGAGTTGCGCACCTCTCACAACAAGGCCGAATGGTTCGTCCCGATCAATACCGCCGTCGAGGGCCTAACGGCCGAACAGGCCAACTGGCAGCCTCCCAACGGCGGGCATTCAGCAGGGCAACTCGCTTATCATTTGCTGTTCTGGAATCGGCGCAATCTGAATAACCTTAAAGGCATCAAGAATGACAAGTTTACTGGCGACAACAAGGAAACCTTCGACAAGTTCGATACCAGGCAGTGGATCGACACCGTCAAGCAACTCGACCAAGTCATGACCGATCTTGAGAAACGTGTGGAAACGGCTGACGACCAGCAGCTCGCGAAATGGGCGAACACCATCGGCAATCTCTGCGCCCACAACGCCTATCACATCGGCCAGATCGTGTACGTGCGCAAACTGCAAGGCACCTGGGATCCGGACAAGGGCGTGAAGAGTTGAGCCGGTCGAGAAAAGATGGCATCGGAAATCCATGCCCCCGTAAACTTAGAGCCTTCAAGCACACATCCATGTAAGATTGTCCGGGATATCCTCCCTCAGGCTGGCATTTTCAAGACAGGAGCCGTAGAGATTCGCACTCCGCAACGTGGCGAACTGTAAATCTGTCTTGGTCAAATCAGCTTCTCGAATTTGCGATAGTGTCAGATCAGCATTAGAGAGATTAGCTTTGAGATCGGTCCCGTTCACAATTACCCCTCATAAACGCGCAAGGGGTACTCTCAACGCTAATCCTCCATCGCCTTAAGGTGACGCACTCCCAAATCCATACAGAAAATTCCCGTTGGTCGCGGGTGATCTGGACAATTAGCGTGCGAGAATGACTTCTTGTTCCTAATTCGGGCACGCGCCCTCGAACGCCCGTTTAGGGGTGGTCAAGTACCGGAAAAAACGAGAATCTCCATGAATCTACTCCGCTTCAGGCAGGCTGCCCCGATAGTCATGGCCCTGTTTCTCATCCCGGCTTCCTTCGCGCAGGAAACGGGAGGCGACAAAGTCGATCTGGACGCACTGACCCAGATCAAGACCGAGGCTTTCCAGCACTCGCAACTGATGGAAAACCTCTTCTGGATGTCCGAGGTGTATGGTCCGCGCGTCACCAACAGCCGCAATCACAAGCTCGCCGCCGAATGGGCTATGAGGCAGATGCAGGAATGGGGACTTAAGAACGTCCACCTGGAAAAGTGGCACTTCGGCTATGGGTGGCAAATCAAGCATTTTTACGCCGCGATGGAGACTCCGGTCTATGCTGCGTTCACCGGGTTCCCGCTGGCATGGACACCTGGGACAAACGGCCCGATCACGGTCGAGCCGGTGTGGGCGCCCATCCACTCGAAAGCAGATTTCGCCAAATACCACGGCAAGCTGAAGGGCAAGGCGCTGCTGATGTTTGACCCAGCTCCACTCACGCTCCATACGCGGGCGGACGCGCAGCCTTCCCCAACGGATGAGGAAATTCTGGCACGCGGAGACGCGCGCGGACGGCGTGGCGGCGGGTCCGGAGCAGCAGCAGCCGGCGCTGCAGCCGATCGCGACCCCAGCGGGCGGGGGCGCCCCGGTGAAGGCACATGGGAATACACGCCGACGTCGCTTGCCCTGGCCAATGCCAAGAACGGGGTCCTGCGCAACGAGATAAACGCCTTCCTGAAGGAAGAGGGCGTGGCCATTTCCATCACGCCGGGTTACAACGGAGACGGCGGTACGATTTTTGCCACGTATGGTGGGTCGGAAAATCCCAAGGATCCAATTCCGCCTCCGATCGTCGCCATTGGGGCAGAGCAGTATAACCGGCTCGTCCGCCTGGTGCAGCATGGGATCACGCCGAAGCTGAACTTCGATATCGCTGTCGACTATCAGAAGGAAGATCAGCACGCATTCAACGTTATCGGCGAGATTCCGGGCACCACCAAACCGGACGAAGTCGTGATGCTCGGTGGTCACTTTGACAGCTGGCAGGGCGGCACGGGCGCCACGGATAACGGCACGGGATCCTCAGTGGCGATGGAGGCAGTGCGCATTTTGGCTACGTTGCACAAGCCCATGGCGCGTACGGTTCGCGTTGCCTTGTGGGGCGGCGAAGAGGAGGGCGTCTACGGCTCAACCGCTTACGTGCAGCAGCACTTCGCTCAACGCACCACCATGGTGAAGACCCCCGAGTACGACAAGCTGGATGTGTACTTTAACGACGACGGCGGCTCCGGCCGCTTTCGCGGAGTCTCGGCGGGGGGTAGTCCGGAGATGGCGGCCATCTTCAAGTCCTGGATTGAGCCCATCAAGGATCAGCATATTGTGGCTGTTTCTGGCGGGGATCAGTTCAGACCCACCGCGAGCCCCGGTGGCACGGACTCTTCCTCCTTTTCGTGGATCGGCCTGAACGGCATCGGTTTCCAGCAGGATGCGTTGGAGTACGGTACCCGTACCCACCACTCCAACGCGGACACCTATGACCGCGTGCAGAAGGCCGATGTGATGCAGGGTTCCATGATCGAAGCGTGGTTTGCCTACAACGCAGCCACCCGCGCCGAGATGCTCCCACGCATCCCAACCCCGGCCCCTGACCCCAATGCAAAGAGCCACGAGTAGAGAGCGCAACTTTAAATTCAGAGCAAAGGGTGAGGACTCTAGAGTCTCACCTTTGTCACTGCACTGGCTGCAAGGAGTGTAGGGCAGAAAACTGTTTGCCGGACATCAGTAACGAGAGCTGCGCTTGCCAATCCACAAACGGGCTTGTGGCTGTGGTGCTGGCCTCTCGGCCGCCGGGCGCAATCAAATCGCGGGAAACGCGTTGAACGTCGAGC
>DATAYL010000496.1:0-4750 GCA_036272575.1 Bryobacteraceae bacterium | reverse complement strand
AGCTTGCTGTTCTCCTCGCGCAGCTGGCGCAATTCTGCCAACTCGGTAATGCCCATCCCGGCATACTGCTTCTTCCAGTTGTAGAACGTCGCTTCGCTAATCCCCATCTTGCGGCACACCTCTCCGACTGATTCTCCGTGGCGTACTCGACTGAGTGCCTGTACAATCTGGTCCGGACGATGTCCTTTTCGTGGCATCTCTCTCTCCTGTTCTGCTTTCCAGCAGCTGCTCTGGATCGAAAAATACTCTAACAATCCCTGGCTCCGTTTCCGGGGTTTGGGTCATGGGAATCGGCTAGGGTTGTTTGAGCCATTTCAGGCTCGGCTGGTCAGAGCACAACGCCACCTTGACAACGGTATTGGCTATGCTGAGTCCATTCTCGGAATTCATGAACATCACTAATCCGGACTTGCGATTGGGAAAGCCAACCATATAGGCCTTGAATGCCCCGTTATCACCCTAGTGCCAGAAGGCTGGTCCGGCTGATGTGTTCTCAAGCCCCACTCCGAGGCCCCAGAAAACAGTCGTCGATAGAGGCGCCGCTTCAAAGCAATTGGCTGTGCAATTTTCCTCTACAGCGGTCTGCCGAGCTTCCATCTGCTTTAGGGTATGCGGCTTCAAAGCTTCCCCATTTAGCAACGCCGCCATAAAGCGCGCATAGTCTGCTGCAGTTGTATGCAACGACGAGGCTGGATTAACGTCATTGGGCTTCCATTTGTTTTGGGCCTTCCCATTTTTATCGTGTCCGATAGCGGTGAGCGCATCGTAATCCTTGCGCCAAACATAACTGCTGCTGGTCATCCCGAGTGGCGTGAAGACCATCTGCTGCATGAATTCCTTGAGACTCTGGCCGGTGATTCGTTCGACTGCCTTTGCCAGGAAGACAAAGCCTTCCCCCGAGTAACTGAAATGGTCACCAGGTGCGAAATGGATCGTCAGCCCTTCCTTGGGGCGCCAGTTGGGAAAGCCCGTGCGGTGACTCAACACCAGGCGCGTGGTGATTTTGTTGAGCCGAGGATCACCCTCGATATACGGCGCGTCAAGATAATCCTGAATCGGCACATCGATATCAATCTTGCCCTGGTCGGCCAGTTTCAACACGGCATAGGCGAAGACGGGTTTGCTGAGAGATGCCGCTTCAAAGATCGTGTCTTTCGTCACAGGCGAATCACCATCCTTTACGCCAAAGCTTTTCAACCAATAGATCTTCCCCCCGCGGATCAGAGCCAATGACACGCCCGGGACATTGTTCTTTCGCATTAGCTCAGGCACGGTCTGTTCGAGAGCGTGGATAGAGGCAGGTCCTGGACGGTGCGGCAGCCACGGCCAACAGTACGAAAATTATGGATGCGGCTATTCCAAATGTTCTGTCGGACCGTTTGATCATTCACGTGACCTCGTTTAAGTATCGAAGGTTTTAGCTGGCACGTAAGCCATCGCAGGCCGCCCCCACGCTGGTCGTGATCACGATAACTGCTGAAATCGGGGACGTACTCACTGACGAACTGATTAGCGCCCATATGCCCCCTCGGTCCGCTAATCTGTCCCTCTGGTTTCAAGTTGCCGTATAACGCCCATCTCGGACTTTAGAGGATCGAGGCGGACTTCCCGGTCCGTATCTGGGCGACACTTTGCACAGACCCACCAATATCGCCCAGCGGATCCTATATCCACCCGCAGTTGGGCAGCGCAAGCGTTCTGTCTGAACCAAATCGTAAGGAATGGAGCATTTGCGATAGAGCCGATTGGGCCTGCGCTTTCGCCCCGCTGCTAGCGCGTCTCTTGAAATGATTCGTGGTGTAATCCACGATAGACTGCCCCGTGAGTTCCGCAGTAGCGTTTGCTCCGCGCACAAAGAACCGCTGCACTGCCCCGTCTTTTACAAAGGCAGGTTTTGGACCACGTTCACAGCGCACGGCGAGAATTCGACATCCATCGTGGTCGACGAATTCGGGGTGGATATACGGGAGGAACAGCTCACCAATTCTGTCTTTGATCAGATTGACGAGGTGAAGGCTCATCTTATCCTCGTTCGGGAAGCCATCAGGTGCGAGTCCTACAGCTGACCCGTCATCTCCAATGCCAGAAGCAAGCAACCACAAGGAGCGAACACAAGAGCCAACATGGAGAGGATGGGCGATCTTGGCAGAGGGTCTGGAACGGTACTACTCATTGCGGAGCCGGTTGCACACTCGGTGACATCATCGCCGAATGGATTGTCTTCTGGACAGGATCTACGCTGTTCGGCTCATGCTGGCGGCCAGCGGCAACATTCGAGGCCCACGCATCGGGGTCGGACGGCTCGGAAACGTTTACGTGGTCTGGAATGGTTCTGCCAAATTGGGCAACCCGGCTCTCGGCCGCAGTCCGATGGTCTTCAGCCGCCTCAATGAAACTCGCACGGCGTTTGAACCAGAACGAAATCTGATCCATACGGCCTATGGAATCGACGGCGGCGGTGGAATTGCGGCAGACCAGCAAGGCCGGGTGTACGTTTTTTGGCATGCACCGATTCCTGGCAAGCAGGGCGAAGAATTCCAGCGCGTGTGGATGGCGCGTTCAGAGGATGACGGCAGATTGTTCGCGCCCGAACGAATCGCCTGGGATCAATCGGTTGGCGCTTGCGGCTGCTGTTCGTTGAACGCATTCGCGGACGGTGCAGGAAGAATCTACGTTCTGTTTCGTTCGGCACAGGAAATGGTCCATCGCGATATGTACCTGCTCGAATCGAAGCATCACGGTACTATCTTTCAGGGCTCAGACATCTCAAAATGGACGCTCGACTACTGCGCGATGAGTTCGGAAGCATTCGCGACAGGTTCTGCCGGAACGTTCGCCGCATGGGAAACGGAAAAGCAAGTGCATTTCGGGCGTGTCGACCTACGGCTGTGACAGCGAGAGATTCCGCTGTGTCCGCAGACGCCGCTAACCAGAAATATCCGTCGCTTGCGTTGAACAGCAAAGGGCTTCTGCTCGTAGCATGGACAGAAGGAATGGGTTGGAAGCGTGGTGGATCGGTCCATTGGCAAGTTTTTGATAAGAGCGAGCGCGTTGGAGAAGCCGGAAACGTGAACGGCGTGCCAGCGTGGAGCTTGGTGGCAACATTCCCGCGACCTAACGGGAATTTTGTTGTTCTCTATTGAAATTTGTCGGCGGTTCTTCTGGTTCCGTTTTCCTAATTGACTCTTGAGAGCAGCGCTTGACCGCCAGCAAATGCAGATAGGTCATCCGTAACGGCCATCTTATAAATCTACGCTGGGCGGCCAGGGCGGATCTATTTCTCCGTAATGCCGGACGCCAAGCTCAACATAGTCGACTCTCACTCAAGTGGACTAGTTCCCGATCGCAGCCGACTGGACACAATCGCCTGTCCCGCGCGTTGGGGCTCGGTATTGATTTGAACGCCGCGCTTAGTTCACAATATGCTTGTGCTTACCGGAGGCATCCCGTCCGCGGAAATGGGCTCAGCCCACCGGCCAGGTGTTTCCTCAACGACTCAACCTCACTTCCTGCCCGACACGATGCGGACAACGGGCACATTACAGGAGGTAAGGTTATGGCCACAGTATCCCGGAGGTTGCCCGAGCGACCTCATCTCGATGTCCCGAAGCGCGAGGCGCGCGAACTTCTTAACCAATGGCGGAATGGCGAACGCGAGGCGTTTGAACGAATACGCCGCCGGCATCCAAGATTCGCGAAGTGCGACGACCCAGTCCTAGCGGCGGGTCCCTTTCGTCTCAGCGACGCTCAACTCGTCATCGCGCGGGAGTATGCTTTCGCTCACTGGGCCGAACTGAAGCAGCGGATAGCCGCCAACTCATTGGCGAAGGCATTGGAAACGGCAATCCGCGCGAATGATCGGGACGCCGCAGTACGGTTAATTCAGATGCGCCCCGAACTGCTGCATCTACCCGTGATCAGCGGGGACTGGGGACCGCCGATGAGCCACGCGGCCTTCGGCCGGCTGGAAATCGTCCAGGCCATGGCGGCGCTGGGCGCGCGAGATTTCCAGCACGCCTTCGATCGCGCCTTGCTTCAGGGGCGGATCGAGTGCGCACGCTGGCTGCACGGACATGGCGCTCGGGTGGCGCCTGGCCTAATCATGGGAGCATGCGAAACGCTGAATCCCGCCGGCGTCCGTCTGCTGGTCGAGTTGAATGCGCCGCTTACGGATGGGCGCGGCGATCGTCTCGCTCCTCTGGCGCTGGTGCTGGAAACCTACGGCAGGAACCCGCGGGGGAAGCATGAGATTCTCGAACTCTTAGCGCAGTGCGGCTATGACCTGCCAGACACACCGATGATGGCGTTTCATCGCGGAGACGTTTCGCAATTAGAGCAACACCTTCGGCGCGACCCAAAGCTGCTCGAGCGCAGATTTACGCTGGGCGAGGTTTATCCATCGGAGTGCGGGTGCGCGAACGATGGCCGGTCCGGGATGCACTGGACCCCGATTGACGGGTCCACGCTACTGCACCTCGCGCTCGATTTCCGGGAGCTCAAGATCTTCGATTGGCTACTCGCGCGGGGCGCGGATCCCAACGCGCGAGCCGCAATCGATGGCGACGGCTTCGGCGGACACACCCCGCTGTTCAATGCGATCGTTTGTGGCCCATGGCCCGATACGGGGATGACCCGCACGCTGTTGGAGTGTCGCGCAAGGACAGATGCCCGGGCGAGTTTACGAAAATTCCTCGACTGGATTGCGAATCCGCATTGGTATGAAGCTCGCGATGTGACCGCCGCCGAGTGG
>DATAYL010000495.1:0-3099 GCA_036272575.1 Bryobacteraceae bacterium | reverse complement strand
CTGACCCAAGAGTTCGAACGCCTGTTTCAAGCGTTCTACGTGGCCCTGCGTCTGCGTGAGATGCTTTTCGAAGGTCTCGCGAAGTTTTGGGTTGTGAGCCGCCGCAGCCATTTTGGGAAGAGCTTTCGTTAACTGCGTCTCGGCGTGTAGTAGGTCCTGCATTTCTTCAACGAGTAGTTCTTGTAATTGAGACATATAAAGGAACACCTTTCTTGATGAAATAACCGGGTCTAGCGGTGAAGAGGAGTTTTAGGCGGCTTCTTTTCGGTCTCTGTCACCGTTTTCTTTGACGCGGACGAGCCATTCCCCTCCGCATGACGTTCGCCGCTAACAGGAGACTTCAACGTCTGAAAAGCAGGTGCTTCCACATACTCCCAGCTACCGCCTTGATTCCAAGGGCCCCGGAAATCGCGTTCTCCGCGTTGGCCAATGCCGGTGGAATCATTGAAAAACTGATCGACTAAGCCGGGTGTCGGTGGAATCTTACCGATGGAGAAGATTGGCTTATCCAAACTCTCGAGGGCTAGCGTAAATGCCTTCATGTGCGTAATTTCACGAGTCATCAAGAATTGCAAAGCGTCGAGTGTACCTTGGTCATCGGTGAAGCCCATCAAGCGCTCGTAGGTGATCTTAGCTCTGGCCTCCGCTGCAATATCGTTACGCAAATCAACATCTATTTCGCCCGTGATTTTCAGATAATCGGCGGTCCAAGCCGAGCCCGTCGAATTGTACAAAGACACACCGCCGCCCCCGGCAATTGCGATGAGCGGATCGGCCTCCGCGGCGTTTCTCTGATGCTTCGTTGGTTTTAGATGCATCCGCGTCAAAACACCAATTACTTCCAGATGACTTAGCTCCTCCGTGCCGATATCCATCAACAGATCCTTGCGTTCCGGATCATCACAGTTGATTCCCTGGATGGAATACTGCATCGCTGCCGCGAGCTCGCCATTTGCTCCACCAAACTGCTCCAGCAACATATTGCCAAAGCGAGGATCCGGTACGTCAACCCGCACCGTGTACATAAGTTCTTTTACGTGGTGATACATATAGTTTTCGGGTAACCGGTCGTTAGACCGCATACCCTCGCCAAACAGCAGCTGGAAGTTATACCGGAATCGGAAAGCGACTCGGACGATAGCGTCAGCCGGTGCTACAACGAGGTAAGCATTATGAAAAAATCGCTCAGCTCACGATTATCTTCCAGTGCCCTCGTGTCGGGTGCTGCCTTAGCCGCCTGCGCTGGAGCCGTGGTGGCGGCTCGGCGGATGAAAAGTCGAGCAGTGGCGGGCAAGGTGGTCGTTATCACAGGAGGCTCGCGCGGTCTAGGTCTGGAACTGGCTCGCGAATTCGGCCGTCATGGGGCGTCATTGGTACTAACCGCGCGTGACGACAAGGAGCTAGAGGAAGCTAAACTAAGACTGCTGGCGGAGGCCGTTACTAAAAGCGCAGAGACTGTGCTTACTGTGGTATGTGATTTGACCGAGCCTGAAGACGCTCAAAAGCTAATTGAGAAAACGATCCAGCAATTCGGTCGTCTAGATGTTCTGATCAACAACGCCGGTGTGATCCACGTCGGCCCAATCGAGAAGCAGTCGCTCCAGATGTATCGGGATGCAATGAACAGCAATTTCTTCGGCATGCTCCACACTACCTATGCCGCCCTGCCACACCTGATAAAGCAAGGATGCGGTGCTGTTGTCAATATTGCGTCCGTGGGAGGGAAAATACCGGTTCCCCATCTCGCTCCGTATGTCGCGAGTAAGTTTGCCGCAGTTGGATTTTCAGAGACTTTGCATGCCGAATTGCGATCGAAAGGTATTCGCGTCACGACTGTCAATCCGGGACTGATGCGAACGGGGTCATTTCCTAACGCGATCGCGGTTGGGCAGACAGAGCAGGAATACAGCTGGTTCAGTTTGTCTGCCAGCATGCCGGGGCTGGCACATTCAGTTAAATACGCCGCGCGGAAGATCTTCCGCGCCGTGATCCTGGGCCGGGCGGAAATCGAAGTGGGTATGGATGCCTACTTAGCGGCTCGAATGCACGGATTAGCGCCATCTGGAACGGCGTGGCTCGGGAGTCTAGCGGAGCGAGTAATATTACCGGAGGCGAGCGGATCTGAAGTCCCAGCAAAAGGGACAGAATTGAAACCGCCGCGCCCCGCCCTATGGAAGTGGTGGAGCAGTAAGCTCGCGCGACGCTCTAATCAGCCTGCTGCTGGTTAGTTGGGCCTGGGTGACCCGAAAAATTCCTCATCGATTGATTTGCGCCGACTGATCATCTATGGCTTGAGGAACAAATGGACAAATCTTCTACCAAGCAGTTTGCGGTAGTGACGGGCGCTTCGAGCGGTATCGGCTATGAGTTCGCCAAGCAATTTGCTCAGCACGATTTCGATCTGCTGATCGCGGCCGCAAGCGACGGTGTGAATACCGCGGCACGCGAATTCGAGACTCTTGGAGCGAAAGTGCAAGCGGTGCAGGTGGATCTTTCGACCCACGAAGGTGTACATCAGCTTCAGTCTGCAATTGGATCAACCGGCCGTCCCGTCGATGCAATCGCGATCAATGCAGGTACAGGCGTAAGCGGCCGTTTCGTTGAAACAAATCTTGCGGACGAACTGAAGATGGTAGACCTCAATGTCGTGTCTACCTTGCATCTCGCCAAGTATATTGTCGGTCAAATGGTCAGCCGCGGCAGCGGTCGCATCCTGTTTACGGCGTCTATAGCGGGCACCATGCCCACTCCATACGAAACGGTTTACGGGGCGACTAAAGCCTTCGTGCGGTCCTTCTCCCAGGGCCTTCGTGAGGAACTGAAAGAGACAGGCGTCTCTGTAACGGCGTTGATGCCTGGGGCAACTGAAACGAATTTCTTTCATCGCGCGGGCGCGGATGACACTAAGCTGGGGGCTAGCGAAAAGGATGACCCCGCGGAAGTTGCCAAAGAAGGTTTTGAAGCGTTGATGGCGGGTAAAGACCACGTGGTCGCCGGTTCATTCAAGAATAAGGTGCAAGCCGCCGCTGGATATGCCTTGCCGGACCCACTGGTAGCTAAGGCACACGCTGGTCAGTCTGCGCCGGGCTCGGCGAACAA
>DATAYL010000494.1:0-7073 GCA_036272575.1 Bryobacteraceae bacterium | reverse complement strand
AATATGGCGGCATTTGTTCAGCACAACATGCCGTCAGACAAACCCGGTAGTTTGAGTGCGCAGGACTCTTATGATGTGGCCGCTTTCATCCATAGCAAGCCCCATACAGTTTTTAAAAAAGCTTACGCTAGCTACTGAGATCACACTGAGTATATGATTCAACCCCCGATGCGGATATACTCATCAAGGATTCAGCTGTGGAACCAAGGATTGCTTGCGGATTGTGATTGGATGACGCGCCACTCGGAATGTATGGTCCGCGCCTTGCCGCAAGCGAAAAGTGAAGTGACGGGTTGGTCTGCGCAAATGTATACGGCCTTTGTTGGAGTGAGATGCTCCTGGCCAGGATGGAATGCGCTGCGCTGCTGTCCCATTTAAGTAATCAGTCGTTTTGGACTTTTTCCGAGTACGGGTTTGACAGCGCCGGGTAAGACCGTTGTGCCATCTCATTGTTTCGCCAGCAGACCTGGCAGGAAATGAAAAACCTTCTTTCGTAGGAGTAGCTGGGCTGTTTAAGTGGGAATCGCGGATGCGATTTCCAAGCCTGCGTTAGCCAGGCGTCATATGCAGGCCAATCATGCGGACCGCTGGCTACCAGGACAGGTCGGTAAACTTCACCGGTCGTCAGTACAGCCCACGCGATGCGCGCCAACTTATTGGCGAGTGCGACACCGACAACGTTGTAATGGGTACGTGAGGCGAGTTGTATAAGCCACGTACTCAGACCGGAAGATTGCTTCTCTTTGAATTGCAGAACAGCGCGTGCGCCTGCCGGTTCGCCGTGAAGCGGAGCAGCTGCAGACGCGAGAATTTCTTTCGCACTACAACCTCCCCCGCGCCAACTCAGGCCTACTAAGTGAAAAATCGTCTTGCCGAGATCGATGCCGATCGTGTGTATTTCCATAATGATGGTCTTCCTTGCACCTCTTATGTTCCAGCCACTGTGGAACAGAAGCGGCGGACCATCCCATTAAGTATCGGCAAGTTGTGTCGAATTCAGATTGACCCGAACTCTTGATGTTTCTGTTCAGGGCAGAGTTTCGCACTAGGGTTTGCGGAGCAAGGCATCGAGCCCGCTGCTGAGGGCTTTGTAGCGCGACAGCTCACATTCCTTGGCAATCCGGTTCAGCTTCTTGTAGAACGATTCGGTGGCTTCCAGCCAGACAGGGCCGCCTTGTATCGTCGATGCCCATCCCGGCGCGACTTTTTGTTGCTGTAAATTTGGTTATCATCGCGATCCAACTTGTGCCTGGCCCCGCCCGTCTGCGGCCGCGGTCTGCGATTAGGCCGCTACAATCCGCGCTGATCTTGGCCGAACTCTGGCCAGAGCGCGCGTATGCAATTCAACCAGGAGTCGAGCTTTCCCGAAACCGCCGCAGCCATGCATATTCGATCGACCCGAGCTGATCGGCCAGGCCATACAGCCCAAACAACGGAATTGTCTCTTTCCCTTTGGCCAGAAAGCAACGGTACGAAAGCCACATGAACAGATCGAGGACGGAAGGGGCTACGGCGAGCACCTTCACTGCTTCCAGATCCGCTGGAATAAGGTGCGCAACGATCTCTCGGTAGAATTCATCGCTGAGCCACGATCACATTATCGAACTGATCAGAAGCCGGGTAGTGCCGCGGATCCCGACTGTACCAGATCTGGCCCTCATTGAAGAAGCTGAACCGCGATCGTTGCATTACCTTCGTTGTGCCGCTGAAGTTGTCGATTCCGAAGAAGATAGTTGCCCCAAAGATGCGTTCAAAAGCGGCCACGAGCCGGCGATATTCTTTCCCCCCCCTTATGCATGCGGAAAGCCGCCAGCATTTCAGCCGGAGTGCCCATTGTGTAAAAATCTTGCGGATTTGCGCAAGCCGCAACTGTTTTATCTAAACGACAGCGCAGGAGTTTGTTTGCATGCTAATGCGACCTTAATGCCACCGAAATTCGACGGACGCTGTCGCCCATTGCTATGCACATCGTCGAAAAAGACACAGGTCCAACGAATGCTAATAAGATTTGACTAGGAAAAAACTATTATTCGGGAAATTAATGGCTTATTAATTGTAATCTTTGCAATTCATTGCGATAGTCGTTCTTATGTGTGAAAACAGACGCAGAAAATCTAGCGGCCCAACAATATTCTTTTAATTTTTTAGTGGAAATCTCGTAGCTAACTGGAGGGAGCGCACGCATGGACGAGTATTCGCAAACCGCGTTCGCGCTGACGACCGCACAGCGGGGTCTGTGGTTCAGTCAGAAGATTTCGCCGGGTGCGATCTTCAACATTGCGGAAGCGGTCGAAATCCATGGGCCAATCGAACCGCAGGTGTTTCAGCGGGCATTGGGCCAGGTGCTCGCAGAAGCCGAACAACTGCGAGTGCGGATCATGGAGCAGAATGGGAACCGCCTACAAGTTGTCCAGCTCTTATATGACTGCGAATTCCCGTATCTGGATTTGAGTGAACATTCCGATCCGGTGGAGGCGATCTTTGGTTGGATGCGGAATGAACTGGCGCAGCCTATCAATCTGGCCGAGGACGCGCCGTGGGTATCCGCGCTGTTGAAAGCAGCGGAAGGGCACTATTTCTGGTATCACCGTGCGCACCACACCGTTTGCGACGGGTATGGCGGCGGCATGGTGGCACGGCGTGTTGCGGATCTTTACACTGCATACGTGAACGGCGTCGAGCCTGAACCCAATCGGTTCTCGACGATTCGAGAGACGGTCCAAGCAGAGACAGCGTACCGGAATTCGCGTCACTTCAATAAGGACCGTGAATATTGGCTGCAACAACTGGAGCCATTGCCCGAGGCGGCGACGCTCTCGCGTTCGCCTCATCGGCGCGGCCTCGCCAATACATTGCTCCGCAGCACCGGTTACCTCTGCGAGAGTATGGCACAGAGAGTCAGCGAAATTGCGAAGACTGCCGGCATCAGCGTGCCACAAGTTCTCACCAGCATAATTGCGGCTTACTATCAGCGGTTCAGCGGAGTGCGCGACCTTGTCTTCGGTATGCCCGTATCGGGACGCATCACTGGTGTGTTGCGGCGGGCTGTAGGAGTGTGCGCCAACATGGCGCCAATCCGGCTCTCGTTCACACGGGAGATGACGTTCGCAGACCTGATGGGCCAGGTCTCAAAGTTCGCGCAACAGGCACTACGCCACCAACAATACCGATATGAGGATTTGCGCCGCGATCTCGGTTTGCTCCGCCAGGATCAGAATATTACGTGGCTGGGGATCAATATCGAACCGTTCGATTACCGCCTCAGCTTCAATGGCGCGAGCACAACACTACATAATCTGTCGAACTGCTCGATGGACGATCTGGTCGTGTTCGTATACGACCGTGGAACGAATTCGGGTTTGCGGATTGATCTGGATGCGAATCCGCACCTGTATAGTGTTGCCGAACTCGATGAACATCGCGGGAGGCTATCGTTTCTGTTCAAACAAGTGCTTGCGGACCCCAGCAAGCGCCTGTCGGACTACAGTATCATCGGCGACGAAGAACGGCGCAGGCTGGTAAGCGGCTGGAATCAGACTTCAGGAGAATTCCCGGATACGCCTCTTCCGGCTGTAGTTGCACGATGGGCAGCTGAGACTCCGCATATGACAGCGGTCGAGTTCGAGGGAGGGAGACTGAGCTACAGCGAACTACACGAGCGCAGTGTGCGGCAGTCGCGCGGCTTGATTGCGAACGGCGTGAAGCCGGGCGACATCGTTGCAATTGCCCTGCCCCGCAGCGAGCGCTTGCTCACGGCACTGCTGGCCGTCATGCGCACGGGCGCAGCGTATTTGCCGCTTGATCTGGACAGCCCACAAGAACGAACGATGCTGGTTCTCGACGATGCATCTCCAGTGCTCGTCATCGCCGAACGGGATGATCTCCCCGGTTTTCGAGTCGTGAGCCCTGAAGATCTCGAAACTACGAAGTGCGCCGATGCGGCGGAACCGGACCTCAGTCAGCCGGAAGGCCGCGCTTACGTTCTATACACGTCCGGCTCCACGGGACGCCCCAAGGGCGTCGAGATCGCGCATCGCAATCTCTCAAATTTCCTCGAAGGCATGCGGCAGGAGCTGAAGCCGCCGGTGCACAGTTGCTTCCTGGCATTGACGACGGTGATCTTCGACATTGCCGGGGTCGAGATGTTTCTTCCGCTCAGAGTGGGAGCTCGCGTGGTGATGGCTCCTCGCGATGGGGCGCACAATCCGTGCGGGGTAGCGCGCCTGATTCGCCAATGCGGCGCTACTCATGTGCAGGCAACACCTTCGGTCTGGCGGATCCTGCTGGCGAGTCCGCAGATGAAGCTGGATGGAGTGCACGTGCTGGTTGGCGGGGAACCACTCAGCGCGGATTTGGCCGCCGCGCTGAAGGGACTCGCGGTACGCGTGACTCAATTCTACGGTCCGACGGAGACGACGATCTGGTCTACCGCGTTCGAGTTGCAAGACATTCCGGCGTCGGCGCCTCCGATTGGCCGGCCGATCCTGAACACGCAAGTCTACGTGTTGGATGAAAACAAGGAATTGGTTCCAGCCGGGGCAACTGGCGAACTGTACATCGGAGGCGCGGGCGTAGCGAAGGGTTATTTTAGGCGTCCGGAACTGACGAAAGAACGTTTCCTTCCGGATCTGTTCGCGAACGATGGAAGCCGCATGTTCCGCACGGGCGACCTGGTTCGCTGGAACGAGCAAGAGCTGCTGGAATTCATCGGACGCGCAGATGATCAAGTGAAGATCAACGGACGCCGCATCGAACTCGGGGAGATCGAGTCCCTGTTGTCGCAGCATCCAATGGTGGCGCAAGCAGGAGTCGCCATGCATCGCGATCACGACGACCGCGCTGCGTCACTCTGCGGCTACGTGGTGTGGCGGCCTGACGCCGTCGCCGATCTTGAAAGCATTCGAACCCACTTAACGGCCCGGCTGCCAGCATACATGATTCCGGCGAGCCTTACCGTTTTGGACGCGCTGCCCTTGACCGCAAACGGCAAGCTGAATCGTAAGGCCCTTCCTAAGCCGGAAAAGACTGCGCGTGCACTGGATGCGGAGCCGGTGACTCCTGTGGAAAAAAAACTTGCCGCGTTATGGGCACAGATTTTGAAAGTCGACCGAGTGGGCCTGAATGATAGCTTCTTCGCGTTGGGCGGCGATTCCTTATCCGCAGCGCAAATGGGTGCAGAGTTCCCGGACTGGTTCGGGAGGGAATTACCAATCCGGGCGCTATTTGAATCTCCGACCATCGCGGAACTAGCTCCCATTGTCGGACGGTTAAACAACGGCGGCGCTGACCCGCTTTCTGGCATATTGTCCCTTCGCACGGCGGAAGAAAGCGGGCAGATCCCGTTGTTCTGCGTGCATCCGGCGATTGGTTTGGCGATGGGCTTTTCGGCCCTATTGCCGCATCTCAATGCCTCGATCGCGGTTTATGGATTGCAATCGCGGGGGCTGCACGGCGAGACCGGACTCCCGGGCAGCATTGAGGAGATCGCGGCCGACTATCTGGAACAGATTCGGCGTATTCAGCCCAACGGTCCCTACCGCTTAGTTGGGCGCTCGCTCGGCGGGCTGATCACGTACTCGATGGCGGAACAATTGCGTGCGCGTGGCGAGTGTGTTGAGTTGCTCGCGATGATCGATACGTGCCTGTTCATAACTAAATCCTCTTGCCGTGCGCGAAGTGAGGCCGAAGAAGTGCAAGCAGCGCTGGAATTCCTTGACATTGAGCTTTCAGGCGAGAACACTCCGCGCACTCTCAGGCAACTCGCGGCGTACCTGATGCACCCCGATCACGCGCGGTCCATTCCTTTGGCGCAAGGTGCAGCGACACTAGCGCGCGAAATGGAAAAGATCTATCCGGGCTTTGTCGAGCGGTTGTGCACCGTAATGCTTAATAATATACGGCTGGCGCAAAAGTATGAGCCACAGATACTCGACGTCGACTTAGTCTATTTCCGCGCCGCCGAAGTTACGGGGGATCTGGAAGGCATATTAGACCGAAGTCCGTCGGCATGGAGGAAAGTGGTAACGGGCAGTTTGGAGGTGCACGAACTCGCCTGTCATCACGAAGCCGTGCTGGAACCGATACCGGCCGCACAAATTGCGGAGACGATCCAACGGCACTTATGCAGGAGCAACGAAGTACTGAGACAGAACCTTCCACCCGAGACGGGGTGGGAACGGGCGGCGGCGGCATATGCCTGAGCAACTCGACGTCAGACCGATTGTCATTTTCACCATTGGCACGCAAGGCGATGTGCGCCCGTGCGTGGCGTTAGGGCAGGGTCTGCGCCGCGCCGGTTACCCTGTTCGGGTCGCAACCAGTGCTAATTTTAGCGAACTGGTGCGCAATGCCGGCCTGGAGTTCTACCCAGTGACCGCGGACTTCCAGGCTATGCTCGAGGCGAACAACTCGATTGGGGATCGCGGCTTGGATCTTAGGGAGATTGCACGCATTTTCCGCGAGCAGTACACAAGGTGGGCTGCCCATTGGGTGCAAGAAGGATTAGCGGCAAGCGAAGGCGCAGGCCTGCTGGTCGGAGTCAGCAACAGCATCCTGCTAGCCAAAGCGCTTTCGGAAGCGCGCGGCATCCCTTTCGCCATTGCGCGGCTCCAGCCCGTGACACTCTCCAGGATTTTGCCGCCGATCATGTTCCCCTTAGCGCGGAAAAAGGTCCCGGGCGTGGTGAGCCTCGGCGCGCATTACCTGATGTTCAAGCTGCTGTGGAACGTGATGCGCCCCGCGATCAACACGCTTGTGCGGCCGCAGTTACGGTTGAAGCCGTATCCCTGGTATGGTCCCTATTTCCACGATCTGCAGGTGGCGAAAACCATCAACGGCTTCAGCCAACACGTCCTGCCGCGCCCCGCGGATTGGACGGAATGTTCACAGGTGACCGGGTATTGGTTTCTCGATGAGCCACACTGGAGTCCGCCGTCCCAATTGCAGGATTTCCTGGATGCTGGCCCGAAGCCGGTGTACATCGGATTCGGCAGCATGGTGGCGGGCAACGCGGCGGCATTTACGGAGACCGTACTTGAAGGGGTGAAACAAAGCGGGCGGCGCGCCGTATTGGC
>DATAYL010000493.1:0-33881 GCA_036272575.1 Bryobacteraceae bacterium | reverse complement strand
CCCGCCGGTACGGCGCCGGGTCCCCTGGTAATCGAAAAATCCGAAAAGCTTGTCTTTGATGATCGGCGCGCCGACAGTTCCACCAAACTGATTCCAGCGGAGGGGCGGATTCAGCTGCGTGAACGGGTCGGTGGCGTTGGTGATATTGTTCCGCAAAAATTCGAAGAGGGACCCGTGCCACTGGTTGGTGCCGGACTTAGTCGTCGCCTGGAGCAGCGCGCCGGATACCGACCCGAACTCCGCATCGTAGTTGCTGGTAGAAACCTTGAAATCCTGCAGCGAATCGACATCGGGATTAATCACCGCGATGCCGAGTATCGCGCTCTGATTTTCTGTTCCGTCAAGCAGAAAGCCATTGGCTGTAAAAAACATGCCGTTCACATCGACCTGAATGCCGCCCTGCGGATTCTCACTCGCGGCATGCTGAAACGTTTGGTTCAGAAGCGCCCCGGGAACGATTAGCAGGAGGTTGGTAACGTTGCGATCGAGTACGGGAAGTTGCTGGACTTGCGTTCCGGTCAAGCTCGTAGCAATTTCCGCGCGGTCCGTGGTCAGCAGTGGAGTCGCGTCTGTTACTTCCACGCTGGTTTGCACGTTAGCAGTCGCGAGCTTTGCGTCGAGCGGAGTAGTAGCGTCCACCTGGACCGTCGCGTTGGCGGTAAACGCAGCGAATCCGGGGCTGGTTACTTTCACCTGATAGTGCCCGGCCAGCAAGTGAGTTTGTGAGAAGTTACCGTCGCCGCTGCTCTTCAGGTTGTATACCGTCCCGCGATCGAGATCGGTTATGGTGATTACCGCATTCGGCACAGCGGCGCCTGCCGGGTCCTGCACCGTGCCAGTGATGTTTCCCGAAACCGCTTGGCAGAAAGCAGGCAGCGAAGCGGCAATAGCGAAAAGAGCCAAAGAAAGAATTCTACGAGACATCGACCCCACCTCAACAAAGCTAAATGAGGATAGTCTATCGGTATTGAGGGTATCCCGTCAATGAGGAATCTCTCGCTTTCTATTGCGGCATCGCTCCCGCATCGAGCTTCACGCGAATGCGAATCTTGCCAAGATTCTTCGCTCCAGCATTCGCGTCGATACTGATCGTTTTCCAAGCGTGGTCGTGTTGCGAACCAGTTTTGAATTCGAGAGGCAGAGTTGCAGTCTGATTGGGACCAATCGTGATGCTGGAAGGTAACGGCTGGCGAAACGTCCAGCCTTCCGGCAAGTCAACGGTGAATCGGGCGTCGAGGGATTGGGCAGTGGGATTGTCGAGGACAACGGGTACTTGGAAAAAACTGTTATAGCCGGCCATGATTTCAGGCCCGACTAGACGGGTTAATTGCGTAATTCCGTGTGCCTGCCAGAATTTGCGGTAGAACAGCCAAGGATCGCCGAGTTCGATGTGTGGCGACGGAATAACCTCGGCAGAGAAACCTACGGCATGTTGGAAGGAAATGCCAGTTGGCTTAACGCCCGCGAACAGGTCCGCTGTCTTTTGAGAATCGACCAGAGACTTGCCAGAGACGAACAAAACTGGCTGTTCGAAATATTTGAGATCACCCTTGGCGAGGGCGGTGCGTGCCATCTGGCCGGTGTCGTCTTGCGTGAGGTGAAAGGCGCACTCTTCAGCTGCAAGCTTTGCATAGCTCACGCCTTTAGCCGGCGAGACATCAGTCGCTGAATAGGATGGACCTTGACCGCGCAGAAATTCCGTGTGCGCGGCATCGCTCACGTAGTAAATCTTTTGCGGCTGCCACGGCCGAAGCCCCTCGGTGAGATTCCTGATGTCGCGCCGGTTGCGTGGAGTAGCAAGCTGTTCGGCAAAAACGGTCGGGTCGCCGGCAGAGTCGAAGGCCTCCGTAGCAAGCACACCAGCAGCCTGATGGTCGCCATGATTTTCACCAGCGACCCAATCCGGTAACCATGTCACGATGACTGCTGGACGCGTGAGGCGGACCAAGCGGACCAGGCGCTCCAGCGAATCCCCGTGATCCCACGTTTCGAGAGAGCTCAGGACTTCCTGGCCGGGAGTATCCGTGCCGTTCAAGAACCAAACATGGGAAACATCGAAATGTGCAAGCGCCTGACGCGCCTCGATCTCGCGGATCGCACCAAGAGAAGCAGCCTGTTCCTGGCCCTCGGCGTTTCCTCCGCCGTTTCCGCGCGTCCCAAAGACTACGGCCACGCGCTTCTTTTCGTCGAAAATGGCACGCGCCAGGTACGCGCCAATCTCTGTTTCGTCGTCCGGATGAGCCACCACAAGAAGAAGATCTGCTCTGAAGCGATCGTCAGGCGGCGGATTAATGGCTTGACCTGCTGCGCATAACGACGTCATTCGCAAGAGACACGAAAACACCAGGAACGGGAAAGTGATTTTACTCATTCTTATGTGAGAAGGCGCAGGCAAATACGCCCACTTCACATACCTTAGCGAAACCTCTTTGTGCTCGTTAGTGGTTGGCGTGCGCCTGTGCCAAATGCTGCACAGCCCAATCGCGATTTTTGACTGCGTATGTATCTGCCGGGTCGAGTGCTACGGCCTGGGTAAATTGGGCGAGAGCGCCATGCAGATCCCCCGTTTGGGCGAGCATTTCCCCCAGCTCATTGTGCAGGCGGGCACTGCTCGGGAAGGCTTGGAGAACGTGGCGTAGCTCCGCAATGGCTTCGGGGAACTGGCCAGACCGCGCGAGTGAAGTAGCCAAATCGTAGCGCGCATCTACATAGGTTGGATCGAGTTGAAGCGCCCGTTTGTATTGAGCAATTGCCTCCTGCGAACGCCCCACGCTGCGCAAGGCGGATCCCAGCATGTCGTGAGCTTCGGCTTGATGGTCGTTGAGGCGAATAGCAGTTTGAAACTGATCGATAGCCGATTGCGTTTGGAGGCGCGACATCATGAGCGCGCCGAGATTGATATGTGCCTGGAAGTCGTCGGGCACTTTGTCGAGACGGTGTCGTACCACAGCTTCCTGTAGCTCGCGGCGGCGGTCTCCATGGCCCAATGGAAGCACTTGCAGCCAGAGATGGCCCATTTCGTCGGTCGCGCGATTTCCTGCTTCGACCAGCTTCGGCGGCGTGTTGGGATTGCGCGGATTGGCGCTCGAATTGTCGTAGTGGAAGCGCATCGAGATCACCGAGCCCTTGGGCAGGAAGACTGGTTGGCTATAACGATAGACTGCCTGCCAAGCGAAATTCCAGTCGGGTATGCGAATGAGCCAGACGCGTGAGCCGTCCGGGAGAGTGGCGTAAGCTTCCAGGAGCCTGCCTAGGTAGTGGGCGTGGGGATAAACGGCAAGCACATCAACGTCCATGGGCAGTCGGAAATCATCGGAGATCAGGAAATTGGGGTCGTTAGCAGGAATTTCAAGAGCGTTATCATGTTCGAGCTCGAGCAGCAAAGGGAAGCGGCTGGGAGGGCGATCGGTGAAATACAGCCCAACCAGCGGTTGAATGGTTTCCTGTTTGCCTGTGGTTTGCAGGTGAGTGTTTAAGACTAAGGCATTGCCCGGATCGAGACGCCACGCCATATCAGGCGGTTCGCGTTCCGGTTGGCTGCCCGGTTTCCAGAAGAGAAAATGACTCTCCGGATCAAAGGGGTTGCGATCGAGTGCGAGTTCCATGCCGGGAAATCCGCTGCCTGGTTTCGGCTCGAGCCGTCGGATGGATCCCGAGCGATCGATTGAGACGTTGGCGTGGTGGATAATACGCGCGGCGTCGTTCGCATCCGAACCCGCGGGTTTGATTTCCATGGCGCTGACGTAGCGAGTCTTTGCGAGCTTGGGCCGGAAAGTAAAATTCCAGAACACGTCCGGCCCGGAGGCAGGCACAGCGTGCGGCGATCCGGCAGTGACGATCAAATCCGGTGTTCCGAGCCGCCAGCCGGACTTGAGGATAGGCGCGGCCGGCAAATCCTTCGATAAGCCCTCCGGCTCACCGGCCGCGACCCAGGCGGCGATGGTCTGGATTTGGGTATCGCTGAGGCGTCGTTCATTCGCGAAGTGGCCATAGCCCTCTGCCGGCAACCAAGGCGGCATGTAGCGGCTGCGCGTGACACTTGTAATCTGGCGAGCGTGCCTCTTGACCTCTGAATAAGTCACCAGAGAAAAAGGACCTGCCTCACCGGGCTGGTGGCACCCGACGCAATTAGCAAATATAATAGGCGCCACGTCGCGATTAAACGTCGGCGAGGCGCTTCCTAGCAACCGAGAGCAGGACAGGAACGCGACTATTCCACGTCGGCTTATTCCACGTCGGCTAAGGAACATCCAACCGCTTGTGTCTCCGATTGGCGTACTGGTTTGCCCGCCAGCACCGCCATGATTGCATCCTCGAGATCATGCACCTGGGCGGCTTGCCTGGACTTGCCAATATCGACATAAAGATCGTCGATGCGGCCGTGATAGACGAGTTTGTCGGTTTTATCGAAGACGGCGGCTTCCGGCGCAGTGACGGCGCGCGCCCGTTTGACTAGCAGATGTGCGGGGTCAAGCAGCGGGCTTCCGGGGAAGTGGTAATCGGCGATGGCTTGGCGAATATTGTCAGCAGTTTCCGCGCGATCCGGGAAAACCAGCCAGAATTTCACTCCCTGGTGCTCGAACTCTTTAGCGATCCGTCCGAGCTCGGGGGCATAGCGTTTCGAGACCGGGCAATCCGTTCGCACGAACAACAACACGGTCGCCGGAGCAGGAGAAGCAAACGGATCGATGGGTTGGCGGTTGAGGTCAGATGCGGGTTCCATGGCAGATGCACAAACCAGCATTCCGCCAAATAAGAACGCACCCGGAATCAATTTCCGAAGAGGAAGGCACATGCTAAAAAGTGAACTTCAAACCACCGCGAATCGCTCGCGGAGTTTCGACCGCGAGGAGTTGCTGACCATTGCCTGCGTTGATCGGAGTGTAGCCATCGGCGAGGAGATTTCGAAGATCCGCCGTTAATTCCAGGTGACCCGGTATGCCGAAAAAAGAAGGCAACGGCTGCCGCAGCAGGATGTTGAATCCGGGTGTGGCGATCATGTCCTGCGTGGTGAAGATGTGGCGAGGAATGATTGCGCGCGGATCGATCCACCCATAATTGAAGATGATTCGAGTACCTACGTGAGGCGCGGTGGTTTTGAGGTTAACGGTGGCGAGATTGTGCTGGCTCTCGCTGAGAAACGCGGCCGGCGAAGAAAGGCTCGAAGCATTAACGGAACCGTTGCCCGCGGTGAAGCCGCCAAGGCGTCCATAGCCGGCGCCGACCTCCATCATGTCGTTCACGCGCTGGTCAACCGATGCCAAAAAGCCGCTGCGATCATAATTTCCAATGTTGTAAGTCGAAACGGGCGAAATGCCATCGAAGAATAAGTCCCCCGAATCGAGCGGCGCCAGGTCTCCGGTCACATTGACGCGCCCGTTCGAAACGCGTTCGGAAAAACCGCTGACGGCGTAGGTACGGGACCCGGTCACTTTCTTGTAGCCAACCTCATAGTTTTGAGTGCGCTGCAGTTGCAGCCGGCCGTTCTGGTTTGAAACTTGCGGCAGACGAGAGAGACTCTGTAGTGGAGCAGACAAGTCATCATTCCCAGCATCGATGCCCGATGCAGGAGGCTGCTGATGAGCAGAGAGTTCGTCAGGACGTCCGCCATCGCTATACGCGGCAATGATCGAACCGGCGCGGCCCAAATCAACCGTTATCCGCGCGAAGGGGCTGATGCGGCTCGCATGTTGAAGATATTCGACAGTCTCCCCAGTAAGACCATATTCGAGGTGAACATTGTCGATAGGATCGGCTACTTCGTACATACTTAGGGACATGGAGCGGAGAGCCGGTACGCCGCCCCCGTTGATGGCGCTGGCGTTCGGAGCGTTATTGGTCAATTGCGAGCTTAGTCCGCCAATTTGAGCCATCGTCAAAGTGATCTCCGGAGGAGCGGCAAACATTCCGGTATCGTTTCGGCTGTAAATAGCGCAAAGCGCAACAGTGGCGGGACCAAACTCCGCGTTCTGCCCGATGACTCCCGCGACCTGCAGCTGATTTTTCCCGAGTACGTTAGTCGAAAGCGCGAATGAGGTTCCGAGATCGATGCCCGAATCGTCGGCGTCAATTAATCCCCCATCTCCGCCCGACACCGACAACATGGCGTGAGTGTCAGAAAAGACGCGGGGCCGGACTTTTGATTCTTGAGCAGCCGGGAAGTCGTCGGGTAAGAGACGATTAATGGGGCGAGTTGCTGGAGACGAGCGAAGCACCCACTTCCAGTCTTCCGACATGGCGGTCGGTACTCTATAGCTCACTTGGATGTTGCTGAGCAAGGTGGCCAGGTGGATCTGAAGAACGCTGTCAAGTCCTGGTTTTACCTCGATTCGATCATGCGAGGCGGGAAGAAAACTGGCAAGTGAAACCTGGACCGAGTACAAATCGGGAGCTAGTCCCGCGAAAGCGAACCGGCCATCCGTGTTGGTCATGGTTCGGCCAATGAAGCGCCGATATTTATTTAGAACGCGAACCGAAGCACCCATTTGAGGGACCCCGGTCCCATCAACGACGGTGCCAAGCAGCTCGCCCGTGATTGGAAGAGACAAATCTGTCGCACGAAGGGTGCCTGACGAAACGAGCAACCCAGCCACGAGCCCTGCCAGTGTAGTGACCGAAGCGAATTGTCTGCCCGCCAATACCGGCTTCACGAATCCCTTTCGCGCGCCAAGCGCCTAATCTATGATGTTACCGTAAACTGAGCGCTGGGGCTGACGCTCTGGTTTCGCAGCTTGTCGGTAACGACCAACTTCAAGGTATATTTGCCGGGCGTCAAAGATCGCAGGGGCAGCTTCTTTTCGACAGTCACCAGGAATGCCGAAGCATTTGGAATAGCAGTCAGTGCTTCGGTTTGCGTAAGCACGGTTTTATTGTCCGCATTGACGACATCGTAGGTAACGGTTCCTTCCGGCTTCTTGGTCTTTTGATCCATGCCGAAGTTATAGAACTCGGTGTAAATGCCCATGGTTTCGCCCTGTTTGAATGTCTCGTCCATGCGCGGGCGGACTTTGGAGCTGCGGATGACGAACGGCCCGGTACCGATGCTGTTAGTCGGCACACGCTCGAGTTCATCGGCCAGAATGACCGTGCTCGCGGCCAGTTGATCTTCATCGTAATGCGGCACAACCACCGCGGTCTCGTAATTGTTCACAGTGTTGCCCACCGTGTCCTTAGAAACCACGTTCAGCCGGTACGTGCCGGGCGCAAGCGGAACGCGTTTGGAGTAGATCTGCGAACCGTTCATCGCCTGCTGGAGCATTTCGGCGGGCACTTCCGCGTTTACAGTGTCTTCGAACCAGTTCACCGATTTGCGAGTTAGCGTGGTGAGTCGGCCGTATATATTGACCGTCGCTTTGGAAACTTTGTCTTTGGTCGTGAAGTTCAAATCGCTGTTCTTAAATTGGATGCAAATGTTGGCGTAGACCGTCGCGTCCGTGACCCGAATGTAATCAACGCGAACCTGCATGGGGAGAGTGTTGTAACGAATGTTCGACTTGACGATCGCATCCAGATCTTTGAATTTGATCGTGGGAGCTTTCATCAGGTTGGCGTACTGTTCGAGTCGCGTGAACTCATTCATGCTTTCCGGAAGCGGTTGGCCGCCAGTGCCGAGGTGGGTTCCGTCCGTCCGCTGGAAGCGTTGGGTTTTGTCAGCCTGGCCCATACTCTCGGCCATCGTGAGACCGGCGCCCGGGACGTACAGTAGAGCATCCTTTTCTTCCGGATCGAGACTCATGTGATATTCGCCTGACATGGTGGTGTCCACGAATTCGATGTTCACGTTAGTGCCGACTCCATCGATATAGCGATAGCGCCAGTCCTCGAACGGATAGGTCGATGTTTCGCCGCCGCCCTCCTCGATCGGACGCTCGTAGCTGCCGCCGGATGGGTGTGAATCGATTTCGTCCGGCGCACCATATTTGATGTAGATCATGCCGCGATCCGTTTTCCAGCCGGGGATGCCGGATGCGTAATGATCGTTCGCATAAGCGATCCGACGATAGTGCTCGTCGCGGTACTCGTTTTCTTCCGTATCGGGAGTAGGATCTCTACGCTGCCAGAAGCTCTCTACAAAAGATTGCCGTTCATCGTCGGTTTTTAACTGCTTGAAGGCGCGCTTCTCCTCATCCGTAATGATGTAGACGACGTCCGTATCCAGCCATTTCTTCCACGGCCCCTGGAGTTCCTTTTCCAGTTCCTTTTGTTTCTTGGCGATTTGTTTCTTCGTAAGCGGCTTGGCGACGGTCTCGTTGCTGGAACTGGCGGAGGAATTTTGACTGCTACTTTGGGCAACCAGAGCAGCACCCACCAGAGAGGCTGCCGTTATGCCAACCGAGAAACGCAGGAAGGCAGAGCGATACTTCATAGAAAACCACCTTATGTAGGCTGAGAGGGCTACAAACTTAAGTCTAAGTGTGTTTCGATTCACCGTCAACGGCTGCGACGCAAAAGGGGCGGCCACGGTTTCTGAAAGAGTAGTTTATTGCGACTGAAAACGGAACGCGAGCTACAGTATTCCGTATCGCTGCTACCGTTTCGAAGAACCAACAGCGCGAGAATGGCCATCAGCAACAAAGATTGCGTGTTTTCCCGGATAAAATCACAAATAAGAGAGTGGTCGGCCGCGTGCAGGCAGTCTAAATCCGAAATGGGTGAGGTGTGATTACAGGCGAGATGTCCCATTTTCTTGGCGGGGCTTTGCGTAGAGTCGGCGTCCGCCTGGATTTTAATCACCAGCCGGGTGCGTATTGAGCGAATCCCGAAATCAGCTGGCGGGTACCCTCCTGCTGTTCCTGACTGTGGCAGCGGTCATCGCGGGTGTGCTCAGCTTCCGCAATCTGCGTAGCTATCCCCTTCATGATGATGGAGTTACCTGGGTAGACCAGGTCGATTCCCAGAACAAACCAGCTGTGGTCGCTGCCTATGTTACGCCGGGCGGACCAGGCGATAAAGCTGACATCCGGGTGGGAGACGAACTGCAAGCAGTTGGTAGCGCCCCCATTCGGAACGCCTTGGATGTTCCACAAGCGCTATGGAGCGTTTCGCTGCCCGGCCCGACCGAGTATACGCTTCGTCGGCACGGCATCAGTTTCCGCAAAGATCGTATTTATGTGCAGGCCGCGCCGCGCGACAGCGCTCTTTATTATCAATACTTTGTAGGCGGCTTCTATTTATTTATCGGGCTCTTTGTCTATTACCGGCGCACCAGCGCCGCCAAATCCCGGCTTTTTTTTCTGCTTTGTCTGTCCTCTTTTATAGGAAGTTGTTTCCATTATTCGGGCAAACTGAACACCTTCGACGAGGTGATTTACTGGGGGAATCTGGCGGCGAATTTGCTGGCGCCCGCTATTTTCCTGCATTTCTGCCTCACCTTCCGGCAGACGCCAAAGTGGCTGCAAGGGCCAAAAGCCTGGACATTACTTTACCTTCCGTCGGTCATCCTGCTAGCCCTGGTGATCGTGACATCGACGGGCGTCCTGAAATTCCAAAGCCCGCTGCTCGAAGTACGCGTGCTGTTTGACCGGATTATGGAAGGATATTCGGTACTGGTTTACCTGCTTGGAGCTGCGGTGCTCGGCTTTGATTACAAGCGGGCCGAAGATCCGATGGCCCGGCGCCAGTTAAAATATCTGCGCAACGGCGCGTTCCTGGGTGTGTTGCCGTTCGCCCTCCTTTACGCGATTCCGTATGCGGCGGGATCGATTCCGGGACATCTCATGTCATTGAGCGTGCTCTCGATGGGGTTGATTCCGCTGACCTGGGCCTACGCCATTACCCGTTACCGCCTGTTAGACGTCGATATTATTTTCCAGCAGGGATATGTTTATACGCTGGCTACTTTGGCGGTGATCGGCACCTTCTACGTTTTAATTTTCTTTATTTTCGATGCGCGCACCATCACGCCGCCGGCTTTTGTTGTCCTGATTTCCATCGCTACTTTTCTTTTTCAGCCAATCCGGCGCTGGATTCAGGAGCAACTGGACCGCTGGGTCTTTTACCGGGATCGTTATGACGCCCGCGTCACCCTGGTCGAGTTCGCCCGCGAGTTGAGCTCTGAAACCGATCAGGACGCCATGCTGGCGAAGGTCTCTGACCGGCTGCGGCGTACTCTATCGATTCAACAAATCGGATTCTTTCTGTTGGATGAGGCGACCCGCACGTTTCAGCTTCACTCCTTGACCCAAAGACCCGGGCGCAACACCAAGGGACTAATCCATCAATTGGATTTGCAATTTCTGGAGCGCTCGCCGGAACGGCCCTATATCTTTTTTGAACAGCCCAAGCATTTGCGGGACATCGTTTCGCAAGCGTGGCCGGCCTCCATCCGCGAAACCATTGCCGAACTCGACTTTACGTATTACGTGGCTTGCAAATCACGGGGCCGCACCATAGCCTTTGTTGGAGTCAGCCGGACAACCGAAGGCGATTTCCTGTCGCTCGACGACATTGAACTGCTAGTCACGCTTTCTAATTACGTAGCCATTGCCATTGAGAATTCGCGGCTCTACAGTTCACTGCAGCGCAAGGCGGACGAGTATGAACGGCTGAAAGAGTTTAGCGAGAACATTGTCGAATCCATCAACGTGGGAATCTTGGCCGCGGGCCTGGATGACCGCGTGGAGAGTTGGAACGCGGAGATCGAACGTTTGACGGGAGTGGCGCGGGCGAACGCCGTGGGGCTTCGTCTAGCGGATCTTTTCCCGCCCGAGTTGTGCGACCGTTTCGACGAATCGCGCGGTTCGTCGGGCGTTCTGAATATTTACAAGACCCCGCTGCGGCGCCGAATCGAAGCACACGAGGAAGAGAAACCCGTTCAAGTGAACGGTTTGAAGCTGGCACGGCCCACCCCTGCCGGGCGCGAATCAATGGTGAATGTGGCTATAGCACCGCTCATTTCGCGAGAAGGCAAGCAAATTGGACGTCTGATCATTTTCGACGACGTCACGGATCGCGACGAACTCGAGCGCAAGCTGGTGCAAGCCGACAAACTGAGTTCGATCGGCCTGCTTGCGGCCGGCGTAGCCCACGAGGTGAACACTCCTCTGGCGGTCATTTCGACCTATGCGCAGATGTTGGCCAAACAAGTCTCTGAAGACGACCAGAAATCGAAGCTGCTCGAGAAAATTGCCAAGCAAACCTTCCGGGCGAGCGAGATCGTCAACTCGCTTTTGAATTTTTCGCGGACTTCCCCCACTGAATATAGCGAGCTCGAATTGAATCGCGTCATACGGGAAACACTATCGCTGGTCGATCATCAATTTCAGAAAGCGGGCGTGGCCACCGAAGCGCATCTGGCTGCGGACTTGCCGAATGTCCGTGGGAACGCCGGTAAATTGCAGCAGGTATTTCTCAACCTATTAATCAATGCAAGAGACGCGATGGCGGCCGGAGGAACGATCACCCTGCGGACCTGGGCTGACGGCGGATTTGCGCACGTAGAGGTCGCCGATACAGGCCAGGGGATTGCGGAAGAAAATCTCGCGCGAATTTACGATCCTTTCTTCAGCACCAAAGGGCCGAAGAAAGGCACCGGGCTCGGTCTTTCCATTACCTACGGTATCGTCCAAGAGCACAACGGGATTATCGAGGTGGACAGCGAAATAGGGCGCGGCACCCGGTTTCATCTGGAATTCCCCTCGACGAATGGCGCCGGGTTGCCGGCAGGAGCGGCGCGCCGTCAGGCATTGCCGGCCTAGGGCCACCACAACCTAAACGCGCCGTTTTTTAATGTGCGCCTGCCGCAGCACCACCGCGTGCCCGAACCTTCTTCAAGCCCCACACGATCGGCACGCAACAAAAACAGGCGAAGGCCATGTACCGCATATCATCGATGTACGACCAGAGTTGCGCCTGTTGTGTAAGCACATGGCCGGCTTGCCCAATCGCTTGACTCTGTGCAGTGGCGTGGCTCGCATAGCCGGAGAACAGATTTGTGTAGCTTTGTAACCTTTGTTGATAGACCGGCGATGTCGGCGTCAAGTGTTGCACCATTTCGTTCTGATGTAACTGCTCGTGCCGGGACAAAATGGTTTGCACAACCGATATGCCGATACTGCCTCCGATGTTGCGCATCAAATTATAAAGCCCGCTCCCATTACCAACCGACACGGGCGGCAGATCGCCTAACGCCGTAACGGACAATGGCACAAACACCAGGCCTAATGCGAATCCGCTGATCACAATCGGAATCGTCATCGACCACGGCGACACTTGCAGCGTTAAGGTCCCCCAGATCAGCGCGCACACCCCGAAGACCCCGAATCCGGTAGACACCAGGACACGCGTATCCACTCGCGAGACCAATAAACCGACCAGCGGCATCGCCAGAATGGAACCAATGCCGCGCGGCGCCACCGCCAAACCCGCCCACCATGCCGAGTAATCCATCATCGATTGGTAATACAGCGGCAGCAGCGTGACTGCGGCGTAGACAGCTCCGCCAAACATAAAAATCAGCACGCAACCCATGGTGAAATTGCGGTTTTTGAATATCCTCAGATCGACCAGCGGTTTGTCTTTTGTCAGCTGTGAAATTGCGAAGGCCACGCCGCAGATCAACATTGCCGCGAAGGCATACCGGATCCAGATCGCTCCAAACCAGTCATCGATTTGCCCACGATCCAGAATGATCTGCATGCAGCCGAGCGCAATGGCAAGCAATCCAAACCCAATGCTGTCCAGCTTCCCTGGTTTTGCGTTCACGATGTACGGCGGGTCTTTCACGTACCGCATGATTAGGAAAATGGCCAGGATTCCGATCGGTATGTTGATGTAAAAAGCCCAGCGCCAGGAGTATTGGTCCGTAAGCCATCCGCCCAGCGTAGGACCCAAAACCGGTGCTACCACGACGCCGAGTCCGAACATGCCCATCGCCAGGCCGCGCTTTTCAGGGGGGAAGCTCTCGGTCAAAATCGCTTGCGAAAGCGGCTGCAACCCGCCGCCGCCCGCGCCCTGTACTAGGCGCGCTATCAGAATCACGATCAGGCTGTTCGCCGCGCCGCAAAAAAATGACGAGATCGTAAAGATGACAATCGACGCGATTAGAAATCGTCTACGTCCAAAGCGCAGCGAAAACCAGGCGCTCGCCGGCAACACCACCGCGTTCGAAAGCAGGTAGAACGTGAGCACCCAAGTCGCCTCATCGTTCGATGCAGAGATGCTCCCCGCAATGTAGGGCACGCACACCGACGCGATGGAGGTATCGATGACCTCCATAAACGCCGGCAGAATGACCGCCACCGCGATCAGCCAGGGGTTCGCGCCCGGCTGCATGTTCTGCGCTGAGGTATCTTCGGGCATTACTCAGAGACGCACTTTTGCGCGCAACAATTTTGTGATTCGCATACCCCGTTAATCGCTCCGCTGAAAAACGAACTTGGGTTCACGTCCCTCTATAATCGCAGGTCGCCTCGAAGCAGCTGGTTGAAGATTTACACCCGGATCGCTTCCCAAAAACTACTGGTGGAGTGGTTTTTGGCGAAAGACGATCGGTTTTAAGTGTCTCTACCTTCTTGCAGAGTTTGTGAGCACTTATTCTAAAGCGAAAGCGCTCGCCCGGCGCGTCACGAACCCCATCCGTGAAGCGAAAGAGCGGCGGCAAAAAGAAGGTCTATACACAGCAGTTCATGGGAACATCGATAGTGAGTTGCACATCCGGGAGGCCGCCGACTGGCTAAAACGCGCGCAGGATTTCGGAACTGACCGCGGCGTCTCCTACGGTACCGAATTCGGCGCCGGCTTCCTGCCGAGCTATCCGGAAACCACCGGCTACATCATCGGAACCTTTCTGACATTGGCAGATTATTACCACGACCCCTCGTTTCGCGAACGGGCGGTAGCCATGGGCGAGTGGGAATCCGCCATCCAGTTGGATTCCGGCGCAGTCATGGGAGGCATGTTTAACGCCGACCCGACACCGGCAATCTTCAATACCGGAATGGTCTTACTCGGCTGGTCCGCCCTGCTCGATGCCGCCGCACAAGAACAATTTCGCGTTTCCGGAGATCGCGCCTCCCGCTGGCTAGTCGAGATGCAAGAACCCGATGGCAACTGGATTCGCGGTAACTCCCAGTTTGCCAACGCAGCCAGCACGGTCTATAACGTGAAGGCGGCCTGGGGACTGGCGAGCATGGCGAAAGCTCTGAATAACCGCAAGTACCTGGAAGCCGCTACGCGTAACGCGGAGTTCGCTATAAGCCGCCAGCTGCCGAACGGCTGGTTTGCCCAATGCTGCCTGGAAGACCCGCAGCGCCCTCTGTTGCACACCATTGCTTACACCATGCAAGGACTGGTGGGCATCGGCAAGATTACCGGCCGCGAGGATTTCATCGCTGCAGCCGAGCGCACCGCAAATTCTCTGATGCGCCTGATGGATCTCAATGGCTTTATCCCGGGAACCATCGCCAATGATTTTTCGGGCGCTTCCACCTGGTGTTGTCTCACTGGCACTGCCCAGACTTCAATCGTCTGGTCTCGACTCGCACAACTTCGAAACAACAGTAGCTTCGTAGAAGCGGCAGAACGAGCCAATCGCTACCTGATGCAGCGGCACGACATCACAAGCGACAATCCGTCCCTTCGCGGCGGTCTTGCAGGTTCTTGGCCTGTTCATGGCCAGTACGGCCGCTATAAAATTTTGAATTGGGCCACCAAGTTCTTCATCGACGCCTTACTGATGCGAAAAAATCGCGGGGCCGCTAAATATCTTGCTTAACACGATTGTCCAGCCAGCCAAGAAAGCGCTGCGCGGTCCGTTTCGTAAGATTCGTGCCAGCTATGTGCGACTGCGCTATGGATTCGGGCCGGGAGATCTGCTGGTGTTTCTTCGTCAAAGCGGAATCAATCCTGGTGACGCCGTGTTCGTACACAGCAGCATGGAAGGATTTAAGGGGTTTCGCGGCACTGCCGCCGAGATCATCCAGGTCTTTCAGGAAGCCGTGGGCAGCGGCGGCACGCTGCTGATGCCGACACTATCATTTGCCGGAACGGCCATCGATTACGCCCGGCAGAACCGAGTATTCGACCCACGCACGACGCCATCGCAAGTGGGATTACTGACGGAACTCTTTCGCCGGTCGCCTGCCGTCATACGCAGTCTTCATCCGACGCACTCCGTAGCTGTCTGGGGTAAGGACCAGGAGTGGTGGACGAAAGATCATCCCTTCGCTGCCACCCCTTGCGGCCGAGGCACGCCCTACGAACGACTGTTGGAGCGGGATGCGAAAATCGTGATGGCCGGCTTGTCCATCGCCCCTCTCACCTTCTTTCACTTTGCCGAAGAAGTTTTAGCCCCGCAAATGCCCTTCGACCCATTCACGACGGAACACTTCACCATGCGTTACCGGGTAAATGGCGAGATCTTTGAAACCGCAGCCATGCGGCTCTACAATCCGGCCGTCTCGAAAAGACGGAATCTCGCGCCTCTCGCCGCCGAGTTACGGAAAGCGGGTTACTGGCGCGAGGGCAAGGTCGGCTCGCTACAGGCCCCGGTTCTGGGAGCCAAGCACATCATGCAGACTTTGGAAGAAATGGCTCGCGGAAGCGTATTCTGCTACGACGCGCCATGAAACTCGCCGAAGCACTGAAAATCGGCAATGCGCCGCAGTCTGGACCGGAATTCACGGTTCTCCTGGCCTGCGGCTTCACTCCGCTGCACCTCGAATCGATGGCCAAGGCCCATCTCCGCCTGCGTTTGCCGGATCGAAGCATTCGGATCAAAACAGGTTTGTATGGCGATCTTCCCGGGACGCTCGAACAACCGCCCGGAAATTTACATGGCGTATTAATTGCCCTCGAATGGTCCGACCTCGATCCGCGCCTCGGCTGGCGAGCATCAAGCGCAATCAATGAGACGATCACGAATGATGTGCAGCGCCGTCTGGGCAGGATAGAAGCGGCCATTCGCCAACTTGCGACAGACCGGCCGGTAGCTCTTTCGCTCCCGCTTGCTCCCCTGCCTCCAGTGTTCCTCACGTCAACGCGCGAGCTGAATCCGGTCGAGGCTCGGCTGCGGGAATTGCTTTACAAGCTGGCCGCCGAAACACCCGCCGTCGTCATCAATCCTCAGTTCGCCCCGCCTGATGGGCACGATCTACGGGCGGAATTGATGAACGGGTTTCCCTTTTCGATTCCGCAGGCCGATCAACTGGCGAGTCAGCTCATCGACGCCGCGTTTCCGCTCGCTCCTAGGAAGGGGTTGATCACCGATCTGGACGAGACGCTTTGGAGTGGAGTTTTGGGCGATGACGGCGTTAACCGAATTCACTGGGATCTCGATCACAAGTCGCAGTTTCATGCTCTATACCAGCAGTTCCTGAATTCTCTGGCGGAGAGCGGCACCTTGGTGGGCGTCGCCTCCAAGAATGACCCTGATCTGGTGCGCCAGGCGTTCGCTCGTACCGATCTCTTGGTCAATCACGATTCTTTGTTTCCGATTGAAGCCCATTGGGAACCGAAGGCTGGCTCCATTTCCCGCACCCTCGCGACCTGGAACATTGGCGCCGGCGATGTTGTGTTTGTAGACGACAACGATTTAGAGCGCGCCTTGATCAAAGAGACCTTTCCCGAAATGGAGTGCGTTTTGTTTCGGCGGGACGATGCCTCGGTCCTGCGGCGGCTACGCGACCTGTTCGGCAAGCGGCAAATCCGTGAAGAGGATCGTTTACGCTCACAAAGTTTGCGCGAGGGACAGGCCGTGCAGGCTGCTGCCGAGACTAACACGCTAGATACTTTGCTTGAGAGCGCCGAGGCCATCCTCACTCTAAGCTGGGCCAAGTTCCCGCCAGATCCGCGCGCGCTCGAGCTCGTTAACAAAACCAACCAGTTTAACCTGAACGGCCGGCGTTATACGTCCGCCGAGTGGAACCAGTTCATGACTGGCGAAAGCAGCCGTTTGCTTGTTGCCGATTACACCGACCGCTTCGGCAAGTTAGGGAAAATATCGGTTCTCGCTGGCTGCGCCCAAGGTGACACCTTCAACGTAACCACCTGGGTTTTAAGCTGCCGTGCTTTCTCGCGCCGCATCGAGCACCAAATGCTAAAAAGCCTGTTCGAACACTGGAAGAACCTGGACTTCCAATTCGTGCCCACCGAACGCAACGGACCAACGGCTGCTTTCCTCGCGAGCATCGGAGCAAACACCGCGATTACTCGCGACCAGTTTGCCGAACGGTGCCCGCCGTTGTTTCAAAAAACGGTAACTCTCTAATGGCCGACATTCAAGATCGTCTTATTCAGTGCTTTCAAGCAGTTTTTCCGGAGCTTAACGAATCCGATATTAAGCGGGCCGATGTCGATCGCGTGGGTCCATGGGACTCGATGGCTACCGTCACCCTCGCGGCCACGGTCGAAGAAGAATTTGGTATTCAATTCGATCCGACCGAGGTCGAGGAGCTGACCTCTTATAAGCAATTTCTCCAATGCATCGAACAAAAGGCAGGCAAGTAAGATCTTGGATTTGAGCCTGCATCATGTCGGTCTTCTCGTGAAAGATATAGAAAAGCGCGCGAAGTTCTATACGCAACGGCTTGGCTACGAGATTCGTAGCGATGTCGTGCATGATCCAGTGCAAACAGCTTTCGTCCAATTCTTGAAACTCCCGGCGGATTCCTCTTACCTCGAATTGATTTCTCCGGATGGACCGCAGAGTAAGTTGGCAAATGCACTGGGCAAAGGGCAAGCCCTGAACCACATTTGTTATGCCACTGCTGACATTGAGGCGCAATTTTCAGAGCTCCGCGCCAATGGACTCTTTGCAGTTGCGGCGCCGGTGCCTGGAGTAGCTTTCGGCGGCCGGAAAATCGCCTGGCTGGCGGGCTCTGACCGCATGTTGATGGAATTGGTCGAACGTGGCCAACCCGGCCAGCTGTAACTTTATTTCTCCGGCTTTGCTTCCGCGCCTGGAAACAAATCCTTCAACGGCGCGGTTTGCTCGTCGTGCAACTCAGGGTGTGGAAACGGTTTGCGCGGAATCATCTCATCGCGCATCGCTGTGTTGTAAACAAAGATCGCTTCAACGGTCGCCAGTTGCGCCAGGTCCCCCGGCTGCAACCGCTCATACGTATCCATGTTCGAGTGGTGCGATCGGCTTTCATAATCGAGCGGGTCCTGTATGAACTGGAATCCTGGCAAACCGACTGCGTCAAAAGAAAGGTGATCTGTCCCGCCTGTGTTGCGCATCGTGATAGTTGTCATGCCGAGATCTTTCAGCGGTGCGATCCACTGCCGGAAAATCGGCTCCACAGCCGCGTTCCCTTGCAGGTAAATTCCGCGTGCCTTGCCGCTGCCGTTATCCACGTTGTAGTAAGCGTCGAGCGTTTTCCATTCCGGCTTGGTCTCAATCGGGCCGCCGGCTTTTCTCAGGTACTCTGGCATCTTGAGCTGGTCCGGAGCAGTCGATAACGGGAATGAACCGAAATGTTCCTTCACGTATCCCTTCGAGCCAAACAGCCCCTCCTCTTCGCCGGACCAAAGCGCGATGCGAATCGTGCGTCTTGGCCTCACCTTCAGCGCCTCCAGGATTCGAACCGCCTCCATCGCCACCACCGAGCCCGCGCCATTATCGGTTGCGCCGGTGGCCGAAGCCCACGAATCAAGATGGCCGCCGAGCATCACTACTTCGTTTCTTAGCTTAGGATCTGTTCCCGCAATTTCCGCTACCGTGTCGAATCCGTGCTGATCGTTGCCGCTGAATTTTGTCTCAACGTTCATCTCAACCGTTACCGGCACATTGTGTTCGGCCAACCGGTACAACCGCCCATAGTTCTCAATTGCGGCTACAATCACCGGCACCTTCACGGCTCTATCGCTCTTATAAGGCGTTGCCCCAAGCGCCGCTCCATTGTCGTCGAAGAACGTGCCGCCGCTGCCGCCGCCATTGCGCCCGTCGCGGCTCGGTACAATCACGCCGGCCACTTTTTCTTCCGCCAGGAACTGCGGAATCTTATCGCGCAAAGCATAACGCTGCCGGTAGCGTTCCATCCGCTGCTGCATGTCGCGACTGGCTGCTGCCGATGGGAAATTTGCCATCTCGGCGAGCTCTTGATCCGTGTATCGACGGAACAGCGGTTGATCTACCGGCGGCACCTCGCGCATCGCGCCGAGCAGTACAATCTTACCCGCCAGCTTGCCTTTATATTTGTCGAAATCCTTCTCGTCTTCGATGTTCACTCGCGTGATCTGACCCGAAACTGGACCGTTCGTCGAAGGCGACCAGGGAGTGGCCTGCACAATCAACGGCGCCACATCCGGAGCCGTGATTCGCGCCCAAACGTTCACCTGCTGCCAGCCCATGCCGAATTCGCCCCAGTCGTCCAGATGGGCGTTCGTTAATCCCAGCCGTGTAAGTGTGTCGCGCGTCCAGGCGTTTGCCTTGGCCATATTTGGCGAACCTGTTAACCGGCCACCGATGTCATCGGCTAGCGCCGAAGCGAACTCCATTACGTGTGAATGAGTGAGCCCCTCTTCACGTATGCGGCCGTACACCCCCAGGTCGATTCTCTCGGTTTCTGGTTGCGCCTGTTCAGCTTCCGGACTCTCTACCGTCGCCGTCGATTGAGCCCGCATGTGCCCGCCCCAAAAAATTGTCGCGCTGAATAGTATGGCTCCTAAGCGAGTCGTTCTCATATATTGGGCTCCCGGGTCAAAGTTACGCTTTGACCAAAGAGCATAGCAGGTGAACGCCAAAAAAAAACCGGCTCACCGGGGAATAAAATGTTTCGATATCTCTTATAGAAATTTACGTGGCGGGCAAATCACTGAAACTGTTACTCTGAACGATTCATTGTTTCATTGTTCACTTCTCTATGGTCAGAAGACACCGGATTCTGTTCTTTCTTGCGGCAGTAAGCTGTTCGCCGCTCCTCGCGCAGACCGCAACCACGACTGAACAACGGTTGGCTGCGCTCGAGACCGCGGCTAAGAGCGCTCAAATGGCGGGCGATAACGCCTGGATGCTGACCTGCTCCGCATTGGTATTAATGATGACCGGCCCCGGTCTCGCGCTTTTCTACGGTGGCCTGGTACGGCGTAAAAATGTCCTCGCCACCATGATGCACAGCTTCGCCTTGATGGGCATCGTCACCGTTCTCTGGGCCATCTATGGCTACAGCCTCACTTTCGCGCCGGGCACTCCGTTTATTGGAAATTTAAGCTATCTCTTCCTGCGCGGTGTTGGCTCTGCGCCTAATCCCGATTACGGCGCCACCATCCCACACGAGACCTACATGGTGTATCAACTGATGTTTGCCATCATTACACCGGCCCTGATTTCCGGCGCTTTCGCGGAACGCATCAAGTTCAGCGCGATGGTGCTGTTTACCGTGCTGTGGTCCACCGTCGTGTATTTCCCGATGGCTCACATGATCTGGGGCAAGGGCGGCTTGTTGAATGCGTTTCTCGGCGGCAAAATTCCCTGCTTCGATTTCGCCGGCGGCACGGTGGTGCACATTACATCCGGAGTTAGCGCGCTGGTTTGCGCGCTCTATCTCGGCAAGCGGGTCGGTTTCCCCAAAGAGCCGATGAAGCCGCACAATCTGACGCTCAGCGTGATCGGCGCCTGTCTCCTGTGGGTTGGCTGGTTCGGCTTCAACGCCGGCAGCGCGGTGAACGCATCCGGGCTCGCCACCAGTGCTTTCGTCGCCACTCACTTCGGCGCTGCGGCGGCGGCCCTCGGCTGGATGCTCGCCGAATGGGTACGGCACGGTAAACCGAGTATGCTCGGCGGGATCTCCGGGTGCGTAGCCGGATTGGTGGCCATCACGCCGGCTTCCGGTTTTGTGCAGCCTTTCCCCGCTCTGCTCATCGGCTTCCTCGCCGGCATCTTTTGTTTCTTCATGGTCAGCACCGTCAAAAACAAATTCGGCTACGACGATACCCTCGATGCCTTTGGCGTACACGGCGCAGGCGGAACGCTTGGCGCTATTCTGACCGGCGTCTTCGCCACCAACCTCGTCAATGACGGCTTGAAAGACGCTGCCGGTAAAACTCTGCCGTTGGGGTGGGTCGATGGCAATCCGCACCAGGTGTTGAACCAGTTCGCCGCCGTCCTTATCTCCTGGGGCCTGGCGATAGTCGCCACCTGGATTATCTTAAAAATCGTCGACGCTACCATCGGCGTGCGCGCAACCGCCGAGCAGGAGCGCGAAGGCCTCGATCTCGCGATGCACGGCGAAGAGGGTTATAACCTCGAAGCCTGACCTTTACGACCGCTATATTGAAAGCCATATAACTGCAAGCGATGAAAAAAATCGAAGCCATCATCCAGCCCTTTAAACTCGATGAAGTGAAGGAAGCATTGAAAGCCATCGGAGTGGACGGCCTCACTATCACCGAGGTCCGCGGTCATGGGCGCCAAAAAGGCCACAAAGAAGTCTATCGAGGCATGGAGTACGAAGTGGATCTCCTGCCGAAGGTCAAGCTTGAAACGGTTGTGCCCGACACCCGACTGGAAGAAGTCGCGCATTCGATCGCCGTCGCTGCCCGTACCGGCAAGTTGGGCGACGGCAAAATTTTTGTGTACGACGTGCTCGACGCCATTCGTATTCGTAACGACGATACGGGCGAGGCCGCGCTCTAAGACATACGTTGTCTCTACCCGATTTCCCCCGCACTGCCGCCGTCGATCGCCTCATCGCCGAATCCGCAATCGCCATCCTGAGTGCGCAGCTTAACGTCTCCTTTGCCTTAGTCGCAGTCGGCGGCTATGGGCGCGGTGAGCTGTTCCCCTTCTCCGATGTCGATCTGCTTCTCTTGCTCGAGCAGGAACCCGATCCCACCATTCTCAAAGAACCGTTAAGCCAATTTCTTCGCCTGTTGTGGGATTCATCCCTCAAGCTCAGCCACTCAGTACGCACGCTCGATGAGTGCGTCCGCTACCAGCCGCAGAATCCGCATCTCCACATCAGCCTGCTGGACGCCCGTTTCCTCTATGGAGACTCCGCCCTGTTTGCTGCGCTCAAAGCCCGGCTGCCGGTATTTTACGGGCGGTATGCGCCTCAACTGCTCGCAAATTTAGCCGATCTCGCTGTCGCTCGGCACGCCAAGTTCGACGGCACGGTCTACCACCTTGAGCCCAACATTAAAGAAGGGCCGGGGGGCATCCGTGACATTCACTTCCTGCAATGGGCCTCCCAGCTTGATCCGCGCAAAGAACTCTTCCGCCATGGCGTTCAAGATGTCTCCGCTGCTAAGGAGTTCTATTACCGGCTCCGTTTCTTCTTGCATGAAAAGGCGGACCGCGACAACAATCTGCTGAGCTTTGAGCTCCAGGATCTGGCAGCCGCCTCGCTGCCGGTCGAACCCACTACTCCCGAAGCCTGGATGCGCACGTTCTACCAGTACGCACGTATCTGCTTTAGAGCGGCTCAGCAGGTTCTCGACAGCATCGAGCGCCAGGAATCCGGACTCGTCCGGCAATTCTTCGATCGCGGAAGCAAGCTCTCGGCCGGCGATTTCACTGTATCCCACCGGCAGGTATTCTTACGTCATCCGGCTCAGACGCTGCACTCTGTTGAAGCTATGTCCGATCTGTTTCTGTTTGTCGGACGGCAAGGGATTCCCTGTTCCTGGGATACCTTTCGGCGTCTCCGCGAGCGGGTAGAGTCCCTTGCACCCGCATCCCCGGCAACCACTCTGAGATGGCCCACCTGGAGCGCTCTACTCTCGCAACCGCATACCGCCCTGGCCTTACGCAACATGCAGGATGGCGAGGTGCTCTCCGCCGCTCTGCCTGAGTGGAAACAAATTGAAAGCCTGGTGGTGCGTGACTTTTACCATCGCTACACCGTTGACGAACACACTCTTGTAACCCTCGAAGCCATCGATCATCTTCTTGAAAAGCCCAGCGTTCCTTCTCGTTTTCACGAGTTGGCCGAAGAAGAAGATCAGCTGCCGCTCCTGCGTATGGCGCTTCTGCTACACGATCTCGGAAAAGGAACTACTCCCGGCGATCACGTGCGCGGATCGGTCGAAGCGGCTGCTGCCATCCTCACCCGCCTTCACGCGCCCGAAGCCGATGCGAACACGATTCAGTTCCTGATTGAAAACCATCTTGTCCTCTCTTCGGTCATGACTGGCCGTGACTTGGACGATCCGGCGACCGCGCGCTTTCTGAGCGCGCGCGTTGGCACTCACGAAAATCTGCGCAAACTGACTCTTCTTACCTACGCCGATGTTTCCGCCGTCAATCCGACCGCCATGTCGCCCTGGCGGTCGGAACAGCTCTGGCACGTGTACGCGGCAGGAGCCGCACAACTCACCCGCGAGCTCGATTCGGATCGCATCGGGAAACCGACACCCGATTTGGAGGTTCCCGCGCTACGGCCCGAGCTCGCGCGCTTTCTGCGCGGCTTTCCCACTCGTTATCTTCGTGTCCACTCAACCGAACAGATTGAGGATCACTTTCGCCTCGAACAACTCCGCTTGAAAACCGGTGTGGCGCTCGAAATCTGCAAAGTGCCCGGCGCCTATGCCGCTACTATTCTGGCCGCCGACCATCCTGGGTTATTTTGCGATCTCTGCGGCGCGCTCGCCAGCTTCGGCCTCAACATCGTGAAAGCTGAGGCAGCCTCAAATGCCGACAGCTGTGCCCTCGACGAATTCCACTTTACGGATCCGTCGCGAACGCTGGAACTGAACCCGGAGGAGTTCGAGCGGCTTCGTTCTACGCTTAGCGGCGTGACAAAGGGCAGCCTCCGCGTCACCGATCTCCTCAAAAGACGCCGGCCGCCCCGGCTTTCTTTCCCTCAGCAACTGTCGCCTTCGGTTCGTTTCGACAATTTAGCCTCGGATTCGGCCACCCTCCTGCACTTCACGGGCGCCGACCGTCCGGGCTTGCTCTACGACCTTTCCTCCGCCCTCACCGGTCTCGGCTGCGACATTGAACTGGTGCTCGTCGATACCGAAGGCCACCGCGCCATCGACGTCTTTTACGTCACGAAGGAGGGCGGTAAGCTCGACCCGCTCACCCAGCAACAGGTCCTTCGCAAAATCCAACCGACGACCATCTAAGGCAGCTGTTTGACGCACACGTCCGACGGATTGTGGGCCGCGGCGAATCGATGGCAAGCCTGAAGTGCAGGTCGAGGCGATTTTATGGAATAAAACCCCGGGGTGAGGTGTTATTTGTAAGCATGTTTAGATTCGTTCATCGATATCCATTAGTTCTAATGTGGCTGTTCGCGGCCTGCCTACGCTTGGGAGCTCAAGCCGACTTGGCGAGTCTTACCGGTCTCGTAACGGATCCTTCCGGCGCTGCCGTTGGCCAAGCCAAGGTTACGGCGGAAAGCGTCGCCACCGGCGTGTCGCGTTCCACGACGACGGATAACGCCGGCTATTACACATTTCCAAGCCTCCCCATCGGACAATACGAAATATCCGTGGATGAAGCGGGATTCCAGCGTGCCTCTAGCAGAATCGGGCTCGATCCCTCCCAGAAAGGTCGGCAGGACTTCCAACTCCAGGTAGGTTCCGTTGGTACAACCGTTCAGGTCACGGCTGCTGCGCCAGAGCTTTCACACGATGATGCATCGCTCGGAACAGTGGTAGAGCCTAAGGCCATCGAGAGCACGCCGCTTTTTGAACGGAATTGGGACGATCTGATCCGCCTCGTTCCAGGCGTAGAGCAAGACCGCTATACTGAGCAGTCCGGCAACACTGCCTCCGGCCGTACCGGCGACTTCAGTGTAAACGGCGTTCACTCCTTGCAAAATGACTTTATTCTAGACGGCATCGATAACAACACGTTCTCTGAAAACGTACAGGAGCTTACCTCCGAAGCGGCCAGACCGTCAGTAGATGTTCTGCAGGAGTTCAAAGTAATCACAAACGCTTACTCCGCCGAGTACGGCCGTAGTCCGGGCGCCACTGTAGACGTCACCACGCGCGGCGGAACCAACGAGATTCACGGATCGGCTTTCGACTATCTCAGAAACCGCATTTTTGATGCGAACGATTTCTTCTCGAACAAATCCGGACTCGCAAAGCCCAAAAACATTACGAATAATTTCGGCGGACGAATTGGCGCTCCCATTATTCGCAACAAGTTGTTCGGCTTCTTCGATTACGAAGGCGCGCGCGTCGACCGCGGTATCACGCGCATCGCCTCGGCCGTTCCGCTGGACAATGAACGCGTAGGAAACTTCAGCCCGGCTGCTGCACAAGCGAATGGTTTGCCTCCCTACGCGACCATTTACAATCCCCACACGAATCAGCCTTTTGCCAATAACACCATTCCCACCAGCATGCTCGATCCGAAGGGTCTGCAGCTTATGAGCCTTTTCCCAGAACCCAATCTGCCAGGGGAATTTAACAACTACGCCCGCACTGGCGCCCTGACTGACAATACGAATTCGTATGACGCAAGAGTGGATTGGGATCCAAACCAGAACGACGCCGTCTTTTTCCGGTATACCGGCAACCAACGTGACCGTATTGTGCCGGGCGACTTCGCGGGTATTGCTGATGGTTCCAGCACTTCCGCTTGGGGAAATTCCACTTTGAATTCCTATAGCGGCGCCATTGGCTGGACGCACGTTTTCTCGCCCGCCTTGGCCAATAGCTTGCGGCTCGGCTTCACGCGAAACACATCGATCGATGTGCAGCTTCCGTTTAACTCTCCACCGCCTTCCACGTATGTGCCTGGCATCCCGGACATTCCTTCTTCCGGTGGCGGGTTGCCGGCCATTTCTTACTCCAATCACGTCTTTCTTGGCTCTCCGGATTTCTTGCCAAAGCAGCAAAACCCGCAGCAGTACCAATATGTCGACACCTTGTCTCTGACGAAAGGTGCGCACGCTTTGAAATTTGGTGTGGACGTTCGCGCTCCTATGCGGAACATCTATCAGGACGAAGCGGATGTGCATGGAAATGTGACGTTCAACGGTCAATTCACTTGCCAGCACCTCGCCGGCGGACAATGCGCGGCTAACACAGGAATTGACTACGCCGACTCCCTCGTCGGTTATGTGCAAAGTGCAAGTCTGGCCAATCAATATCTTGTGGATGAACGCATCCAGATGTATTCCGGTTTCGTTCAGGACGATTGGAAAGTAACTCCAAAGCTCACCCTCAACCTGGGCTTGCGTTATGATTTCGCGACACCGGAGTTTTCGGGAGCCAACAAACTGGCAAACTTCAATCCGGCAGGCAGCGGTTCGCTCACTCTTGCCTCAAACGGTTCGCTTTTTGACCGGTCTCTGGTCAATATCAATAAGACGAACTTCGCCCCGCGGATCGGATTTGCTTATTCTCCGGCGCAAAACACAGTTATTCGCGGTGGCTACGGCATCTTCAATTTACTGCTGGAGCGGTTCGGCAGCGAAAACCAGTTGTCCTTGAACCCGCCGTTCTTGATCCAAAACACCACCTCGATCCCCAGCACCGGCACCGCGCCAGTGTTCCTCCTGCAAAATGGATTTCCGGCCAACTACATTGATCCCAATAACATCAATTACCAGATCAGCCACATCCGCGCGAGCAACCCCGACTCTCGCACGCCAACCGTACAGGAGTGGAGCTTCGGCATTCAACAAGTATTGCCCGCAAAGGTGCTTCTTGAAGCAAATTACGTGGGCAGTAAGTCCACCCATCTGAATACGCTTTCCGATTTGAACCAATACATCAACGGACAACTGCCCTATCCGAATTTTGGCTATCTCGAATACCAGCAGGCCATCGGAAATGCGAGCTACAACGCCTTGGAAATTTCGGCCAAGCGACGCTTCTCAGACGGCCTGACGTTCACCGCCTCCTTCACGCGCTCCAAGAGCATCGACGATACGCCGGAAGAGCTGGAGAGTGGTTCCGGCGGCGCCCAGGATGGCTATCATCAAAGTACCTGGCGCGGCCTCAGCGATTTCGACCAGCCGAACCGTTTCCTTTTCAGCTACGTTTGGGACCTTCCGTTCGGGAAAGGCAGACGTTTCCTCCAGGGCGGAATCGGCGGCGCTATCCTGGGCGGTTGGGAAACGTCAGGTATCTATACGTTCTATAGCGGGCGGCCGTTTACCGTCACCTCTGGCAGCAACTACTCCACCGCCATTGACCTCTACGGCGCCGCCACCGCGGTTCCCAACGTCATTGGTACTCCGCAAATGGTCGGAACGGTGGGGTGCTGGATCTTCGAATCCGCCAATCCCGCTTGTGCCGCCGCTAGTCCGAACGGTACAAACGCGTTCCAAGAGCAAGTCCTCGGCCAATTTGGCAACGAGGGACGCAACACTTTGCGTGGACCGCACACGAACGTGTTTGACTTTTCCCTCTTGCGTAATTTCCACCTGTATGAGCGCGCTACTCTACAAGCTCGTTGGGACGTCTTCAACTTAGCCAATACTCCGGTCTTTGGCCAGCCCAGTGCCAACCTAAGCACGCCATCCACGGTTGGAGCCATCACCTCACTGGCCAGCGATCCGCGCATCATGCAGTTTGCATTGCGTTTATCTTTCTAAAATGTCGAAACTCATCACCGGTATCGCCGTCGCAGGCCTGTGCGCGGCGATTCCCTCCTTCAGCCAGCAGGATGCAAATGAACCCCGCATGAACCAAGTGGAGGTTCTGGGTAGTCACAACAGTTACCATACCGGCATCGATCCCGAACTGTTTGTGTTTCTGCGAGCCAAGTATGGAGCTCGCATGGACGGCTTGGAATACTCTCATCTTCCAATCGAACGTCAACTCGACATGGGCCTGCGAGCCCTCGAAATCGACGTGGTCTATGACCCGCACGGCGGTTTGTATGCCCATCCCGCAGGTCTCCAGATCGAAAAAGAGAACCATCTTTCTGGGCCGCCCTATGATCCTGAAGGGCTCATGAACAAACCCGGCCTCAAGGTCATCCATGTCCCTGATATCGACTTCCGCTCAAACGTCTATACCCTCAAACAGGAACTGACCATCCTCAAGACATGGTCGGACGCTCACCCCAATCATCTCCCGATCCCTATCACCATGAACGCGAAGGACGACGGACTGAAGCAGCCAGGTTTCGTGCGGCCTTTGAAATTCGATAAAACTGCCTTCGATGCCTGGGACGCCGAAATTCTCGAAGGCCTTGGCCGCTCAAAGCTGATTACGCCGGATGACGTTCGCGGCAACTATCCGACCCTGCAAGCCGCCGTGCTCGCTCATGCCTGGCCGAAACTTTCCCAAGTGCGAGGCAAATTCTTCTTCGTCCTCGACGAAACTGGCGAGAAGCTCAACACCTATATCGCGGATCATCCTTCACTCAAGGGCCGCATCATGTTCGTCAATCAGGAGGAAGGCCACGCCGAAGCGGCCTTTCGCATCGTCAACGAACCCCAAAAGGATTGGGCCTACATTCAGTACCTGGTTCGCTCCGGCTATTACGTCCGCACTCGCGCCGATGCGGACACGCGTGAAGCCCGCACGGGAGATCGCACCCGGTTACGGGATGCTCTCATTAGCGGAGCCCAGGTCATCAGCACCGATTACTACGTGTCAAATCCGAAATTCGGTACCGGCTATTCCGTCTCGCTTCCGGGTGGCCAACTGGCACGCTGGAACACGCTCCTCTTACCCGACATGCGCCCGCTGCCACCAACTGAGTAACTGTATGTCACGGGCAGTTACCGCAATCGATCGGAAGTGTCTGGGCCAGGAGCGAAGGCACGGTTTCTAGGTCTCGCTTCGTTAAACAGGAATCAGACGCTTCGACGCGGTGTAGACTACGGGGTGATCGAAGACACAGCGCGACTTGACGAGTCGTCCCCGATTCCGCTAAAGCATTTAGCTTTTTGTCAAATTGAAAGGCTCAAGATGAACGATCAACATAACCAGGAGCAGTGTTCTGGAGCGCAAGATCAAGAGATCCGTGCGGCACTGGATCAGCATTGGGCCGCGTCCGACGCCAACGATTTTGAAACGGAGCACCGCATCTATCACGAGGACGCGGTGCTGGAATACCCGCAGTCAGGCGAGCGAACCCGCACTCGACGCAACATACAGAATCAACGCGCTACTCAGCCGAGCAATAAGCGGTTTACCGTCCGACGAATCATTGGCGGCGGTGATCTTTGGGTCACCGAATTCATCCTGACGTATGACGGCAAGCCGTCCTATACCGTGAGCATCATGGAGTTCAGGGACGACAAGGTGGCGCGGGAAACACAGTACTTTGCGGATCCATTCGTGGCTCCCGCATGGCGCGCTCAATGGGTCGAACCGATGGACGCATAATCTCGAGATAGGGGTATCGTTACAGCACATCCTCCGATGGAGGGAGAAGAGATGGATTGGAAACGGTTGGTACAGTTTGCGCTGCTGGGCAGCAGTGATTTGGACCAATATGCCATCTTGCTTGTACGCGTTTCGCTCGGGCTGTTCTTCGTCATCTCCGGGGCAAACAAATTGTTTGTCGCCGCCAGCACGCAAACTATGTACGAAACGCTCGTTGAGGCCAAAGTCCCGTTTCCCCACCTGATGACTTATTTCGTGTCGGCTGTCGAGTTCGTTGGCGGATCCTTGCTGACCGTGGGATTTCTTTCGAGCCTGGCCTGCGTAGCTTTATTGGTCAATATGCTTGTCGCCATCCTGACCACCAGGCTTTCCGCCATGCGTAAAGGACTTTCGCCTCTTAATTGGCTCGATGATTTCCTCTACCTTCCGGAAGCCCTGTACGTGCTCTTCTTTATCTGGTTGATCTGCTCTGGTCCGGGAAAGTTCAGTGTCGATTACTGGCTCGCTGGCAAGTTACGGAGGTGATCGATCCACGAAGCAGCTTGTCGCTAGATAAGTATGAGGTGTTTCGCACGGAACGCCATGGTCAATCGCAGACCAGTCGGGGGGCAGGCGTCGGGAACTTAATGGGCCGCCGGTTCTGGAACCGTAGCATGACAATAGACGCAGCTACGATTGGGAACGCCCAACGGAGGGTCATTGCTTAGGTTATTGTCGTCGTAGAGCGCAGCGCGCGCGTAGAGATCGGACGATTCCACGGCCTCCAAAACAGCGCGATACGGCCAAGTCTCATAGTTCGTAGCGTAGTGCGCATTCGCAAACATGATCCTGGCAGCATTAATCTCGCCCGCTTTCACCAGGCCATTGCCCAAGTTCAGCATATATCCCTCAAAGCTGTAGGGAGCCAGATCACCATCCCACCAGCAAGCCTTCTTGCGGCCCAAGCTGGTGTACAGGTGGAGATATGGCTTCAAATCCGGATCGCTGCGATCGATGCTGCCCTGTATGCAATTATCAATACCCTGCCACAACGAGTCCAACGCCTGCCTATAGGCGTCACTATCTTTAGGATCGGCATTGTGTGCCGCCCAGCGGTTGAAGTCATTGAACTCCGGAAACTGATACACAGCGGAGTTCAGGATGTTTTCGCCTTTTGTAACTAGCTGCGAGTCCATGTTCTGCTGACCCGTGTGGACCGTTGTGATTCCCCAATACCCCGGCAGATGATCGTCGGTTATGAAGCCGATCCGATGGTGTCCGTGGTAATCGAGGTCGTAAGCCCTCTGGAACAGGCCGGCCGCAGTAGGCATATCCTGCTTCAGAACATTCGGGTCCGGGTGAGGGTCGCGCGTGTACTCGCCGACGTGCCAAAAATGCGTGGCGCCCAAAAGCGCATACAGAATGGGGTTATTCGGATCGGCCTGAATGGCGCCTTCCAACTGGTGTTGTAGCTCTGGAATTTGCCCGTATTCGTTGCCGTGGTAAGCGTTCCAGAACTTGATGATTGCGGCCTCGGCAGTATTCGATGAATCCAAATCCGCATCGTTGGCAGCCTGCGCCTTGCCACCATATCCGAAACTGTGCTTTACCACTGTAAAGCAACACACGAGCACGCCCACCAGCAAAACTGAACCTGCCGGCGTTCGCCTCAAGTGCCCATATGTGAAACCGATGACGCCTCGCACGTAACTTCTCATTGCACATCTCCTTTAAAACCGGATTTCTCACGCTCCAATGTGGCTCGTGTCCACATTCTAAGGCGACTATGTTGCTTCTGTCAACATGCATGTATACTGATGGGCGATGAAACGCCCCGCGGTCTATCACCACGGCAACTTACGGCAAGTTTTACTGGAAGCAGCAATCAATCTGATTGGCGAAGTTGGGCCCAAAGCCTTTACGCTGCGAGAGGTGGCGCGCCGCGCAGGTGTATCGCACAACGCACCCTACCGCCATTTTCAGGACAAAGATGAGCTACTGGCGGCCGTTTGCACACAGGGATATCACGAACTCACAGAAGCCATGTTGAACGCCTGTGGGTCTCGGGCAACCGCGTTGCAGCGGCTGAAGAAAGCGGGCCTGGCTTACGTTGCGTTTGCGTTGCGGCGGCCTGAGCACTTCAGGGCCATGTTTGACGCCCGATCATACACCCGCGAGCAACCGGATTCGGCCGCGGCAAGGCAAGAATCTTTCGAGGCTCTTCTCGGTTTGGTAAAGGCCTGTCAGAAGGAGCGCCACTTGCCAACCGGAGAACCCCATCGCTTGGCACTGCTTTGCTGGTCAATGGTGCACGGCGTTGCGAAATTAGCAACGACAGGGTGCCTCCCCTATGAGTCTGAAGCAGACGTTCTTAAGTTCGCAGAATTTGTCATCAACGAATCGCTGCCAGTCCGCGCGCGAAAGTGATGTGTCACGGCAACGGGCGTTGAGCGACGCACTAGCGCTCAGTGACGCTGGCCGCCGACCGGCAATCTGCGATTTCCTAAAAAGCGCCCGATGAGTGCCCCTAAGATCACTGTGGCGATGATTGCTGCTCCGTGCGCTCCCAGTGTATGCCACGGCGTCGAAACTGGGCATGCAATGCGCCAACCGGCATTGATCGCGAGACCCGCGCCTGCCCCATACAGCGCGCCCGCTTCAGTTGGCCGGGTCGCGACCGAATTTCGAAACACCCAACCGAAGAAAAGGACCAGGATTCCCCCGGCTAGCGTACTGCCGATCCCGCAGCCGAAGCCCATAATCCATGGCGAGTCACGCAGCATTTCGTTGACCTGTGCCGGCACACGCAGGAGGGGCTCGTTCGCAGGACTCGTCGAGTAGGTTACTAAGCTGACAAATACAACAACCAAAGACGCCACGACCACCGCGGAGTAAACGATCTGCCTCGGCAGCCTGCCTACCGGTATGCTTTCATGCGCCGCGATCCAGACGAGCGCGATCGCCAACACGAACTGCACGGCAGAGGCGCCCCACGTCAACAGCGGTCCTAATATGGCTGCGTCGTGACGGGGTCCGATAGCCAGTAGAATCAGCGACGAAACCAGGAGAGCCAGAGGGACCACTCGCAACGCCAGGTGGAGCGGTTGCGGCGACGGTCTGACGGGTTTCAGATCCTGGGCGATCGCCCGCAGCAGCGCTTCCGGTGGTCTTGGTGAACGATCCATCATGCACGAGTCCTTTGAAGATTGTTCAGCGCCAGGCGCAGGTCTGCCATTCCACGACTGGCGCGCGCGCGAGCCGCCACCGCACTAATGCCCAGCATCCCGGCGATCTCCTCGAAACTAAACCCCCACTCATGGTGCAGCAGCAGCGCTTCGGCCTGCTCCGGCGCTAAATTCGCAATACATCTGCGGATCTCATCCTGGGAGCCGAGCCTGTCAGCTTCCGGGAGCACGGGGAATTCAGGCAAATCCTCGCGCGACTCATGAACTTTCGCCCATTGCCGGGCCGCGCGCCGATTCATCAGAAAAACGTTTCGCGCCAAACCGAACACCCAAGATCTAACCGCATAGCTCGGGTTGTATGCAGCTCTCGACCGGTGCATTTGAAGAAACGTTTCCTGAAGCAGATCATCCGCGATTTCGGAGCCGCCTGCCAAATGCGACAGATACCGGCGTACTCCCGGTGCGAGCTGCGCGTAGATCTCCTGAAATGCTTCCAGTGATCCGCCCTGATAACGGATCATCAGGGCGCGAAGTTCCTGATCTCCTTCGCCCACTACTAAAGCTCTTTGCTGCCCGAGGCGCGTTTGTGACCGATTCTATGCCTGAAATCGATCATTCGTAATCGTGTCACATTCCGGGTGCTGCAGGCAAATATCACATAGGCGAACGAATTCTTGATCTCGCACAACGGCCACCATCGGCCTGTGCGCTTCACCCCGCTAGCCAAAGCAAACTGAATCGAGGTTAATCCGTGAAACTACTGCTCCCGTTCATCATGTCTGTCTTTCCGCTGCTATCTGTGGCGCAATCACAATCCGGAACCGCCACAGGCGTGCCCAGCGTGGCCATACCTAAAACCACTGAAGTGCTGGTCATTCAGACTCCCAGGCAAGGCGTGACCGCTCAACAAATCATGGCCGTCATCCCGTCAGAGATTCGCGCAACTGTGAAGCTCTATCTCGACGGGAAAGTCCGCCAGTGGTATTCGCGCGGCGATGGCAAAGGCGTCATCTTGCTGGTCGACGCGAAGACCGAAGACGAGGCACGAGCCATTATGGAAACTTTGCCGCTCGCGAAGGAACAGTTGATGGATCACGAGTACATTCCCGTCGGACCCCTGATGCCGCTCAGGGCGTTGATGGGGGCAGGGACGCCGAAACGTTAGGAGACTGTCATGATCAAGCCAAGAATCATGGTGACTGGCGCGACCGGCAAGACGGGCAGCGTCGTCGTTACCGAACTGTTGAAGGCAGGCTATCCTGTCCGCGCCATGGTGCACTGCGAAAATCGCCGCAGCGCGGGGCTGAAGGCGCAAGGGGCCGAGATTGCGGTCGCCGAAATGAGCGATGTCGAGCGCATCGCGGGTGTGCTGAAGGACGTCCAGCGCGCATATTATTGTCCGCCTCTCGATCCCTACGTGATTCAGGGCGCGGTCGCCTTCGCGGTCGCCGCCAAAGAAGCTCGGCTCGAACACATCGTCGGCCTGACCCAGTGGCTGGCGAGCCCCTCGCATCCCTCGCTCATGAC
>DATAYL010000492.1:0-6881 GCA_036272575.1 Bryobacteraceae bacterium | reverse complement strand
GAGACGGCGGGGACATATGACGCGGCCGACGCCGGTGCGCGAACGGTGACCGCGGCCTTGGGAACGGGCGACTTCACACAGAATGGCGGAACGAATCTTTCGAATTATATTTTGCCTATATCAGCGACGGGCGCGGGACTCATTAATCCGAAAGTGTTGACGGCGGCCATCAGCGGGATGCCAAGCAAGAGTTACGACGGCACGACGGCCGCAAGCCTCGTCCCTGGCGACTACACGCTGAGCGGCTTTGCAGCTGGAGAAGGCGCTTCGGTGGCCCAGACAGCGGGCACGTATGACGCGGCTGACGCCGGTTCACGCACCCTTACGGCGGCACTCAGTTCAGGTGATTTCACACAGGATAGCGGCACGAATCTATCGAACTATATTTTGCCGACTTCGGCCTCGGGCGCGGGGATGATCAATGCGAAAGCCCTGACGGCGAGCATTCTTGGAACGACAACGAAGACCTACGATGGCGGGACGGCTGCGGTTCTCCTACCGAGCGACTATGCACTGAGCGGCTTCGTCACGGGACAAGGCGCGACCGTAACACAGACTGCCGGGACGTATGACTCGGCCGATGCCGGTTCACGCACAGTGACAGCGACGCTCGGCGCGGGCAACTTCACGCAGAATAGCGGCACTAATCTTTCGAACTATATTTTGCCGACGTCGGCCTCGGGCGCGGGGATGATCAATCAGAAAACGCTGACAGCGGCTGTGACTGGAACACCCGAGAAAGCGTACGACGGCACAACTGGGGCAAATCTCGCCGCCGACGACTATACGTTGAGCGGCTTTGTGGCCGGACAGGGCGCAGCGGTTACACAAACTTCGGGAACGTATGACGCGGCCGATGCGGGTGCGCGCACCGTGACAGCGTCGCTCGGTTCGGGAGATTTCTCTGCGAACAGCGGGACTAATCTGGTGAACTATCTTCTGCCGACGACAGCGTCCGGGGCAGGCTTGATCGATCCTAAAGCGCTGACCGCAACGATCGTAAACGCCTCAAAGACGTATGACGGGTCCACTGGGGCTGTATTGGGCGCCGGCAATTTTCTAGTGACCGGCTTCGCCGCGGGTCAGGGCGCCACCATCACCCAAACTGCCGGTGTCTATGCCGCAGCCGATGCCGGCTCACATACGGTGACTGCAATTCTTCCAGCAGCCGACGTGATTCTTACGGGCGGAGCGAACGTTTCGAACTACATTCTGCCTAGCAGCGCGTCCGGGATGGGGCTGATCAATCCCAAGCTGCTAACTGTGGCGATTAGCGGAACGCCGACTAAGGCGTATGACGCAACTACATTGGCCGCGCTCGGCTCGGGTGACTACACGCTCACCGGTTTCGTGGCCGGCCAAGGGGCGAATGTCACACAGACGCAAGGAGTCTACGACTCGGCTGATGCGGGATCGCGCGGAGTGAGCGCCAGCTTGAGCGGAGCCGATTTTGCGGCAGCCGCCGGCACTAACCTCGCCAATTATCTCCTGCCAACCTCAGCGGTTGGCAGAGGCTACATCGACCGCCGTTTGCTTACGGCATCGATCGTAGGCACTCCGACCAAGATGAAGGACGGCACGCTGGTAGCTACCCTATCACCCGGCAATTTCGCCCTGAACGGCTTTACTGCCGGCCAAGGCGCAGGCGTTACGCAGACTCTCGGGAGCTACGACTTGGCGGATACCGGATCGCGTATTGTCTCGGCCAATCTAGGCGCCCAGTATTTCGTTCCACATGCAGGAACTCTACTTTCAAACTATCTGCTGCCGGTCTCGGCGATGGGTGCGGGAGCCATTACACCGGCGATTCTCATGAATGCGCCGACGCTCTCGGACGCCGTCGTGTCCAACCTGATAGTGCGAAACCTGGCGTCGGCCACGAACAGCGCGAACGCAGCGCTGCAAGCGGTATTTGCGGCAGCCGTGCCACGAACGTATATTCCCTATCCGGCTCCGTCGGCTCTTTCGACCTGGCAGAACAACGGTTTTGGCTCGCTGCCGGCGATTGTAAACGCGAACCCGACGACTAGCGGAGCACCGGTCATCAACACCACCGAACAGATCCTTCTGCAAGGAGGAAAGGACAAGTCTTGGCATATCGAACTTCCTCCGGTTGGGGTTACCGCCGGAGCCACTCCGGTCTCGGCGGGGTCGGGACATTGATCGGGAGAGGCACAGCTATGATCTCTTTCGCTATGCGCCGTGCTCTATGCGGTGTGGTGCTGATTACCGTCGGGTCATTCGGCGCGCTGCAGGCGCAAGATTATCAACGCATCGCGCCGAATCTACCGTCCAAGAGCGGAGCGGCATCGTTGATGCCGCCGCCCGCGGCGCCCACAGCCAGCAGTTCGCGTGTGGCGCTGATTGCAGCTCTCAAAGGGCTGGTATTTGTTGATCGCCCGGAACGAGTGAAGACTACGGGCCTAGCTAATTTGGCTGGCATCGACGCGTCGCAAATTCCAGAACTGAATGATCACCGCTTTCTGGAACAGTTGGCGGTATTTCTGGGCCGGCCGGTGACGCTGGCCGACCTGGACCAGATCAAATCGCAAACAACGGCGTGGCTGCGGGCACATCAGCGCCCATTTGTAGATGTCTCGGTTCCTCCGCAAAACATCGCTAGCGGTGTGGTGCAGGTGGTAGTCACCCAATATAAGCTCAGCCAAGTGAATGTGAAGGGCGCGCGGTACTTCTCCCCTGCCCTGATCAAGGAAACGAGCGGGCTGCAACCCGGCCAAACGCTCCAGCTTGACGATTTGCAAACCGATCTCGATCGGCTGAACCGTAACCCGTTCCTGAATGTGGACGCCGTGTTCGAGCCCGGCGACCAGACCGGCGAGACGGACGTAACACTCAATGCCAAGGATCGACTGCCGCTTCGAGTCTACGCCGGATACGATAACTTGGGCGCGCGCAGCCTGGGAGTGGCCGAGACCAATTTTGGCGCGAACTGGGGGAATGTTTTCGGTACGGGCCAAATCTTCTCGTACCAGCTCACTCGCTCCTTAACCGGACGCTCCATCTCCCACTCGGTGTCGGACACGATCCCATTGCCGTGGGGCGATCAATTGCTGATCTTCGGCTCTTATGGTGAACAGCAGCCGCTGATGGCCCAAATATTTAATGACCAGGGGCACTCGGGGCAAGCCAGTGTGCGCTACGTGCGCCCGCTGCCGCGGATTCGCAGATTCACTGAGGATTTGCAGATCGGCTACGATTTCAAGACAACCGACAACAATCTCGAGTTCGCGGGGTTTCAGGTATTCGGCACGCAAGCAGAAGTAGATCAATTCCCGCTGGTTTATGACGCCAGCCAGACGGATCACCTGGGCCAGACAGCGATCCAAAATATTTTTGTGTTCAGCCCGGGCCGTTTGACGGCAAATAATACGACCGCGGCGCTTTCGACCTTGGTGCCGGGCGCCAGGGCTGACTACCTCTATGATCGAGTCCTGGTCACTCGCACCACGCCGCTGCCCAAGAGCTTCAGCGCGATCACGCGGGTCACGCTGCAAGCGAGTAGCAGCAATCTACCGTATAGCGAGCAGGTGGGTGGCGGCGGCGTAGGCAGCGTGCGCGGCTATTACACCGATACGGCGTTCGGCAGCCGAGGCGAAATGTTCAGCCAGGAGCTGCGTTTGCCTGCCTTCGGCCCATCGCAAGCGTTTGACCGCGATTCGCAGCTCGGCGGCAAGGCTCAGCTGGGTGTCTTCTTCGATTATGCGGATTTGCGGCAGGTCAGCCCGATTCCTGATGTGCAGAGCCCGGTTGAACTGGCCAGTGCCGGATTCCTGGCGCGTTATTCAATCTCGCGATTCCTTGATGTGCAGTACGACATGGGCTATCGGCTACGGGGGCCGCCCACCGTGCCGGAACGCGGAGCGTACGGCCAGGTTTCATTGACAGGCAGTTTCTAAGGGACTCGCGCACAACGGACCGCGCCCACCGGCGCCGTGGCTCGCGGCCTGTGCGCTTCTAAGGGAATCGGCCTCGCCTACTTAGGGCAGGAGAGCGCTTTTGCTGAGCCAGTGTCGAGTGAAGGCTTCCGCTTGCTCGGAGCCGCACTCGCGTCCACGAAAACGGGTCAGCTCAACCTGAGCGGGATACCACTTATCGGGTTGCTGGGAAGCATGCGCGTAGCAGGCCTCGCGCCTCCGCGACTGGATACTGGGGGCCGATATATCGACGTATTCGGCGGGAGAAAACATCATGGTGTCGTCGGTCACTTCGTAGTAGTAAAGCGCCGATTTCTTACCGTCTCGCAGCCAGGCATCGAGTACAAGCATGGATAGAGCGCGGTGGTCGCGGTGGTGGTCAATGGGCCACTGCGAGAAAACGATATCGGGTTTTTCGGCAGACAGCAAGCGATGGAAGTCATCGTAGTGGGTGTTGTCGACAATTGGGCGGCCATCATATTGGCCAACGAAGGCGGGACGAGCTTTTAGAATCTGGCAGGCCTTTTGGGCTTCGGCAGTGCGGACGGCGCCGCACTGGGTCGGGTCGGCTCCTGCACAGAAGCCTTCTCCGCGATTCATGTAAAGCAGGACGACTTCGTGGCCAAGATCGGTGTAGCGGGCAATGGTGCCGGCACAACCGCATTCCGGATCGCCCGGGTGACCACCGGTAACAACAATCTTGAGCCGGGATGAAGGCGTGGGTTCGAAAGAAGCGCTCAGAAGAGGGACGGCAACAGCCGAAGCGACCAGATGGCGGCGCGATATAGCCACGGGAAATGATTGTAGTACACGCTGTTTGGGCAGGAGCAAGCAGCGATGGCCTCTTATTCGGTATTCCGGTAGGGATACACAACGGAGACATCCGGTGAGATATACACGCCGCGCCGCGAACAAGCAAGAAGCCGGGTTGTCGATTCGTTCATGAAATCAGCCTGAATCTGATCCGCTATGCGGTACGGGTTAAGGTTGACGTGCCTTTCAGCAATCGGCCAAGATAGCTGCACGGACCAGTTCGCGGGCTTGCTTTTGCGGAATCCGGCGGGCTGGAACTGAACGTAGGAAGAGCAGCTTGTAACTGAGAATGGCGGAAGCCTGCCCGGAAAGCGAGCCCGCACTGAATGTTTATGTCTTCCCAAGCTATTAGCGAGCGGCCGGAATCGAACTGGTTTGCGCTCCGCGTGCGGTCCAGGCATGAAAAGCGCGTGGCAGAGCTGTTGACCCGCACAGGTGTCGACTGTTTCTTGCCGCTACAACATGTCCGCCGCCGTTGGTCACAACGTTGGACGGAATTAGATTTGCCATTATTTCCGGGATATCTGTTTGCCTGTTTTGAGCGGGAACGCTGGACACGCGTTGTAAACGTGCCGGGCGTTGTCGATGCGGTGCGTTTCGGGAAAGTTCTGGCGCCGGTAGACATAGAAGAGCTAGCAGCGCTGCGTATTGTTCAAGGAGCACGATGCGAACTAGAGCCGTGTCCTTATTTCCCAACAGGGCAGCGGATCCAGATCGCCGGCGGTCCACTGGCAGGGTTAAGCGGCACCGTCACTGAGGATCAGGGCCGCTCGCAACTCGTTCTCTCTGTCACTTTATTGCAGCGTTCGGTACGAGTAAAAATCGAGCGGGACAGCCTCGAGTTGGTTCGCTCGGCTGCCTGATCGGTCGGAAGGAATAAGAATGGAAACTATTGCGGTGAGTGACGTTGGCTCAACCCAGGACAACTGGCAAGTGACGCCGTATCGCTGCACTGAATTCGGCCCTCGCCAATCGCGCTACTGCATCTGCGTTCCGGTCATTAACGAGGGGACGAAGATTATCCAGCAGCTGGAGAGAATGCAGGCATTGCGCCTAGGGGCGGATATCATTCTCACAGACGGAGGCAGCACCGACGGCAGCACGGAACCGGAACGGCTGCGCGGTCTTGGTGTCCGAACATTGCTCGTCAAAACGGGACCCGGCAAGCTCAGCGCGCAAATGCGGATCTTCTTCGCTTATGCGCTCGAGCAGGGCTATGACGGAGTTGTCACGATCGACGGGAATGGCAAGGACGGTGTTGAAGCCATTCCGAGTTTTCTACAGGCCCTGGCTGACGGGTTCGGTTTTGTGCAGGGGTCGCGCTATGTACCAGGAGGCAAGGAAGAGAACACTCCGCTCGATCGGAAATTGGGGCTGAAATTCGTGCACGCGCCGCTGATTAGTATCGCGGCGGGCTTCCGCTACACCGACACGACCAATGGCTTTCGCGCCTTCAGCCGCGAGTTTTTGCTCGATCCGGCAGTACAACCCTTTCGGGATGTCTTCGATACATATAATCTGCACTACTACTTGTCGATCCGCGCGCCGCGTCTTAAATACCGGGTGAAGGAACTGCCTGTGACGCGCTGCTACCCGAAATCCGGGCCGACGCCGTCGAAAATTTCGGGTCTTTCCGGGAAGTTCGCAATTATTCAACTGCTCTGGTATGCCGTGATCGGGCGTTACAACCCGCAGCCATAAATTCGCTGGACAAACTCGACTGCTTCAACGAGCGCGGGGACCGGCTGCTCAGTTTCGCGCATCTCGAGTGAGATCCAGCCGTTGTAAGAAGCGGATAGTAAAGCAGCTGCTATCGGGGCGTGATCGAGGACGGGCTGGTGAAAGGATCCAAGATTTGGTTCACTGACGTGGAAATGCTGGAGAATATCACGGTGGCTGCTTAACGCTTCGGGAATATTTTCTCCGGCGAGAAACATACAGGCCGTATCAAGGTGGAGGCGAAATCCAGGGGAGGCAACGGTCCTCACGAGATCAGCTGCTTCTTGACTGTTTGTGATAAAAGTGCAGCCATACTGGGGCGGATTGGCCTCCAGGCACAGGCAAACATTTTGGGAGGCGTAATAACGGCTAACCTCACGGAAGAGCTCGGCAGCCGATGAGAAGGCATCGGAG
>DATAYL010000491.1:0-12176 GCA_036272575.1 Bryobacteraceae bacterium | reverse complement strand
CGCATTGAACGCCGCACCATTCAACTACAGTGACCCGCAGCAGCTTCTCGCTTTTACCTCTCTGAACCTCGTAATTAGTGAAGTAAGCAGCAAATTTAACGTGAGCGTGGCCAATGTTTTTCAAGCCTTCGCGACGGCTTCGGCGCCTTATGGCGGTGACACCTGCGAGGCTGGTCTGCTCCTCAAACTAGCGAACGGCACATGCGACACCCATCCTAACTCTACGGGGCAGTCGTTGTTAGCGTCTACCGTGGTCGGCGCCACTCCGAAGAAATAAACGAAGCTCGGTAACGAACAGTGGAACCGCTGCACCGCGCCCCGCCTGATCAGGAAAGTGCGTTCAGCACTCGTAGCGTCCTGACGCCGAACCTCGGAAGGCTCACTCGCACCGTCTGTCCGGCAGCGCCATTTGCTGAAGCTGCCAGCGCTCGCCCGCGGCTGCCGTCAAGCTCCACCAACTCGATTGACGCCTCAGCAACACCGATTGAGACCTCATGCTCGTTCTGATCGCTCTCTGCGTTGAACAGGCGCACCAGCAGATCCCGGTCGTTTATCGTCAGCGCACTCAACTTTACTCCCGGACTTGCAATCCGCACTAGCGAGTGGACCGTCTCCTGAGATCCCTCTGTCAGTCGGCTCAGAAGCGGCTCTGACCATTTCGCGGTTTCATTCCAAAGCGCGGCTTTGTCCCACTTGCCTGCGTGCGGAACGATTGCGTACTGTGCTTCCTGCAAGCCGCGTAGCGGGCGTTTCCCCCACCAGAATCCTCCATCCCAGCCCCAGCCCATCACCAACGATAGCGGATGATCTTCGCCATGCCCATAACTGGTCGTGTGCCCTGTCAGCAGGCCCAATCCGATATCCTCTTTTTCATCGACTAAGTCAACCCAGTTCAGTATGATGTTGTGTTTAATCGCGTCCCAGCTATTAAAAAAGGTATCTATGTTGCTGCTTCGGCAAACATCAAAGGCGGAGTTTTTGTAAATAGCCTGTTTCTCAAACTTCACAGGGAAGAGCGCAAGTAGCTTGTATCGGTCATCGTACTCGGAGCGCCGGCGTCCTGTCATGCGGTCGGCAGCCGCTATCTCCCACGGATCGCCGATCCAGGTTTCCTTCTCAAAATTGAATTGCGTATGAAAATCGATTCTCGGCTGTCCTTGTGTCACGCTAATCTTCGTCTGAAATGGAACCGAGGAAATCTTTCCTGTGATCGAGATTGTGACGCGCACCGGTCCCTGTTCGATTATCTCGATGGCAGCCGGATTATCGGTACTACTGTGCCAGGCCTTCTCTTCAATGAAGTAGCCCCGGAATTCATGAAAGCATCGATCGCCCGGACCGCAGAACTCCTTGGTCAATGCTTTTGCATATAAACTCGAGAACACACCGCCGCGCCCCGTGTCGATGCGTATTTTATAAAGATCGCTTTCGATCCTTACTGTTCCGTCGTCTGACTTATCGGCCGTGACTCCCGTACCCGACGAGGCTTTTCCGGGCTCGGTCGATGTCTCCATCCGATATGTTGCTTGCCCGGTCGCCGGAATCGTGCAGCGAAATAATACCTGAGCTGCCCCGATGCTCTCGCCGGCCATCAGTTCCGAACTGTGGTTACTTCCACGCACGCGGTCGGCTCTGTCTGATACATATTTGCGCGTGGTCGCGACTTGACTCGTGACTTCCTTGCCGCTCGAGTCGATGACGCGTATACTTTTAGTCCCGATGTCCGTTGCTAGATCAATTTCAACCAAATCGCTGCGATCGTGTCCGAGGGTGTTGAAGACGTGCAAGGCATTTCCACCCGTAAACCCGTTTGTTCGCAATCCATTCTGCCTGACTAGCCCATCGAGTGCTCGCTCGATAATCTGGTTGCAGAGCGCGTCCGCATCGTAAGTTTCTGCCGCGACCTGAAACGCCCAAGCATCCTGCCCCTTCCGGGTCGTAGCCGTAATCCACGCATCGTGGTGCTGTGCCCAAAGCGTCTTGTCCCATGCTTCCTGCAATTCCTTCGACGGATATTGCTGGCCGCTGCGGATCGCCGCCATGGAAGCGATTTTCTCCGCGGCGATCATCTTGTTTTCGGCGGATCGTACTTGCTGCGCAATTTTCTGCAGTGTCTGTTCGCCCCAAGGCAAGGCACAGCGAATATCCTCTATGCTGAAACGCCAGTTGCGGGTTGTCTTCGCCGCAATCGATTCCATGTATTCGCGCCACGTAACAAATCGGATGTGCTGTCCCGCTACGTTGGGCCTTGCCGCCCATCCCAAATCCTGGAAACACATTCCGGCCGGGTGCGCGATGCCATGCGCCACGCATTTCTCGGCGAACGCCTCCGAACCTGTTTGTGCTTCCGTGCGCCACGTATCGACGAGCTCTTCGCAGGCGTATCGAGGAACGGTCCGGATCGACGTACCGTCCGGCCCGATCCAATTTACCGTTTCTGCGTCGATACCGGCGCTGTAGCCGCCCCATGCAGTGCTCGGGTCCTTTAGCACTGCCGCTTCAAATCCGAGCGAGACCAGAATTTGCGGCAGGCAACTTGCCCAGCACGGCTCTTGCATCGCATATGTCTTTACCTTCAATCCCGGAAAACTCTCCCGAATCACCTCCAGACCGCGCACCAGCTGCCGTATATTGCTCTCGCCCGTCATCGCCCATCCGTAGGGCTGCGAAAACGTGCCGCCTACCATCTCCACCCGCGGCCACGCGCTTCCAACTTGCTTCACATACTCCGATATCTGGGCATAAGACTGGGGATCCCGTTCCGCAAGTACCCGCCAGGATGCCGCTTCGATATCGAGGCACAGCTTCCAGTCCGGTGTTGAATTCAATCGCGTAACAATGTCCCGCCAGGCGCCCGCCGGCATGTGGCCCCGCACGCCGCCGTGATAGCCATCGACGAAATAAAGAATAACCTCGGAGTCAGACGCCCGGGCCGCCAGCGCAAAACTTCCGACCAGGACTGACTTGCCAAACTCCCGCCTGTTCATGCGTGAAATCGCTTGCCGCTTCAGAACGAATAGCGCAGCGCGAACTGAATTTGCCGGCTTGTGTGAAATCCTTCCACCGTGCTTACGGTGCTGGTCGTTTGGCCGAAGAACGGTAGGTTGTTGAGCGCCGCGTTCGGATTAGTGAATTGCGGATGATTGAAGATATTGAAAAACTCGGCGCGAAATTGTACTTTCTGCCGTTCCGTCAGCGAGAAGTCTTTGAACAGTGATGTATCGAAGTTCACCGCGCCCGGACCGACCAAGGCATTTCTTCCGAGCGTCCCATAATGTCCTATCGGAGTAGTGAAAGCCGCCAGATTTAGCTGATTGGCAGGCACATCGAAATTCACCGGAGTAATGGAAACACCCGGAACCAGATCGGCCCGCGCCGTCGATTGGCCCACCTGCAGCGGATCGCAGCCGCACGAGACACTATATGGAAAGCCGCTGCGAATCGTGCCAATCACATTAAGCTGCCAACCCGAGCCGATCACTTTAGGTACGCGCGGCACGCCTGGAATCTGGTAGCTCGTGTCGAATTCCAAATTGTGGCGCACGTCGAAATCCGAGTTTCCGTAGTCCATCATCGCGTCGTGATCATCTTGATAAGAGCCAAATACGCCCGGCGCGTCGTCTAACGAATGCGACCACGTGTAATTCGCATTGAAGGAAAGACCATAACTGATGCGTTTGCGAAAAGTCACTTGTAGTGCGTTGTAGTCGGAAACCGCGCCTGTCGTTACCATGTTGATGCTGCCATATTGCGGAAACGGCCGCCCCGTGCCGCCCGGGAATAGTCGGTTTTGATCGATGCCCTCCTGCAGGTGATTGCCTCGGATGCCGTTGTAGCCGACCTGCAGCATGGCCGTGCTGCCGATCGCCTGCTGAATGTTGAAATTCCATTTCTCCGAGTAAGCTTCCTGGTAGTTCTTTACGATTGCCGAGAAGTTCGTGGTAGGAATGCTGAAGTCGCTTAGATTTGGAAACGGTAAACCCACCAAACCCGGGATTTGCACGCTGTTCACTGAAGCATTGAAGCCAAAACCAGGAACATTGCTCGGCAGATTTTGCGCCAGGTTGCCGCCATTTAAATCCGAGTAGAAGATTCCGAATCCCGCCCGAAAAACTGTCTTGCCCGAATCGAACGGCGTATATGCAATGCCAAACCGGGGAGCGAAATCAAGCGCCGGGGCCTTCAGGATCGATGTGCCCTCGGGATCGAGCTGGCCCCTCACCAGGTCGAAGTTTGCGATCCGTCCATGCGACTCAGTAGGCGTCGTATCGTATTGGTAGCGCACGCCCATGTTGATGCTCAATTTTTTGTTCGCCTGAAAATTATCTTGTAGGAAAAACTGCGCGTATGTGTTTCTGATGCCGATCTCGGGGAACCCGAGCGTTCCGTCCGAATATGCACGATTCGCAAGAGCATCGGAAAAAGTCAAATACGAAACCGTCTCCTGGTAGCCCAGTTCTTTGTTTGGCTGGTTGCGTATGATCTGGCCGCCCATTTTAAGTTGATGACGCCCCAGCACCCAAGTCAGGTTATCCAGCCACGTGATGGAATTGTTGGCCACGTGCAGATTGAAAAGCCCCGGCCCCACTCCTGAACCCGTGCCGAAGTTGATGATTGGCGAATTCAATACCGCCGGATCGTTTGAAGCCAGCGGATCTACATGAAACCGGTTGTAATAGACGTTCGCTTCATTCACGACGTTCGGCGTGATCGTGCGCGTGTACCCCACCATCCCTAACTGCATCATTCCTGGCGCGTGTTGCACTTGCCCGGTTGCTACGCCAAAGTACGTATCCGTGACGTTCTGATTGGCGTTGTAACGCGCCGTGATGTGGTCCAGCGAGGATGCTTCCCAGTCCACTTTGATAAGTCCGGTATTTTCCGTCAGTGGATTTGAAACCGATTCTGTATACTGCGCAAAGCGTGGATCGGCGGTCGATATCGCTCCATTCGGTAACGGCAGCGCCGTAAACGCATTCTGAATCACGGGTACCGCGGTTGCGCGAGCGGCCGCTGTCGGCACCTCGGCGATCAGAACACTGCCACTGCGCTGCCGCACTCCTTCGTAGTCGGTAAAGAAAAACAACTTGTTACGAATGATCGGGCCGCCCAGCGTTCCTCCAAATTGATTCAGCCGGTACGCCGGCTTGTACTCGGGCGCGGGATTGAAGTAGTCTCGCGCATCCAGCTTCTCGTTGCGGAAGTATTCAAAGAGACTTACGTGGAAGGCATTCGTCCCCGATTTCGTGATCAGGTTGATGACCCCGCCTTGCGTTTGCCCATACTCTGCCGAATAAGAATCCGTGTAGACCCGAAATTCCTGTACCGCGTCTACGCTTGCCCGGGACACGCGGCCCGCGCTTGAGCCGTACGTGTTATTCATGTCGTCGTAGTCAACCCGGCTCGCGTCTCCTCCGTCCAGCAAAAAATGCAGTCCGCCCTCATTGCTGAATGTTCCTTTGCCGCCAATGCTGAGTTGATTGCCGGAGCCGTTCAACTCTACCCCGGGCACCAGCGCCAAAAGCGATGCCACGCTGCGCCCGTTGATCGGCAGATCATGCACTTGCTGCTCGGTCACTACTCCGCCCAGCGTCGTAGAGGCCGTATCGACTAGCGGCGCTTGCCCGCTTACTTCGACAGTCTGCTGCACTTGGCCAGGCTCGAGGGAAACCGGCAGTCGCATACGATCGGAAACCCGCAATGTCAGATCGGTAAGGATCTTCGTTCCAAAGCCTTTGGCCGTTACTGTCACCCGGTATGTGCCGATGGCGAGCGGCGCGGACGTAAAGTTGCCTAGCGTGTCGGTCGTCACCTTTTCCGTCAGATTGGTTCCCTGGTTTTCGATGGTGACCTGCGCGCCCGGAATAGCCCCGCCGCTTGAATCGCTCACCACGCCCAGAATGGTCCCCGTATCGGTTTGACCGAAACACCCTGTCACCATCGCTGTCCACAAAAAAGCCAGTAGAGCTTTGCGCATCATGGCGCCTCCCAGGTGAAACCTTGCAGTGGTATCGGTTCCACTGCTCAATAACAATAGATCGCAACGAAATTGTCAAGAACAATTTCTGTAAAGACGTGGCGTCGACGATCTTGTCGTCAGCGATCTTCAGAGGCCCAGAACCACCAGCTCCGGATGGTAAAGCCGCATATCGCGCAAAATCTCCTGCTCGGTTGTCGAATTGCACGCGTACGTAATCGCCAGCCGGCTATCTGTTTCCAACTCCGGATGTTCCTTCGCCGCATAGCAGAATACGCGCGGCGTGTATCGCGGATCTTCCTTCTGCATCTCGGGATATCGGAATAGCGTTCTAGACTCCTTCCAAGGTCCCGTGAGCTTGCCGGCCGTGCTGTAAGACGCCGTATTGGAGAGAAATCCAGGTGTCGGATAAACCGCTATCCATCGTTGCCTGGCCGCATGAAAAGCCACGCTCATCTCCGTGATGTTGCCCTTTAGCAGTTGTAAAGCATTCGCCGGTGACGTCGACCGTTTCCAGGCGAGCCACTGCGATCCTTCGGCCAAATACTGCCAGTGTGGCAGTCTGTCCATCCCGGCAAGGTCCGCCAGCGGCACTCGCATCAACCCTGCAAACGGTTCAGGCGCCGATTTCCGGAACAGCGTAAAAGTGTAGAGATATCCCGCTGCCGATTGCTCTGCCGGAATCACGGCCGCAATACCGGGGACTACCGGATTGCCTGTAGAAATCGTGCGATATGAGACTTTCCATTTCGCCGGACTCGCCGAGAAATTTGCAACTGTCGCCAGTGTGATTCCGCTGTAATCGAATCCGAAAGCTCCGCCATCTCCCGTCGTGTGCATCTGCTCCAAAAAGACATAAAGGTTGTTCCGGTAAACGAATCCATCGAGCGGCCAATAATAATCGGACTCGGGCGTTTGGAAGAACGAGGACCCGTGTTGCGTGTGCATTCCGGACCACCAGTACGTGACCTGGCAGCCGTCTTTATGGCACCTTCGCAGCGCGATAGAGTTGTGGATCATTGTGGAAGGTTCCCGCCGCGCGCCGATGAAAGTGTCTCCGAAAAGCCAAACTGTGGAAGTTCGGTCCAATGGTATGGAGTACGCCGCATCGGCTCCCAGCCAACCGTGAGCGTACGGAAAAAAATTGCTTTCCCCTCCTGCCGCAAATAAAAGGAACAGCGCAACAAAAAGTTTCAACATACCGATTTCCCCAATCGGCCCTCAACATCCGCAGGATGACCGCACAATCAAACGCGTTTTGAGTTTTTCTGGCTTGCCGGCGAGCCGATCCACCGCCCCATCCTGCAACCGTTCAAATAACAAATTCGCCGCCCGGCTTGCCAACTCTTCCACCGGCTGCCTCACCACTGTCACCGCCGGCCGCAGAGTGCAAGCCAATTCGAAATCGTCAAAACCGGCCAAAGCTACCTCTTCGCCGATCTTCAAGCCCATGGACTGCAGAGCTTGAAAAGCGTAGATCGTCACCAGATTTCTCACGCCGAAGATAGCTTGCACCGGTTTCTTGCGCAGCCATTCCTTCCCGACGATCTTTTCGATCTCCTCATACTCATTAGCCGAGTCGTCGATCATAGGCTGTAACCCCGCTTCGAACATCGCGTCTCGGTAGCCCCTTTGCCGTTCATGAACCGAATAGAGCCGCGCATCACCTCCCAAGCAAAGGATTCGCTTGCGGCCGTGTTCGATCAAATGCCGGGTTGCCGCCCTAGCGCCGCCGTAATTGTCCACTACCACACTCGGTGCACGCCCCTTGGCAAGCGGATGATTGAACGTCACAACCGGAATGTTGATGCTGCCTACAATTTCAGCCAGCTTCTTGCTCCCGCTATCGGAGGGTGCCAGCAGAATTCCATCGACACGGTGTCGGAGCAACGTATACAGTTGATTGATTTCTGTTTGAGAATCATAACCAGTAACGGCGACCATCAGCAGATATTCGTGAGAACGCGCCACCGCCTGCACCGCCTCTGCGCAGCTCGCAAAGAACGGATCAGCGATGCGGGGCAGAATCAACCCCACTGTCTTAGTGCTCTCGCCTTTCAGGCTCCTCGCCGCCTGGCTGGGATGATACCCTAGCTCGCGGATCACTTTGTTAATCCGCTCGAGCGTCTCAGGGCCTACTTTATGCGCGCCGTTGATTACGCGCGAGACAGTTGTTTTCCCAACGCCGGCCCGTTGCGCTACGTCGGCCAGGGTCGGGTGCGGGCGAGATTGTCTCATGGGTATCTGAACAAGCGCTGCCTGACCGCGCTCATGCCGTCTGTAATCTTCCCAAACCGATCTTCGACACCCGGCGCATCTGCTTCAGTTGCTCGGCCAAATGCTGCATGCCGGCTGCGGTTAAACGGTAGGGCCGCTGCCGTCCGCGCTCTGCTCCCGGCTTGATCCAGCTCCTCTCTACCAGCCTCGTAATCGCCGAATACAAAGTGCCAGGACCAAGCTCCACACCCGCAAACGCATTTACATCCAGCATGATCGCGTAGCCGTGCTTCGGGCCCTCTGCCAAACTGGCAAGTATCAGAATCTCCGGATCGCCGCTCGGTCCCGACTTAGCCTTTCGTGCCATATCGCGAATTATGATACATCACAATTCGATCTACCGGTTCAATACGCCTTAGCGATCACCACCCGCTGCTTCACCGGCTCCCCCGTCACCACGCATTTACCGCCGCCATCCCACTTATCTACCAGCGGCACACAGCGCACCGTCGCTTTAAATTCCTTGAGCCGCGCATCGCAGCGTGCGTCATCCTTCAAGTGCGCCAAGACGAACTTGCCGCCGCCTTTCTCCGCCGTTACGTCGCGCAGAATCTCCTCCACTTCACCAATTGAATTGGCCAGTACGCAATTCTCTTCGAGTCGTTTCTTGGCCGTTTGATACAAACTCTCCTGCATACTCTCCGACGTACTTTGGAGTTTCGCCCCGGCGTCGCTCAGTGCCACCACCTCTTTTACACCTGTGTCGCGCCGCTTGAGAACAACATTTCCAGATGCCAAATCGCGCGGGCCAAGCTCCATCACCACTGGCATACCGAGCCGCTCCCAGTGGAAAAATTTTGCGCCGGGCGTCTGTCCCTCGCGATCGTCCAGCTTGATCTTGAGGTCGGAGGCAATTTTCTGCGCCGTTTCCAACACCGCTCCACGCTCTTCCTCTTTGCGGTAGATCGGCACAATCACCGCCTGTGAAGGCGCCAACTTGGGAGGCAGCACCAGTCCCTTGTCATCGGAATGCGTCATGATCAGCCCTCCAATCAACCGCGTGCTCACGCCCCAGCTCGTCTGCCACACATAATCCAGCACGCCTTCCTTGTTCTGATACTTCACATCGAACGCCCGGCCGAAATTCTGTCCCAGATCGTGGCTTGTCCCCGACTGTAATGCCAGTCCATTCTGCATCATCGCCTCAATCGAATAGCTGCACAGCGCCCCCGCAAATTTCTCGCCGCTTGTCTTGGCCCCTTTGATCACCGGCATCGCCATTATGTTTTCTGCCACATCGGCATACAGATCGAGAATGCGCAGTGTTTCCGCGAGCGCTTCTTCGTGCGTGGCGTGCGCCGTATGTCCTTCCTGCCACAGAAACTCCGTCGTGCGTAGAAACATGCGGGTGCGTAGTTCCCAGCGCACCACGTTCGCCCATTGGTTAATCAATACCGGCAGATCCCGCCAGCTTTGGATCCACTTCGCGAAAAAATGACCGATAATCGTTTCCGAAGTCGGCCGGATCACGTACGGTTCCTCGAGTTCTTTCCCGCCGGCGATCGTAACCACCGCGAGTTCCGGCGCAAACCCCTCTACGTGTTCTGCTTCTTTCTGCAGAAAGCTTTGGGGAATCAGCAGCGGAAAGTAAACGTTCTGATGTCCGGTCTCCTTGAAACGATCGTCTAACTCGCGCTGCAGTTTTTCCCATACTGCGTAGCCGTTTGCCTTGATAACCATGCAGCCCTTAACGATTTCCGCCGGTTCCGCCATGTCGCCCTGTAGGACCACATCTTGATACCAGGCCGCGAAGTCCTGGTTTCTTGGTGTAATACGAGATTCAGCCATTCGTTTTCTAATTGTCTACGGCGCCCGTTCGCTTGGTGTGGGATGCGCGCGCCTCCTTCGCGATAATAGCGTTAGATCCAATCGATGCGTCTCGCCTTTTCGGGCTTGCTCTCCTGGCTGGAGAATCATTCCACCGTCATTACGCCGTCTCGTTTTCTCGCCTCGGTTGGTTACCGCCAATTTAGTCAGGACCGCCTCGCGCGTGCCCAAAGCAGCTGGCAGCGGCCCGAAATTGTAAGTCTCGGAGGGTGGCTAACGGCCGAATGGCAGAAGGCCCGCTTCGCCCATTCCGGCGTTCCCGCGTTGTTATCTCCCGCCCAGGAGCACGTACTCTGGCGGCGCATTATTGCGGAAGAGCAGCTTGCTCTCTTTGACGCCGATTCTGCTGCGTCCATGGCCAGTCGTGCCAACCGTCTTCTGGCGGAATGGCAAATATCGAAGCAAGACGATGCGTGGAATGATCGTGGCGACGCCGCTCAATTCCAACGCTGGTCGCACCGCTTGGAGCAAATCTGCCGCCGAGAAGGCTGGATCGCTCGCTCGGACCTGTGGACGCTTCTGCCGAAATGGCAGAACCCATCTGCTCCCGGTATTTTCCTCCTGTCCGAGCCTCCCGCGCCTGCTCTGAAACGCATCCTGGAGGCCTTCCGTCACACCGCCTATCAGAACCACGACCGCCAGAAAGCGGCTTGCCCAGGAACTCAGTTCGAAGACTTCGAAGAGGAGCTCGACTTTGCCGCTCGTTGGGCCCGTGCTCGCTTCGAATCGCATCCCTCGAGCTCGATTGCTGTCTTTGTTCCGGATCTTGCCCGCAATCATCAGTTGGTGGAACGGACCTTCCGCCACATCTTCTATCCAGCATCGCCGCGCCTCCTGCTCGGAGGTGTCGCCGCCGCCCATTCTGCTTTTTCGCTCCATGCGCCGTGGCCTCTCGCGAGCGAGCCGCTAATTGCCGCCGCGCTTCTTCTTCTGCAAGTAGCTCGTCCCGAGATTCCTATGGCCGACGCCACTGCCATCTTGCGCTGCCGCTGGATAAAAGGCTACTCAAACGAGCGAAACCAGCGTGCTCTGGCCGATCTGGATCTGCGCCGCCGTCGCGATCTTGACGTCGCCCTCGACGATCTCGAATCGGCGTCCGCACGCTGCCCGCAGTTCTCCGGCATCTGGCGCTCCGTAAGATCCAGGCTAGCCGCTCTCCAGCCGCTCGATAACTATGCCGGCTGGGCTCGCTTCTTCGCTGATCTGCTGCAAGCTTTCGGTTGGCCCGGCGATGCTGAACTTGATACCGCCGAAACTGTCCTCGCCGATGCCTGGCTCACTACTCTTTCCCAGTTGAGCTCGCTCTCCTTTGTCTCCGGCCCGGTTTCAATCGACACTGCTCTCGCCGATCTCCGGCGCTTGCTTGAGACCGGCCATGAATCGCAAAACCTGTCCTCTCCCGTTCAAATTCTGGATGCGCGGGAAGCCTCCGGGCTCCGCTTCGATGTCGCCATCGTCACCGGACTTTCCGAGCAAACTTGGCCCCCGCTTGAAAACCGTTCGCCTTTCATTCCGTTCAAGCTCCAACGCCAGCGGGAACTGCCTGGGAGCTCGCCCCAACTGCTTCGTTCCCGCCGCGCCGCACTCACCCGCTCCCTATTTAGCGTCGCGCCCGAGATTCACGCCACCTGGTCCGGCCGCCGGGCCGCCGTCGCCGGGGAGTTCGTTTCGCAAAATCGCGAGTCTCAACCCATCTGGAAGGGCAAAAGCACTTGGCAGGCTTTCAAGCCGGCCATTCTCGAGGAGTTGGATGATAGCCTCGCTCCACCCTTTGTTCCTAGTACAACCACTAGGGGCGGAACCGGTGTTATCAAAGCTCAGTCCCTCTGTCCTTTTCGCGCGTTTGCCGAATATCGCCTGCAATCCCGTTCACCCGAGGAAGGTTGTCTCGGTTTAGACAGCCGCGAGCGAGGCGGCAACCTGCATCAGGTTCTTGAGTTCGTTTGGCAAAAACTGCGCACTCGCGACCGCCTCGCCTCTACCGACCCCCGCGCTCTCGAACAGTTGGTCGAAGAGGCTGCTGCAGCCGTCGTCCGGAACCAGCGGGCGAGTTCGTTTGGCAAAATCGTCTCTGCCGTCGAAGAGCAGCGCCTGA
>DATAYL010000490.1:0-22057 GCA_036272575.1 Bryobacteraceae bacterium | reverse complement strand
GGCCAGCTTACGCTTTTTCAGCAGGTACGCTTGATAGCTTCGAAGCTCATCTGGTCCGAGCTGATCTGGCGACTTTCCAAAGTGCTTAGCGAAGTCTGCAACCGCGCTGATATAACCGCGCGCTGTACGATCAGAGTAATTTACGACGCTCGAGTTCTTCGAGCATCAATTTGCGTAAATGGGTCACAGGGAACCCTCCTTGTGACCTGTGGTTCGCCAATAACACATCCGGGATCAAGCCCCGTCGGTTCAGTTTCTTAGCGGCGCAACTGAGGTGTTAGACCTTTACTGCACTACGGTAACCTGTTTGTTTTCGCCAGTTTCTCTGGTTCTGGTGAAACCTGGGTCACTCTGGGGTCACCATCCAGTTCGAGCATGGCCCGGTCTTGATCCGCTTGCGAGGGATGCACGTACTTCATCACTGAGCGCAGACTGGAGTGCCCAAGAATCTGTGCAAGGGTCGCCAGGCTCTTGCCGGATGCCGCGAAACGCGTCGCAAAGGTGTGGCGCATGTCGTAGATCACGCAAGAAACGCCGGTCGCCTCGCACACCTTTTTGTGCCAGTTCTCGCAGGTTGAGAGCGACAACTTCTTTTCGCGTCGCGCTCGCTGCACAAAACCCATCGACCCTTTGCTTCGCGCAGTAACCGGGCGAGAATCTCCAGCGACTCTTGCCGCAGTTTCAGTTTTCTTTTAGCGGCGTTGCTCTTCCCTTCCGTGATGCGAAGCGTGCCAGTGCTGAGGTCGATATGCGAGACCTCGACGGAGAGCAGCTCCTCCGGCCTGCACCCTTGCAACACCATCAGCCGTTCGAGGTCGTGCAGCTGCGAGAAGCGCGTCGCATTGTGGAAATATTTCGTCTCGTCGGCTACGCTCAACGGGTTGATGCGGCTTGACCTGGTGCTCGCTTTTTCGCCAGGATGCGAAATCAGCTACATCGCCGGAAGTGATCGAGGCCACTGGTTTCCGGGAGAAGTAAACGCCGAGCGACGCAAAGCTGGCTTGCAGCGCCGTACCGTGTTTTTCTTGTCATGGTGCCCGGCGACGAAGGTGAGGAATTTCTCGGCGGCCTCGGAGAACTTGATGGGCTCAATACGCAGCGACTCGGTCTTGCCGAGCTTCGCCGCTAGCCACGCTGCCGACTCAACGTCCTGCGCTGCTCTGCGATTTCGTTGGATGGCCACCAAGCCGGTTTCTCCCGTCCATGTGTGGCCTGAAATTTTGAATCGGTAGTGCCATTTTCCGTTGCGTTGTCGTAGGCTCATGATGTTCGATCCAGGTGTGGAGGTCACGCTCAGCGTAACGCACTGCTCCACCCACGCGCACGTAGGCTGGACCCTGACGCCGGTAGCGCCAGTTTGCCAGCGTGCGTGGGTTGATGCTTAGCAGTAGGGCGGCTTCGGTCTCGGTCAGCAGTTGCATCGTCTGAGCGGCTAATACTCACCCAGCGGGAGATGCACCGATTATCTGTCGCAGCTTTTTGTCCGTCGGCTTTTTGTCTACAGGTCGTTGCGGTCACAGGCCGAAACTTCTTAAACTGTCCTGCATGACTTTGGATTTCGAGGAGGTATTGGAGCGGCTGCATAACGCACGGCCCAGATTGTCGTCCAGGGCCTGCACGACTCCGCTGAGAGAACGCAAGCATTCTGGGAGAAGTCGTCGCGGTAATCATACTCACTACGGTAAGCGATCGTACTGCCACCTTCAGGTGGTTGAATGTTTTCGTTCCTATCGGCTTGAAAATTTGCTCGGCGGTTTGGCCGGCGGTGATCGTTAAGGAGAAAACCACCAAACGCTCGATGGGGGTGAGTCGGATGGCGCTATGCACTTACGGATGCCTCCGGATCGATCTTGTTAGCAGTCTCGCGAAAGTTTTCGCACAGGGCTCGCCACATAGCGTTTGGATCTCTTCGGAGCTTGTTGATCCGCCTTGTTTCAGCCGCTCTTTTGCTGCTGCCGACCGGCACGGGTCAACCGTTCGGCCCGTCATCATTGTTTTGATTTCTGGCGCGGTCATGGTGAATGGTTCCAAGGATTTCATTTCGCGAGAAGTGTCGAGCGCGGTGCATTTTGCAGGGTCTGCCGTCCTCATCTGCGATATTGAGGGCGCGTTTTGCCAGGCGTTGACGAACCGCCTCCATCTCAGCTTTCAGTTCGCGCGGTACAGATTTACGCTCGTCCTGCCAACGCGACGAGAGCGCGAGAAATGCTGCTTGTTGTTCGCCAATAATCGATCCGGACGAAAGTTGCTATGCCGCAATACGTCTGTAGCGGTGATGGAGGAGGCTAATGTCTTCCATATGCAGGCTAATGTCTTCCGCATGTTGTCTTTAGCGCGGTTTTATTGGGGTTTTCGGGAAGATGAGAAAAGTACTGGCGGAGAGGGGGGGATTCGAACCCCCGGTAGACTTTAAAGGCCTACGACGGTTTAGCAAACCGCTGCTTTCGACCACTCAGCCACCTCTCCCGGGGTTTTTTGCGCACGAACGCGTGTGCAGTCGAATACTTCAAAATCGTAGCATGCCGCGCCGGCTAAAAACCTTGCTCCATGGGCATGGCAAAGGGTGGCTCGACCAGGAAGTCGGCTTCACGAATATCGACAAGCGCGTCGCGAATGGATTGCTCTCGGGCGCGTTCGGTCGTAATGACAAAAGGAAGGTCGCGCCAATCTTCCCGAGGCAGCTGCAATACGGCGTCGATGCCGATTTTGTGACGAGCCAGGATGGTGGCGAGGGCGGCGATGATGCCGGCTTTGTCTTCCACGCGGAAGCGTAGATAGTAAGGTGATTCCTGGGCGGCAATGGACAGCGGTTTGTACTCGCCGAGGCGCTCGTGCGCAAACGGGCTGACCCGGTCCGGACTGCCGAAGCGAATCTCCCGGGCCACTCGCATAAGATCACTCACCACTGCCACGCCGGTCGGCTTGGAACCTGCGCCGCGACCGTAGTAAAACGTATCTTCGCCGAAGACGCCGCGAATCCAGATGGCGTTATAGGCCCCTTGCACTTGGGCGAGGATAGCCGATTGCGGAATGAGGCTGGGGCGAACGGACATAAGGAGGCCGTGTTCGCTTTGCCGTGCGTGGCAAAGCAGGCGAATCGTGTGCTTAAGCTGGTGCGCATACTCAAAATCGATCGGCGTCACGCGGCGGATGCCCTCGGTGTAGATATCGGCTGGGGTAAGTTTCTCGCCGAATGCAAGGGCGGCAAGGATAGTGAGTTTGGAGCCGGCATCGAGGCCATCCACATCGGCGGAGGGATCGGCTTCGGCATAACCAAGTTGCTGCGCCTCGGCTACGACGGATTGAAAGCTGGCCTGGCTGCGTTCGATCTCGGTCAGGATGAAGTTGCTGGTGCCGTTGAGGATGCCGTACAGTTCGAGGACGCGATCGCCGGCAATGCCTTCGCGCAGGACGGTATGAATGGGAATGCCGCCGGCGACGCTCGCTTCCATCGCCAGATTGACGCCGTAGTGGTAGGCGAGACTCCACAATTCGGCGCCGCGCAACGCGACCAGCTCTTTGTTCGCGGTAACCACCGACTTGCGGTTGCGCAGCGCGGCTTCGATGATCTGGCCAGCGGTTGCCGTGCCGCCAATTACCTCAACAACGATGTCGATTTCCGGGTGCTCGACAATTTGACGCCAGTCGGTTGTCTGCAGGACTGGTTCGGCGAATGACGGGAGCTTTTTGGTTTGCAGATTGCGGCTACATAAAGCGCGCACCCGCAAAGGGAATCCAAGCTTTTCGCGGATCGATTGCGCGTTCTCTGTGAGGATTTGTAAACTTCCTTGGCCTACGTTTCCCAGGCCGATCAAGCCTACCCCAACGTCCATTAATTCAAAGCCCCGGTGCGCGTCATAAGTGGCTTATCATAGCAACCAGATGCGGCAACCAGATGTGCGGCTTGAGTTTGAGTCGGGTCCGTCCGGGCGTTCGAGACGAGCTATATTTTGGCTGCTGCTGCAAGGACTATTCCTGGTGGGAGGTGGAGACTTGATAGCCCAACAGGAAGGCCAAGTACCCGAAGAGCAGAAGCCTAAATTTCCAGAACCTAACGAGGATCCGCGGCTTCCGGATGGGAAATCGCAGAAGAACGCCATAGCTAAAGAGCAGCACGAACAAGCTTTAAAGGATGCCGACGATTTGGTGAGCTTGGCCCAGCAATTGCGCGACGAAATCCAGAAGGCTGGGAATTATGTAGTGCCGCTTGACGCGGTGAAGAGAACGGAGCAAATCGAGAAGCTCGCCAAGCGAGTTCGTGGACGGCTGAAATCATAACAAGAATGATTTGACCGAGTGGGTGCGCGTGTTAACCTGCGGGACAGCAAACATCCGAATTTTCATGCCCACCGTTCGAGAAAAAAAACAGTTGATGAGTGCCTCGGAGATCGACCGTACGTTGGTGCGATTAGCGCACGAGGTTCTGGAAAAAACTACCGATATAAGAGAGCTGGCTTTTATCGGGGTGAAGCGGCGTGGCGTGCCGTTGGCACAGCGACTGGCTAACAAAATAAAGAGCCTCGAAGGGATCGAGATTCCCGTCGGCATTCTCGATATCAATTTGTATCGAGATGATCTTTCGACCGTTGCCGAGCGGCCGGTGGTGCAGGATAAGCAAATCGGGTTTTCCATTGTGGGGAAAGACGTCGTGCTGATGGACGACGTTTTGTATACGGGCCGGACTGTGAGGTCTGCGCTGGACGCGTTGTTTGATCATGGGCGGCCGGCGAGGGTACAGCTGCTGGTGTTGATTGATCGCGGGCATCGCGAACTGCCGATCGAAGCAAGATATGTGGGCCGGATGGTGCAGACGAGCAGCCAGGAAATTATCGAAGTGAAGTTTCAGGAAATCGACGGGCAGGAGAAGGTCTTACTAGTGGAGCGGGTGGACGAACCGGTGGAAGCGGCTATACGCTAGAACGGCTCTAGCGCGCTACGACGCCCAGCTATGAAACCCAGGGGACTGCTCGACATAGAATCGCTCGGCCGCCAAGATATCGAAGCAATTCTGGTACGCTCCAAAGATTTTCAACCGGCGCCCGGGCGCACGTTCGAACGCTTCGACATTCTGAAGGATAGAAGTATTGTCAACCTGTTCTTCGAAGCTTCGACGCGTACACGCACGAGCTTTGAGATTGCGGCGAAGCGGCTGGGTGCGGAAATTCTTTCCATTACTGCAGCCGGTTCGAGCGTATCGAAGGGCGAATCTCTAGTCGATACCTTGAATACGCTCGCTGCGATGCGGCCGGATGCGATTGTGATGCGGCATGCGGCTTCAGGCGCTCCACATTTTCTCTCGCGCTATCTGCCGATTCCCTTTGTAAATGCCGGGGATGGGACCCACGAGCATCCAACCCAGGCGCTGCTCGATGCGCGAACGATTCTGGACCGGCGCGAGACGCTGGAAGGGCTGCGTGTGGCAATTATCGGAGATATCGCACATAGCAGAGTGGCGCGCTCGAACATTTTTCTGTTGTCGAAGTTCGGAGTGGAGGTGATTTTGTGCGGTCCGGCATCGCTTCTGCCCCGTGAGATCGGCAAGATTGCTCCTGGAGTGGAACTGAGCACCGACATGGAGAAGGCCATTCGCGACGTTGACGTGATTATGATGCTGCGGGTGCAGCTGGAACGGCAACACGAGGCATCTTTTTCGGCCAATGAATACTTTCATTTTTACGGACTGCGGCCGGAGCACGTCGAGATGGCGAAGCCGAACGTGATTGTGTTACATCCCGGGCCGATTAATCGCGGGCGTGAGATCTCATCAGAAGTGGCCGACGGTCAACGATCGGCAATTTTAAATCAAGTCGAGAACGGGATCGCAATAAGAATGGCAGTACTCGAAAGAATTTTTGCTGAATGAGTCGTTTAGTTATTAAGGGCGGCCGGATCGTTGATCCTTCACAGCAATTGGATCGGATGGCTGACCTGTCAATCGAAAATGGGACGATTCGCGAAATTGCAGATGCGATTGATGCGACCGGGTCTGACGTCTTCGATGCCGCGGAATTGATCGTGGCTCCCGGGTTTATCGATATGCATGTGCATCTGCGCGAGCCGGGCTTTGAACACGCGGAGACGATTGAAACCGGTTCACGAGCAGCTGCCGCAGGCGGATTTACGTCGATTTGCTGCATGCCGAACACCAAACCGGTGAACGATAGCGCAACGGTAACGAGTTACATCGTTGAGCGCGCGCGCCGATTTGCGAAGGTAAATGTTTTTCCGATCGGCGCAATTACAAAAAACAGTGCGGGGGAAGAACTGGCGGCGATTGCCTCGATGAAAGAGGCGGGGATCGTGGCGATCTCCGACGATGGCAAGCCGGTGATGAACGCGCGGGTGGTGCGAAGGGCAATGGAGGTTGCCGGAGCACTCGATTTGCCCCTGATTGAGCATTGCGAAGACCTGCATTTGAGCGCAGGCGGCGATATGCACGAGGGTGTAGAATCGACGCGGCTCGGTCTGCGGGGAATCCCGCGCTGTTCGGAAGACGTAATGGTGGCGCGCGACATTATTTTGGCCGAGGTCACCGGGGTGCGCTATCACGTGGCTCATATTTCGTCAGCTAATGCGGTGGATCTGGTAGCCGAAGCGAAACGGCGCGGCTTGCGCGTGACCTCTGAAGCAACGCCACACCACTTTGTGTTAGCAGATTCCGATATGCGTCCGTATGACAGCCGGTACAAGATGAAACCGCCCTTGAGGGAATCGCGGGATGTGCGCGGTGTGGCCAACGGTTTACTCGATGGCACGATCGATGCAGTGGCGACCGACCATGCGCCACATGCGGGCGCGGAAAAAATGCAGGAATTTGAACGGTGCCCGTTCGGAATAATCGGGCTCGAGACGGCGCTTGGGCTTACTTTAGAGCAGTTGTTTCACACCGCGAAAGCGGATGTGTCGCACATTGTGAATCTCTTTACTACCGGACCGGCCAAGATTGTTCTGCCGGGGCGCGGCACGTTGCGCGAAGGAGCAACGGCGGATGTGACGGTGTTTGGTTTAGGACACGAGTGGATTTACGATGTAAATCGTTCGCCGTCGAAAAGCCGCAATACTCCTTTTAACGGTCGCAAGTTCAGGGGCGGACCGGTAGCTACAATTGTGCGGGGCGAGATTGTATGGCGGCTGGATGCTTAGGGTTGGGCAAAGCAACCATTATTAGCCGCTTATGAACGCCCATGAAAACATTCTTCCGCTGCGGCTGCCTTTACCGATTGAACTAACCACGGTTCTTCTTTTTCCGCTACGGTTCGCATGTCCAGAATCAGTTTGTCATGCTCGATACGGGCGATTACGGGCATAGGCTGTTGGCGCAAGATCGTTGCGAAGCTTGAGGCGTTTTCAAGCTCGAGTTCTAGAACCCAGGTGCGTAACGCCTGATCCGGTGTGGAGCCGCCGCCGATCGGCGAATCAGCTTCACGCAGGCGCCAGGTGATGTCGCACAGCTGGCTGGCTACTCGTTCGGCTCTGGCATGAATATCGGCCAGAGGAGTGAAGATCATGTGTAACGTGGGGATCTTTGACCAGTCTTCGAGCAACAGGTGCCGCAGAGTGGTTTCGAGCGCCTGGATGATTAGCTTATCGAGACGAAAAGCGCGATACATGGGGTTGCGGCGTATGCGCTGAATGAGTTCGGCGTCGCCGGCAATAATGCCGGCCTGCGGACCGCCCATCAGCTTGTCGCAACTGAAGGACGCAAGGTTTACACCTGCGGCAAAGGTTTCGCTGACAAGCGGCTCCTGGATACCTTTGTCCGCGAGACTCAAGAAACAGCCGCTGCCTAAATCCTGATAGACAGGAATACCGTGTTGCCGGCCGAGAGCAGCAACCTCCCTTAGCGGCGGACGTTCGGTGAAACCGGTGATGTGGAAATTGGATGGATGGACGAGCAGGATGAGGCGCGTGCGTTCCGTGATGGCGTCTTCATAATCGGACAGACGGGTGCGATTGGTGCTTCCGACCTCACGCAGGACGACGCCCGCGCGCAGCATAATATCGGGGATGCGGAAGCCATCGCCAATCTCGATTAGTTCGCCGCGCGAGACAATTACTTCGTGACCGGCCGCGACTTCGTTGAGCGCGAGGTAAACGGCGGCAGCGTTATTATTGACCGCGATTGCGGCGCGGCCGAGCAGGCGTTCGAGCAAGGGCGCCAGATGCGCATCGCGTTTGCCGCGCTGGCCGGTGGCCAGATCGAATTCGAGATTGGAATAGCCGGAGAGTAGTTCGAATGCTGGCAGCGGGGCGCGTCCTAAGTTGGTGTGCAGAATCACGCCGGTGGCATTGATGACACGGCGTAAGGGCGATGCGAACAGATTTTGCAGGCGGGTGCGAACCGTATCGGCCACAGGAGAGGCCTCCGATTGCCCGGTGGTTTGCAAAGCTTCACGCCTGGTTTTCAGGACAGTACGAATTTCGTTCTTAATGAGTGCGGAAGGAATAGCGTCGAGGTCGCCTAGTTGCCGCAGAACCTGATCGACCGAAGGTAACTCGCGGAAATTTGACATGCATTAGGCGATAGCACTTTGCACAAGCGATTGACTCAGGTATTGGCCAGTGTACGATTCGGGTACTTTGGTAATAGATTCTGGTGTGCCCTGCGCAACCAAGCGGCCGCCGGCCTCACCACCTTCGGGACCCAGATCGATGACCCAATCGGCGGCGCGGATCAAGTCGAGGTTGTGCTCAATGATGAGGATACTACCGCCGCTTTGAATGAGGCGCTCGAACGCTTGCAGGAGTTTGGCAATATCGTCGAAATGCAGACCGGTGGTAGGCTCGTCGAAAAGAAACAGAGTTCCCTGGCAACTGGCTTGAGCTAAATGGGCGGCAAGTTTCACGCGTTGCGCTTCTCCGCCGCTCAACGTGGTTGCGGACTGGCCAAGGCGGAGATAGCCCAACCCGACATCCGCCAAAACTTTCATGCGCGCAGCGAGACGAGGCGCATCGGCAAAGAACGAGAGGGCTTCGCCTATGGTCAGTTGGAGAACCTCGTGGATGTTGAGACCTTTGTATTGAATTTCGAGAACGCTTTGCTTGTAGCGCGTGCCTTTGCACTCTTCGCAGACGAGTTCCACGTCAGCGAGGAATTGCATCTCGACCGTGACGGTTCCATCGCCCTGACAAGTTTCACAACGACCGCCAGGAATATTGAAAGAGAAGTGACCGCCGGTATAGCCGCGGCGCTGTGCTTCTGGTGTGGCGGCAAAGAGATCCCGAATCTGATCAAACGCCTTGATGTAGGTCACCGGATTTGAGCGGGGCGTGCGACCGATTGGCGATTGATCGACCATTACAACGCTAGTAAGTAGATTGGAACGCTCAACCCGCTTTAAAGGCAGCTTGCGGGAACCGGCGTCCTCTTCTTCGCTTTCGGATTTGGCGCTCTGACGCTCTTTGTTCACCTCGCGGTCGAGAGCCTTGTAGATGACTTCGTGCACCAGACTCGACTTCCCGGAACCCGAGACGCCGGTTACGGCAACCATCAAGCCGAGCGGGATTTCGACATCAATATTTTTGAGGTTATTAGCGCGCGCACCGAAGAAACGGACCGTCCTTTTGGGATTTACTTTCCGGCGTTCCCGTGGGCGAGAGACCAGCAGGTCGCCTCGTAGATATTTGCCGGTTAGCGATAGGAATTCGCGGTCCGCGCCGGAGTTGGGCAGCAGCAACTGGTGGTAGGTGCCGTCGAAGATGATTTTGCCGCCGCGCTCGCCAGCACCGGGTCCGAGGTCGAGAATGTGATCGGCTTCGGCCATGATTTCGGGGTCGTGTTCGACCACGATGATGGTGTTGCCGAGGTCGCGCAGATCTTTGAGAATCTTGATTAGCCGGCTGGTATCGCGGCTGTGGAGACCGATAGAGGGCTCGTCGAGCACATAGGTTGCGCCTACCAGGCGGGACCCGAGGCAAGTCGCCAACTGGATGCGCTGGGACTCGCCGCCCGATAGAGTGGCTGAGAGCCGGTCCAGCGTGAGGTATTGCAGGCCGACATCGTTCAGGAACTTGCAGCGCTGCCGGATTTCATCGAGAATGCGATCGGCGATTTCGGCTTCTTCGGGACTGAGCGAGACGGATTCGAAGAAAGTTTGCGCGGCGGCGATGTTCATAGCGGCGACTTGCGCGATGGTTTGGTCGCCGAGCCGCACCCAAAGCGCTTGGGGACGAAGACGCGCGCCACCACACGCCGGGCATTCCGTGTAAGCACGGTAGCGGCTCAAGAAGACGCGCACGTGAACTTTGTATTTCTTCTTTTCGACTTCGGCAAAGAATTTGCGGATGTGACTTTTGACGAATTCTTTTTCGCCAGTCTTTAGCTCCGAATAAGGAATGTTGAGGCGGACTTTTCCCCGGGATTTCGGCTGCAGGACTTCGTCGTAATACCAGCTGTATTGAGGCTTCGTCCATGGATCGACGGCGCCGTCTTCGAGCGAAAGCGAGGGATCGGGAATGATCAGGCCGAGATCGAAGTCGATCGTATTGCCGAAACCCTGGCAGACGGGACAGGCACCCATCGGGTTGTTGAAGCTGAAGAGTGGCGGCTCGGGAAGAGCGGCAACCTGGCCGCATGCTTTGCAGGCAAATTTTTCACTGAAATGCAGCGTCTCGGGATTCGCGACGCCCGCCTGCTCGAAGTAGATTTCGCCTGACTCGCGATAACAGATCTCGACAGTATCCACAATGCGCTGGTGCAGATCAGGCCGGATGACGAGGCGATCGGCCAAGATGAACACGGGCTTTGAGAAGTTGATTTCGAGAAGAGATTCGGGAGTGGAGAACTCGAACGTCTGGCCGTCTTGAAAAAGGCGGGTAAAGCCTCGTTTTCGCAAATCGAAGAGGTGGTCGCGTAAAGCGGAAGGCTGGGTATCGGCGTTGGTCTTGACGGGAAAGAGCGCATACCAGCGAGATTCGTCAGGAAGGCGCAGCATTTGCTCGGCCACCTGATCGACTGTGTCGCGCTCGATGCGGGTACCGTCATTAGGGCAGTAGGTGCGGCCGGCCCGGGCCCATAAAAGCCGCATAAAATCGTAGAGTTCGGTGGCTGTCGCGACGGTGGATCGCGGATTGCGCGTTTGGTTTTTTTGCCGAATGGCGATGGGCGGAGCGATGCCGATAATTTCGTCTACGTTCGGCTTTTCCATGCGCTCCAGGAACTGGCGAGCGTAGGCGGAGAGCGATTCAACATAGCGGCGCTGCCCTTCGGCGTAAATGGTATCGAAGGCAAGCGAGGATTTGCCGGAACCGGAGACGCCTGTCACAACCGAGAGTTGATTGTGCGGAAGATCGACGCTGATATTTTTGAGGTTGTGTACGCGCGCACCACGGATAGAGAGAACAGGCAGACCGGCAGTGCGGAGTTCCTGCTCAGCGGCAAGCTCACACGAGGATAAACGGGTCTCTTCGGGCATCAGAACAGGCGGGAGGAGAAAGTGCTCGATTACTAGTATAGATGGCGAAGATTTCGAGAAAGACTGACGAATTGGCAGGTTTCCGGCGGGAATTACTCGGCTGGTTCGACGCCTGTCGACGCGACCTGCCATGGCGGCAAACACGCGATCCCTACGCGATTTGGGTATCGGAGATTATGCTGCAGCAGACACGCGTGGCGGCAGTTTTTCCCGTCTATAAACGATTCATGAGCCGTTTTCCGGATCTTTGGGAGCTGGCGAGAGCTCCGGAGGCCGATGTATTAAGGCTTTGGGCGGGATTGGGTTATTACTCGCGAGCGCGGAATTTGAAAGCTGCGGCTGTAGAGATGTGCAAAACAGGGGCTTTCCCGGCGACGCATGAAGAGATTGGGGCGCTTCCTGGTGTAGGAAGCTACACAGCCGCGGCGGTGGCGAGCATTGCTTTCGGTCTGCCGCATGCCGCAGTGGACGGCAACGTGTTGCGGGTGCTGAGCCGCTGGTCGGCAGACGGCTCGGATATCGGCTCGCCAGCGGGCCGGCGGCGTTTCTCCGAGTTGGCGAATAATCTGCTATCCCGCGAGCGTCCGGGGGCTTTCAACGAGGCTCTGATGGAACTGGGCGCCACGATCTGTCTTCCAAGAAAGCCGCAGTGCCTGTTGTGCCCGGTGGCAAGTGGGTGCCGTGCCCGGCAGCTTGGACGGCAGAGCGAATTTCCTGTCAAATTACGGCGTATCAAGAACATTGAAGAGGAACGGAAGGTTTTCTGGATTGAAGACCGGGAGAGAGTGCTGGTATGGGAGCGGCCGGCGAGTTCGCGTTTGATGGCTGGTTTTTGGGAACTGCCGGAGCGGAGTCAATTGGCGGATGTAGAGCCGGGTGAGCGGTTAGGCATGTTCCGGCATGGGATTACGGTCCACAACTATCGTTTCGAGGTTTTTGCGGCGAAGGCGCCCGCAGACTTAGGTATTTGCCAATGGGTTGCCACGGCGGAACTGGGTCGGTTGCTGGCCAGTACCATTCTCCGAAAAACAGAACGGCTGGTTCGGAAAAATCTGGTGTTGGGACCAGGACGGACAGCCGCCGTTGCCTCGAAATAGACGCTAGACTGGTCACGGGAGCAGCAATGCGGAGAAAACGTGCGGTTTTATTCCTGGCTTTGGGCTTTTTGGGCAGCCGTCTCTTTGCCCAGGCGCCGCCCACTCAGCTGCAGCAGCGCCAGGAGACGCCCAAGAACGGCAGTTTTCAGGTGGAAGCCGGCACGCACGTCCTGCTGAGCATGATTAACAGCGTCAGCACCCGACAGGCGGCAGTGGGTGATCGTATTTATCTTGAGACAGCATTTCCGGTGCTGGCCAACAACCGGATTGTGATCCCGCAGGGCAGTTGGGTAACGGGTACGATCACCGCGGTGAAGCGGCCCGGCAGGGTGAAAGGGCGCGGCTCCCTACAGGTGCGCTTTGACTCGCTTACGTTGCCGAATGGGGTGACGAAGAATTTCCGGTCGGATTTGGGAGCGGTTGACCCGAGGAGCGAAGAGACGCTTAATCGCGAAGGAAGTACCGTGAAAGGTCCGGGCGACAAGAAGGGCGATACCGGAACTGTGATCGGCACCACCACGGCCGGTACAGTGATCGGGTCGGGGGTTGGAGCGGCGGCTGGGAATGTGGCGCGGGGTGCCGGCATCGGAGCAGGGGCTGGTGCGGCGGCGGGGCTGATCGGTGTTTTAATGAGCCGCGGGCCGGACGCGACGCTGACCAAGGGATCGACCGTCGAGATGGTACTGGATCGGACACTGGTGTTCGAGCAGGCGGACCTGGATGTTCGCGGCGCGCCTGCGGCCCGTGCACTGCAGAGCGAGGGACCGTCTCCGGCTCCGCCACGGCAGGAAAGCTGGCCTTCGCGGTTGCCGTTCTAAGCCGCAGAGGCTCAATAACTTACAAGACTACTCCGCATTGGGCAGTCCAGTATTTCCCCCATGCCTCCGTGTCAGAGGGCCAGAGGTTCGTTCCAGTGGCCGCCAAAAATGATGTCGCTGAGCGGTTTGCGCTGACGGGGACTTAGTTCTCGGTCTTTGTAGGGTTGGGCCAGGTCGTCAGGGGAACCCAAGTACCCAATCGCCGCCGCAGCTCCGAGTTCAAAGTCATCCGGAATGCCGAGTTCGATGCGGGCTTTTTCCCGATTGAAGCCGGCCATACCGTGCGCGTGGAGGCCGAGGGCCGTCGCCTGGAGAAAAAGCTGTGCGAGGGCGGCTCCCGTGTCGTGAAGGGCATGCAGATTAATGGCGCCGGTGTGGGTAAAGTGACGTTTGGCGGCGGTAATCATCAGCACTGGCGCGGTCTTCGCCCAACCCTGGTTGAAGGGCTCCAGTATCCCGAGAAGACGATCGTAAAGCGAACCATCAGCCTTACGGGCTACGACAAAGCGCCACGGTTGCTCGTTGTAAGAAGAAGCGGCCCAACGCGCAGCTTCTAACAAGACGATCAAGTCGTGAGTCGATACTGGCCGATCCGAGAACGATCGGGGACTCCAGCGAGCCAGGATAAGTTCATGAACACCCGGCACAGCGTCAGCCACTTTACCGGGCGTCGAGATTACGGGCGAAGTTTGAGCGCTCAAGTTGTCTCCATAATGTTCTGCATGATGGATGCTTGCTCGAGAGAGTTTGGTGCGTTCAGCTTGCGTTGACCGGCTCAACCTCGGAGGTTTCGGCGGCTTTGTCCGAACGGTCATTCGGATTGTAATAATAATCGTGATAGTACGAATAACGACTGTAGAGTTCGCTATGATGAGCACCGTTGACAACGACGCCTAGCACATTGTTCTCGCACAAAGATTGAATAGCGCGGGTGACTGAATCGTAGGTGGTTGTGCCGATTCGTACTACGAGAATAGTGCCATCGGCCATAGTCGCCAACAAGTTACCGTCAGCCGCGAACAGTAAGGGCGGACTGTCGATAATGACCCAATCGAAATGATCCCGGAGCGCCTGCAGGAGGGTATTGCATTCGGTAAGGTTCAGGAGTTCGAGCGGGTTAGCGACTGACTCACCGGCCGGAATGATAAAGAGATTGGTGCCTTCCAGGCGATGAATGATCTGGCCAGCACCCACTTTCCCTAGCAAATAATCTGTCAACCCGGGTTTTCCTTTGAGGCCGAAGATCCGGTCAATGCTGGGGCGGCGGAAATCAAAGTCGGCCAACAAAATACGTTTGCCCGCCAGTTGGGCCTGAGACATCGCCAAGTTGCAGGCGGTAAATGATTTGCCTTCTCCAGGCGAAGCGCTGCTGACCACCAAGGTGTGGAGCGGCTGAGAGCTTTGGAGGTGGTTCAGGCGAGTGCGCAAGCTGCGGAATTCCTCAGCCGGGGCTTCTCTTGGCTTCGCTGGATTAACCAGTAGGGCGTCTGAAGCGGGCGCAAACGGGAAAGCCGGTGCCTGTCGGATGAGATCCTCCAGCTTCTCCAGCTCGGCAATAGCGATAGCCGGATGAGGAATCGGCATTCCGCCGTGGGGGGCGCTGGCGGAATCTACCGCTGCTGTGACTGGCGAAGCAGCAGGGAGGGCGGACGGCTCGGCGACTGGCGAGGTCCCGGTTTCCGATGTGATGGCCTCTGATGGTGGAGGAAGAGGCGGACGTACAGAAGCCGGCCTCGCCGGTTCCGGTCTTTCAGTGGCTGCTTTGCGCAGTGCGTCGTGAACTCGGCTCATGTTTTATGCCTTACCCATGTAGTAGTGGACAACCGAACCCGCCATGATGAGCAGGCCGAGCGCTGTGGCAGCCGCCCAACTCACCCAAATGACCTGCTTACGCCGCTGAACGACCACGTCGTTTTCGAGAAGCGGAATACTTCCTAGAACGGAGAGTTGCGTATACAGGCGGGCGTCTTTCAGACTCTTGAGTGAGGAGTCCTTCATCTCGCGCATGACGATGAGGGCCAACCCCAGGCCCAGCCCCACGGCGGCGCCAATCGGAATGATCATGGCGCGCTTCGGTTTGCTGGGGGCGCCGGGAAGAGACGCGGTATCGAGCACTTCCAGAGTTTCACCCTGCTTGCGACGATTTAATTCGAGGGATGCTACCGATCGCTGCCGTTGCTGTTCGGCCCTGTCGTAGCGTTCTTTGATTAACTCGCGGTCCCGAGTGAGCTCCGTATATTCCTTTTCTCCTGCAGGAAGCGATTCCAGGCGAGTTTGAGCACCACCCACTGCGGCATTCACCTGGCTGAGTTGCTTCTGGATCCTGGTACCCTCCATTTTGTTCGCGTTCAACTCTGCCTGATACTGCCTGACGACATTCTCGGCGTCCTGGCGGTCGCGCGAAAGCATCAGGCTTTCCGGGCTCGGGCCACTATCTGTTTTAGGCTTTTCTTTGAAAGCTTCATCGCGTTCCTGCTGCAAGACTTTCAGACGATCCTTGGCGGTTTGCAGATCAGGGTAGTCATCGTAGTAGCGATTCTTCATCGAAGCGATGGTGCTTTGCAGTTGCTCAATCTCGTGGTCTAACTCATTCACTCTCTGGCTCTGCGCCTGAGTCTGGGGCGAGTTGGCCCGGATCGACTTTAGCCGGTCATTAGCTATTTCCAACTGATTTACGATCATCATTCGCTGTTCCGAATTACGGTCGAGAGCATCAGAAAGAGACGCGCTGCGCTGCTGGAGCGCGTTCATTTCCGCCACGTTACCGTTGACCTCATCCGGTAGACGGCCCGCGTTCTTGGTGCGGAACTCTTGCAATTTGAGATCCATGGCCTCTAATTCGCGTTTTGCCTGATTGTATTGCTCGGTGAGGAAGGAGTTGGCCTCCTGTTGAGACGCCACCTGCTGCTCACTATTGGCGTCGACAAAGCGCGAAACGATATCTGCGCAGACCTTTTGCGCAGTTAATGCGTCACCATATTCGAACAAAACCTGCATGGCCGGCAGATCTTTTCCGGCTACCGTAGTGACTCCCTCAACGGGCCGTATTTTGATGGCCTTCTTCATCTTGGCCACCACATCGTCCATCGGTGCGCTCTTCAGATCTTTGGGGTACAGGCCATATGAGGTGATGATGGTAGCGAGTGTATTGTGACTTTCAATACTCTGCGCCATGGCGTTGATCCGTTCAGAGATGTCTTGGGCCGTGATGTCGGGGACGACTTCAGGCGAGATCTGCTGCGGCACGATACGGATTAAGGCGTCCGAAACATAAGTGTCTTTCAACATGTAAGCCACGACTGTACTTACTACTAAACCCGCGAACAACGGGCCTAGCAGCCAGCGGAAATTGCGCCGAACCATCGAGAGGTAATCGTCGAAGTCAAGTGCGCGGCGAGGAACTGAAGCTCTGTCAAGCATGGGTAATCCTGAATTTGTAGTGAATAGTTAGCACGTGAAGACCGCTTAGTAACGTGCGCGGTTCAGTCGGGAAAAGCAAGATTTCGGAGGGGTGTCTAGGGGACGACAACATGGTCACCAGGTTTGAGTTCGATGTTCTGACTCATTTTCTTCCCTTTGAGTACGTCCTTGTAATTGAAGTGAATCTGCCGGGTGCCCCGGAGAACGTAGACATGCCGTGGATTGGCAAAACCCGCTAATCCACCCGCCTTGCTGATGGCTTCGAGGATGGTGGTCGGGACAACTAGGGGATATTCGCCCGGTCGGGCGATTTGTCCATCCATGTAGTATTTCTTACTGCCAACTTCCTGGACAGTGATGGTTACGAGCGGCTGGCGCACATATTTTGTGAGAGCCTTGGTAACTTCCTGTTCGACTTGAACGGGAGTCATGTCGCCAGCTTTCAGGTCGCCCAGCAAGGGAAGAGTGATCATACCGTCCTCGTGGACGGTCACGGGCCCCGAAAACTGGGGTTCATTCCAAACGTGAATACCCAGGATGTCAGCGGCTCCAATCTTATAGGTGCTGGAGTTCACCGGTTCGGCGTTTTTGACAGCACCCGAGGGCTGCCGTCGATCATCGTTGGGTTGTTGCTGCTGTTGTTGACCTTGCGCCGCAGTGGGAGGAGTGATCTGCGGCACTTGCGGGGGTGCAGTCGGCGTATCCTGGGCGACTGCAGAAGGAGCAAAAACGGAAAAAGACAGAAAAAAAAGAAATCCTGTCCATACAAGACAGGAGCGCTGTCTTGAAGTCATTTTAGTCATGGCTTCAGAAACCTAATATTGCTTCAGTATCCTTTATTCTACAAAGTTTCACGCCCAGGGGCTATCCGAGTTATCTAGTTTCGGGCGAACGCACCGGGATATTCGCGGAAGAAACGGGCGGCGGAGTTTCGACCCGGGTCATGGGAACCCAAACCTCCATGGGCGTGGGTTCACGATTGCCGATGGCGTAATACGGAATAAACGTTAATGTTAACGGCCGCTTTCCCCGACTTGCGGCAGTGCCAAGTGGCTGATACAGAGGTTCCTCTCCTAAAGACTTGTCGGCAATTTGTCCCAGATGTTTCAAGAGAATTACGCCGCCGAGCAAATCTTTTTTCGGCTCCAGAGTGACATTCGAGCCCGCACGGAAGAAGACGTCGCTCAAGGCGGCTCCGTTCAGATCTGTTTGTTCGACTGCGTATACCAGCGGCCCTCTTTGCAAAGCAACCCGGCCGTAATCGTCATGTACGCGAGGATTAGCGACCATAGGTACTACGGGCATGGGCATGTCAATCGACAGAGTGTCGCCACGGCTCCACTGGCGGGATATTTGCACGTAGGTGCCAGGGCTTCCCGTTAACGGTACCGAGGCGCCGTTCACCCGTACACTAAAACCCAAAGCCCAGCTCGGCCACCGCACATACATGGTAAATTCCGCAGGTTTCAGCGGAGTGACTTTTGCCTGGATATTGCCTGACCATGGATAATCAGTGACCTGGCTAACCTTGACGGGAGTGCCGTCTTCCAAATGCCAATCAAACTCCGATGTCTGATAGAGATTGATGTATATCCCCTCGCGGCTAACGGAATAGAGATAACCGGGCAGGGATTCGAACAGGCGCTCGATATTCGGGGGGCAGCAGGTGACGTCGTACCAAGGGTTTCTGAGTTTGTCGCCGGAGGAAGCGAGCGGCGTACGGTAACAGTATTGATTGCCGCTCAGCGACATTCCGGCATTGACGGCGTTGTACAGAGTTTTCTCGAGGATATCGGCGTAACGGGCATCGCCGGTCAACATGAGTAGCCGATAATTCCACATCACGTTGGCGACTGCGGCGCAAGCCTCGGCGTAGGCAGTTTGGCTGGGTAATTCGTAGGCGTCGCCGAAGCTTTCGCCAGCCGAGCGCGAACCGACCCCACCGGTGATGTACATTTTTCGGTCGGTCAAATCGGTCCATAACAGATCGATCGTCCTTTTAAAGGCGGGATCGCCGGATTCAATGAAGTAGTCAGTAGCACCAGAAGCGGCGTAGAGGGCGCGCACAGCGTGTCCCTCAAACTCGGTACGCGAGGTGAAGGAACGGCCGCTGAAGATGTAACGAATGTCGGCGTCTTTGAGCTTCAGACGGTCGCGTTCTACTCCGCTCAAGAGATAACGCGCAAATCCCAGGTACTTGGTTTGCCCGGTCGTTCGATACAACTCGACGAGAGCCATCTCGAGCTCGGGATGACCACTGACAAAAGGCCGTTTGGTTGGCCCAAAATTCTCCACCACGTAATCAGCGAAACGGATAGCGATGTTCAACAACCGCCGGCTACCTGACGCTCGGTAATAAGCGATACCGGCTTGGATAAGATGTCCAAGACAAAAATCCTCGTGCGAATGGACCAGATCGGTAAAGCGTAAATGGACCTTGTCGCCGACGAAGTAAGTATCCAGATAGCCGTCCGGGTCCTGTGCAGCCGCGATGTGAGTAATGAGCGACTCAATGTCGCCGCGCAATTGATTTTTTTGATCAGGCAGCGTTTCGTTGGAAGCTACGGCCCAAGCCGCGGCCTCCATCCATTTGTAAAGATCGGCGTCGGTAGCGGCTCGTCCTCTGCGCGGGATTTCGGGATGCCCTTGGAGGCGCCGGAAGTTATCAATGACGCCGTGCTCTTCGAGTTCAGTCAGGAGAGTCGGCAAGCTGCGATCGGTGGTGATTTGGCGGCGCGGCCCCCAGAAGCCGCCATTCATGTGTACGGCCTGGATCGGTACGGTGTGGAGACGGGCGTTGAGAGAATGATCCAGGTAAAGAACGCCCTGATCGCGCCAATCGGAAGCTTGAGAGGTCGTCTGATTCTCCGCGACGAGAGCGCACCAGGCAGCCAGGAACGCAACCACTCCTAAAATCCAAGTTTTTGTAAATCGGCGGGTCATGGAGTCATAGACCTGAGATGTTGATAGACCAAGGCAACCGGAAGGCCGACTACATTCTGATAGGAACCCTGTAAAGACACTATGAATTTCGAGGCGAGACCTTGAATGGCATACGCGCCAGCCTTATCGAACGGTTCTCCGCTGCGTATGTAGTCTGTGATTTCTTCCTCGGTTAACGAAGCAAACGAGACGGCGGTGCTCGAAACATCGACGATGACTTCGGCGCCTCTCAGCAAACAAATACCAGTGACGACCCAATGCTCGCGGCCGGAAAGGGAACGCAGCATTCTCTGCGCGTCGTCAACATCGGTGGGTTTACCGAAGTGTTGTCCGTCGACACAAACGAGGGTATCGGCGCCAAGGACCATTTCCTCTTCTGTGCGCCGGGCCGCCTCGGCCTTTTCGCGGGCAAGGCGTTGGACGACGGTAACAGACGACTCACCCTCCCGAGGCGTTTCAGAGACGGACACGGGCCGAACGATGTGGTCGATACCAGCTGCAGACAACAGTTCGTGACGGCGCGGCGAGGCGGAAGCCAAAATTAACACGGAACTCAAACCTTATCGAAAGTAAATTGAATCTGGCAAACTCTTGGTGGTGGGCGTCCCCGCACCAAACATCCCCAACTCGTGTCATTCCATCATGTCAAAACATTGCAGCAGTACGCCGATCTTAGTATTCTTGCCAGTTGGCTGGCGACAACTCGGGTATTTTAATCCGGCTGCTGACGCGCATCTCCCGGAACGTAGTTGTTTGCCGCAGTGCGCGTCCGTGTGGCGAGGTTCTGGTCAGGTTAACTTTTGGGCAGAGTAATAGTGATTGTTGCCTTCATCGAGATCTGTCTCGACCAGCAACATCTCGTTTGACTCCAGGACAGTTTTGTATTCACTGAAGCCAAGCGAAACAGAGGTTTGCGCGGTCATGGCGTCGGACCAACAGCAAGCGTCGCGCGGAGCTGTAAAAAGCAATCTTCCACTGCTCCGCAATATCGCCGCGAGGCTTTGAATTAATCTGCGCTGCACTTCTGGGTCCAGCAGAAAAAAAAGACCCCAGGCCACCACAGCATCGAACTTTCGGTTGAAAAAGTCCGTATCGTCAACTGCCGCACACTGGACCGGATTCGTTGGAAAACGGGACTGGAACACAGCAACCATGCTTGGCGAAGCGTCGATCCCGTATACGTCGAAGCCGCGCTCAATTAAAGTCTCTGAGATTGGCACGCCAGTCCCGCATCCGATGTCGAGAATTGTCGCACCGTCAGGCAGCAGCTGAGACCATTCGGCAACAACGCGGGCGCCGACGCCAAGATGGTTCTGTCCTCGGCCAGATATGAAAAGAGGCGCGATTTGCTCATAGCCACTCGATTTATCAGGGGCATCCATCCCGCAATGCTAACGTATGAAAGTCTTCAAGGAGCCCTCAGCCATTTATGACTGATCAGTGAGAACCATCGATCGCTAAGCTCGGTATCGAGGACCTCTGCTCGCGTCTTTATATAACGTGCGATCTCGTCGCCTCCAACGCAAAAGGTGTCGGTCACGCTTTCGCCTCTGCCTTGTGCTTTCGGAAGGCGGCTTCTCCAGCGTCGGACACCTCGACCCACTTCAAGTTAGGCGACGCCTCGGCATCGTAGTTGTCGTGCCAGTTCCACCACTTGTACGGTGGGGTCTGTGGGTAACCTTCTGGCGATTCCTCCCAAGTCTCCTGTCGGCCGAGCGGCGTGATATCGAGATAGCTCCATGTGGTCCCCATCGCCTCGTCGCCGCGGTTGTTGATGAAATAAGTGCGAAACACCCGCTCACCATCGCGGAAGAACACGTTGTGGCCATGCCATTCATCGACGCCGAAGTCCGCGTCGAAGCCATCGGTGATGGTGTACCAGGGCATCTCCCAGCCCATCCGCTCCTTCAGGCGCGCGATGTCCTCCTGCGGCGCGCGTGAGGCGTAGGCGAGGGTGGTGTCGCGGGCGTTCAGATGCGCCAGCTGGGCGACCTGATCGGCGCCCAGCGAGCAGCCCCGGCAGGCGTGTTCGGGCCAGCCGAACACCCCGGGCTCGAAGAAGGCGCGATAGACGATCAATTGACGGCGGCCCTCGAACAAATCGAGCAGGCTTACCTTGCCCTTGGGTCCGTCGAACTCATACTTCTTGTCCACAGCCAGCCAAGGCATCCGCCGGCGTTCTGCGGCCAGCCCGTCACGGGAGCGGGTCAACGCCTTCTCCTTTACAAGGAGCTGCTGGTGCGCAGCCTCCCACTCCTGCTGCGACACGATCGGGGGTGTGTTCATCGCGAGATGCCCTTTCCCCTGTTCCTTATCTCTCTCTTTGCTTGTTGCCATCTTATTTCTCCTTCGCTTTCTGAAATAG
>DATAYL010000489.1:0-6554 GCA_036272575.1 Bryobacteraceae bacterium | reverse complement strand
TCATGCACCCGTCACGGTGATCTTGCCGCCCGGTACGTCGCTGCATCGAGGAGAGTCCGTGTCTATCGACTACTACGCGGCTTTCCCGATTCCCGGAGATAACCAGGTCGGCATGTGCCTGACCACTGAAGGAGTATTTCGTTGGTTGAGCAACAATGCAAAAGCGCTTAAGACCGTGTTACCGGCTCGGAGCGAACTTCTGCTCTCTTATGACGAGATGCGCCAAGTGAACTCCTGCGCGTCCTGCCGCGAAAAGCATTTCACCGCAGGACAGCTGTTGGCCTGGAGCGTTACGCAAACTAGCCAGATTTACAAATCGCTGCTGCCAGGCACACGGCTGTATGTTTGGAGCGATATGTTTAATCCGTATCACAATGCCAGGAACCATTACTTTTACGTGGAAGGCAACTTAGCGGGTTCATGGAAGGGGCTGCAACCCGAAGTGGGCGTTCTCAACTGGGACCACGATCACCTAATGCAATCCTTGAGGTGGTTTGCCGGCCTGGATCGGAGACAGACGATTCCACATCAGCAGATCATCGCAGGTTATTACGACAGCGGAAGCGGTGCCTCGGCGGCAGCGGATCTTCAGAACGCCAGGGGTATTCCGGGAATTCAGGGCATAATGTACGTCAGCTGGAAGGACGACTACTTGCAACTCGACGAATTCGCCGATTCAGCCAGGAAAGCGTGGAGCTCATATGTCAAAAGCGTGCCAGCGAGGAGCTCCGGCAACTAACGATGATCAAAGCTTAGTAGTTCCCGCGCACTCAGGATGTCCACACCCGCACTGAATATCTGGGGCTTTACCTGCGCCCTCACAAAACGAGCTGCAATATTCACTTCCCTCACGGGCCTGACAATTGCACGACGGGTGCGCGCACTTTTTGTTCTCAGCCATTTACAACCTCCGCTAGGTATGACTACAAATAGCGGAAAAAGATCACTTAGGAAGCTTCAGGACGCCCAACCCGGGAACTCTATAACACGAGCTTGCCCTGATACGTCATCTCCTTCAGAACAAACTTCTTGCGCAATTGCACATGGTCGCCGATGAGCCGGAACTCGACGGATTTGTCGGACAACAGAATCGGATCGGATTTGGCAAAATAAATCAGGATTCGCCCGTCTTTGCCCTGATTGACTTCCACTTTGTCCGGTTTAAGGGCATCGTGCCCACCGCGTAACAGGGTTGCGGATGCCTTTACGCGATCGCACATTCGCTGCTCGATCTCTGCATTGAGAGTCGTATCGGAATCGATCGAAGCGGCACGGCCACCAATAGCTGTGTCAGGAAGACCGATCAAAGCTATTACGTATTCATTCATTCCCTTGAGCGAAGAAACATCCGCATCGGCCTTGTCCTTCTTCGCGGCGGCTATCTGAACCGGGAGAGCACTCTGCCATTGGATCTCCACCTCGCTCGATGGTGAACGCGACGAGCCGTTAGAGGAGCCGCTTCCGGAATTATATGTCCGTTGCGAACGTCCCATACCGCGCCGGCCCATAGCTCCAGGCGCTCCATTGGGGACGCTATTGTTGTTCCCCCAATTTCCGTTCGATGAGGTATTTCCTGGAGTTGAGCCTTGATTCAGACTACCGGCAGAGGCCGCCGAGGAATTGACCTTAACCGGCTTAGTCCAAGGCGAGTTATGCAGGATCTGGTAAACGTCGTTTTCCGTCCATTGCGACGGATCGTCGCTCGTCAACTTATGCGCCGCCCCGAAAGCCAGGGAGCCAAAGCTTAAGAGGACGCAAGCTGCAAGCCACGGCGCGATTCGAGAAAGGAACACGCGCTTCCGGCCGCCAGGGGCACTCAAAACCGAGCGCACGAACCTGCAAGTCCGCATGATTAGCTCCTTCATCAACACTCTGTCGGACGTTAAAGAGACGCAGCGCGTTTCGGCGCCGCCGGAGCTGTGCTACCGGTTCAGATTGACGCGCCGAACCGATTTAAGCGCCTTATTTTCTAAGAGGCGCTCAATCAGTTGATCCTGTACAGGCTCATCCGTCTCAATAATTGAGATGGCGTTTAAAGGCGTCAAAGGCTTTGCGACGGATTCCTGACGTCCGAGGGCGAAGTTGGCAATATTCACCCCGTTCGCGCCCAGCATTGTACCGAGATAACCGATCACGCCCGGCACATCCTCGTTTTTCGCGTATAGCAGATTGCCGTCGAGGGTAGCTTCACAAGCAATGCCCTCCACCTGCAAGAGTCTCGGCTTCTCAAGTACTAGCGCACCAACCGCGGAAAACGAACCGGCATCGGATTCCAATTCCATGCGAATCGAGTTTATGTCGCCGTCCCCAGGCTCGCGCTGTTCAATAACGCGAAAGCCCCGCTGTGCGGCAATTTGCATGGCGTTAACCACATTGGCCCGATACTCGAGTGACCGGCTCAAGACGCCCGCTAATCCCGCATTTCTCAAAAGCTGGGTATTGTTGTCGGCTAGCCTGCCGGAATAAACGAGGCGGATAGTATGTGCGTTGCCGGCGGCGATGTGGCTGAGAAATAGTCCGAGCCGCTCTGCCAAATCGACGTAGGGTCCAATCGCACGGAACTGCTCGGCGGTTAGAGCGGGCATATTCACTGCGTTGAGAGCTACACCGCTCTGTAAATACTCGATAAGCTGCTCGGCAATACGAATGCCAACGATCTCCTGTGCTTCTTCCGTCGAACCGGCGATGTGGGGAGTGGCCAGAACCGATTCGAGCTTGAACATTGGCAACTCTCCGGGAGGCTCCGTTTCAAACACGTCGAGCGCGACTCCGGCGACGGTGCCGTTCGCCAGAGCGGCTTCGAGAGCTGTCGTATCGATCAACTCACCGCGAGCGCAGTTAACAATCCGGACCCCTGGCTTCATTTGCGCAAAAGCCAGTTGATTCAGCATATGGTTCGTATCGGGCGTGAAAGCGACATGCAAGGTGATGTAGTCGCTTTGCTGATAAAGTTCCGGCAAGCCGACGAGTTCGATACCAAGATCGTGTGCGCTTTGTGAGCTGATGAATGGATCATGGCCGACAATCCGCATCTCAAAAGTGCGTGCGCGCCGCACAACTTCGCGCCCGATGCTTCCTAATCCCACGATGCCGAGTGTTTTACCGCGCAGCTCGTTGCCAAGAAACTTCTTTTTCTCCCATTTGCCGGATTTGGTCGAAGCGCTTGCCTGCGGCACCGCGCGCGCCAACGAAAGCATGAAAGCAAGAGTATGTTCGGCAACGGACACCGCATTTCCGCCCGGCGTATTCATCACCAGAACACCGGCTTCAGTCGCGGCGGGCAAATCAACGTTATCGACTCCGACGCCGGCACGGCCAATTACACGAAGATTCGGAGCTTTGGCCAATACATCCCGCGTGACCTTTACCGCGCTCCGCACCAGCAAGGCATCGCAATCAGCTAAATGTGCAGAATATCCTTTCGGGTCTGAAACAACTATTTCCCAATCCGACTGCGCCTGAAGACGTTGGATAGCGGCGGCCGCGAGTGGCTCGGCAACGAGAATTTTCATTAATAGATATTTGTGTTTCTAAAGAAATCAGCTCAATGCAAGAGCTTCCTTCGGCAAAGCTACTTCGGCGTAGACATGCTGGACGGCGGCAACTCCCGAACCGAAACGCACCGCGTGCCCGTTAGCTGCGAGGATCAGCTCCAATTCCGCAATGACTGCGAAGAGATCGTGAAAGTCGAAGTATCCAAGGTGAGCCAGACGGAAAATCTCACCTTTCATCGAACCCTGGCCATTTGTGATGATCGCATTGAAACGGTTTCGGAATTCCTTGATGATGACTCCCGAATCCATACCGGCAGGTGCACGCACCGCCGTCACGGATGAGCCAGGAGAGGACGAAAAAAGGGTAAGACCGAGAGCCTTCATCGCCTCGCGCGTCGCCCGAGCGAGAAGCTGGGCATTTTCAACAAGCTTGTCCATGCCGAGAGCCTTGATGTACTTAAGTGTTTCGGCGAGAGCAAGCAGGAGAGCGGTATTAGGTGTCCAGGCCGACTCCCCGCTTACGGCATTCTTCTTTTCTTTCCTAAGGTCAAAATAGAAGCGGGGAGCTTGCGCAGTGTCCGCCAGCGTCCACGCTTTCGGGCTAATGGAAAGGAAAGCGAGTCCAGGAGGAATCATGAACGCCTTCTGTGAACCACCTACAACAATGTCGAGACCCCAGCCATCGATATCGAGCGGCATGGTACCGATTCCGGTAATGGCATCGACGACAAAGATAGCGTTTGTTCGCTTTATCGCCAGACCCATAGCTTTGACGTCGTGCTGGGCGCCGGTTGAAGTTTCCGATGCCTGCACAAAAACGCCCTTGAGCTTCGGATTCGCAGCGAGCGCTTTCTCGACTTCCCCGGCGGAAACGGCATCTCCGTACGGTACGCTGAGCACGGTCGCTTTCATGCCCCAAGCCTTCATGATCTCTACCCAGCGCTCGCCAAATTTCCCGGCAGAGCAAACAAGCACTTCATCTCCCGGAGAGAAGAAATTCTGAGTCGCTGCTTCCAAGCCACCAGAGCCCGAGGCAACCAGAACTAACACGTCATTCGCTGTTCCGAGCACGCTCTTAAGATCGGACAAGACTTGCTTGTAGAGGTTCCGGAAATCTTCCGTCCGATGATGAATATCGGAACCCATCATGGCGTGCAGAGCGGCAGGCAATAGGGGTGTTGGTCCGGGTGTGAGAAGTCGCTGCTTTTTGATGTGCATTGCGAAGCATCAGTTCAGGCTCGAACTAGTCGCCTAGGCACTTCTGAACTGGAGAAATCTAAGGATAGCAAAGGAGCTGGGACCGGGCCGCCCCCGCAAGAGTCCGCCCGGTTCCCGCTTCGTTCATCAGTTCGCCACAGTAAAGCTCGATGTAGTCGTGAAGCTTTGGCCGGCTGCCGTAGTGGCGGTAATAGCCAAAGTATGTGTTCCATTTGCTAAGTAGGTTGTGTCGACAGCAGCATTCCAACCGACATCTGGACAACCAGGCTGGTTCTTGTAAATAGAACAAGCGTCGTTGCGCACGCCGCCATACTGCGCAGCTCCAAAGGGAATGCCGTCAACCGCCACTTGAATACTCGTAATGGCGGATGTGGGATTCAGCGCCCAACCCCCGAAGTATGCGGTTTCCGAGAAATTCGCGCTTGAGGAGTTAGGAACGTCGATATCGACGCGAGTCGGGCTAGGCGAGCTCCAGTTCGCGACCTGGAACGTGGCGGAGGTAACCGACGCAGTGCCATCCGCGCCAGTGGCGGTGATACCCAGCGTGTGAGCACCGTCGGAAAGCTGAGTGGTGTTGAGCGAATAGGTCCAGTTCACAACCGCATTCGGACCGGCCGCGGTGAAGGACGTCGATCCGTAGGGGAAACCATCAATTGAGACAGTAATAGCAGTCACCTTGGCACTCGTACTGGTGGCGGTCCCAGAAAACTGAACCAGGCCCTGGTACGCACTGCTCATCGAGCTAGGCTCCGTAATGGACGCGGTCGTGGGACTGTGGGAAACTGCATTGGCCACGGTAAAGCTGGAACTCGCGGTGGCGCGCTCGCCGTTTTCAGCAGTCGAGGTGACTTCGACGGTATGGACTCCATTAGTCAGGTCTGCTGTGCTGAAGAGATAGGTCCAGCCGACACTGGGGCAACCAGGCTTACCAGGAAGTTTCGCGCACACGTCTGTTCGCGGGCTGCCATAAGTAGCTATCCCATTGGCTACACCATCAATCGAAATCTCCACGGTTGCAATCGCAGAATTGCTATTGAGGGCCCAACCGCTAAACGTCGCAGATCCTGAGAACGGCGAACTGCTCGAGTTCGGCTGATCGATTGAAATGTAAGTGGGATTGGTCTGGCTAGCGAGGTTTCCAATCTGGATCGGTGTGGTTTGCGTATACACTTGCCCGCTGTCCGGCGTCACAGTGACTTGCAGCGTGTGCGTACCGTCGGGAACCAGCGTCGTATCGAGCGAGAAATTCCACCCGACATTCGGGCATCCAGGGTAGCCAGAGAAAGTAGCACAAACATCGGAGCGGTTTCCGCCATAACTCGCGTTGCCCAGCGGAACGCCATCAATCGCAATTGATACCGCAGCGATCGAGGCGTCAGGATCGATGGCCCACCCGCCGATATTCGTTCGTCCACTCAATGGTCCAGTTTGTGAATTCGGCTTATCGATACTGACGATGATCGGATTCGCGGTAGTCCAGTTTCCTACTGTGAACGGATGGGCTTGAATGGCGCGTTCTCCGTTCGCGCTGGTCGCCGCAATGGACAGAACATGATTACCGTTCGCGAGCTTTGTCGTATCAACCACGGAAGACCAGCCGATGTTTGCAGCTCCATTCTGACAACCGGGAGAAGTCGCGTATAGCGTGCATACGTCTGGCCGGCTTAACCCATAAGTGGCTGCTCCCTGGGAAACGCCATCGACCGAAACCGTCACGCTTTTAACCGTCGCGCTGGTGTTCAGTGCCCATCCCGAGAAGGTGGCCCGGCCCTGGAAGGTTCCTCCCTTTGATCCCGGATTGTCGATGTTAACTACGGTCGGGATTGAGCCGCCATAGTTAGC